>JBARGS010000271.1:0-45618 GCA_049798495.1 Candidatus Korobacteraceae bacterium | reverse complement strand
GTATACTCTCGCATCGCGGAAACGTCTCGTTGCAACTCGGCAGCATGGAACTCACTTCGCAGATCGCGCTCCAGCTCGGTCACGCTCTCTCCGAAGCGCACCGCGCATAGACCGCGATCCGTCGCCGCAACCAACATGCGCCCCAGCGAAGTGGGAACGACAGCAAACCTGATCTTCGCGCCTGCTCCGCCGCGGCGATATTCTCCGGGAGTCATGCCCATCTGCTGCGGCGCCTTCTCGTACAGACGGCTCGCCGATCCAAATCCCGCGTCGTACAGCGCGGTGGTCACGTCGTCGCCTTTGCGCAGTCCGCTCTTGACATGTTGCATGCGCCGCGCCGCCTGATATTCGCGCGGGCTCAATCCGGTCGCGCGCTTGAACAACCGCTGCAGATGAAACGGACTCAGCCCAACTTCCGCGCTCAGCTTCGCCAGGCTCATCGTCTCCTTCGCCTGATCGAGCAACTGCCGCGCGCGCGTAACGTATCGCGCCTGCGACGAAACCTGCGTCGGCTTGCAACGCAGGCACGCACGATAACCCGCGCGCTCCGCATCGCCCGGATTGGTAAAGAATTCCACCGACTCGCGCCGCGGTCTCCGGCTCGGACACGAAGGCCGGCAATAAATTCCAGTTGTGCGCACCGCGAAGACGAAGCGTCCGTCCTGACGCGCGTCGCGCTCCATCACTTGCTGCCACCGATTCTGTAGTTCGCTTTGCATGTTGCCAGAGTAAGTCCGCGAGTCCGGATCAGCTATCCGCTCTTTGCGCCGAAACCGACTTTTCTTCTCCATGAGTAGAGATGTCTTGTTACCAGAACTCGGTTTCGGCTGACAAGCAACAACTGGAAGCTGACGACTCGCCACTGAAAGCTGATCTCCGGTCCTCCTCCTTTTGGTTGCCATCCTAAGCTGCTGAAGGTAAAGGGTCGGCCTAAATTATTCTCGCTAAACGGAATTGTCCCTTTCACAAACCGGCCATTGCAGGGCTACGTCTTCCATCTGACTTTTTTGCTATCAAGTTTCTGTAAGACAGATTAGGGCCGACGGCATAAGAATTGATGGGCTATGGTGCAACTGGCGGACACGGGGGTCTTGCCAGGTTGCCTAAACGCGCGTCAGGCACCTTCCAAAGGTAGTAGAGATCGAATCGGAATGGACGGGGAGGAAGCGGAAACGTGCGGGGATGCCGCTGCGGGTCAAGGTCTCTCCGAACTACCCCACCTCAGGATGGCGGGCTGGGCCACGCGCCAGGTCGGAGGGGACAAGGGCCGTGCCTGGTAGGCGGGATGTTAAATGTTCCGCGGATGTTCTAATTGTTATTGTCCCTCTTTCTACTTGGCGCTGCGAACGCCACGTGCTTTGATTGCTCCGGCTCAGGAGGCCGCCATGATGTCGAACGCTTCTCAGGATAGATACTCTTCCAACAGATACCCGTGTCTACATCGTGTTTTGTCCTACGCATCGCTCCTTATCCTCCAAGTTGGTTTGATCTTGTCCTTGTACTGCTCGGTACAAGCTCAGACCGGGGCGGCATGTGGCACGAAGGGATATCTGGACAATCTGCCGGTTAAGCCGCCAAAGGATCCCAAGGTCAAACGACAGATCCAGTTGGTTAACTGCTCCGATCAGATAATCCTGGGAGCGGCCAACGCAGCGCACGAGGCGAAACAGCCACCGTGGCCAGTTTTCCCCCAGGAGGGAACGTGGGAGATGCAGCCTTACAAAAGCGGGAGCGATGCCAACGTGCTCACGATTGACATTCCTCCGCAGTGGTACGGCCAGTTCAAGACAACGGGTGTCGCGCCGAACTTCTGGGTACGAACCGGCTGCCGTTACGATGAAGTTACCAACCGGGCCCAGTGCGAAACCGGCGGTTGTGGTGGACAATATGATTGCAGTTCGGCCAACATAGGGCCGCCGCCGGCCACCACGCTAGTGGAATGGACTTTCTATCAGAATTTCCAGGGCTACTTTTTCGATTCTCCTGATATCAGTGCCGTCAACGGCGCCAACCTTACCTTCGACGTCTCACCGCGGGGTGGTGACGATCTTGATCCGCTTAATCCTAAAGATTTTCACTGGTTGAACTGGAACTACCCGCTCACCGTCCATGGGGCTGACCTGCGAGAGCCCACGAAGTGCAATAGCACAACCGGCACGTTCACGGTCAAACGCTCTGACATCGATAAAACTACCGGCGGCGGCATGCCGAACTATCCCTTGTTGGGATACGTCATTGTCGATGGCAATGGCAACCCCACTATGCCAGCCGGGAACACAACGCTCGCCTGTCTCAGCAACTGCGGAAAGTACAAGTTCCCCGTGGAAGTCGGAAAGAGTGGCTGCAACTTGCAAACAGACTCCAACTGCTACTTTTGGACGACATTTTGTGCCGGTAGCGACAAGATTAAGTACGGTCAAGAGTGTGACACAGACGCGGAGTGCCCGCAGAATGCGCCTGGTATGGACTTACACGTTGCGTGTTTCCACAAATCCGGTCCAAAAAAGAAAGGCGCATGCGAGATCCGGGCCTTCTACAACGGGACGGTCAGCCAATGTAATGGCATTCAGGATCCCCAGCCCGCTGCCCCGGCTTCTACGGTGGCTTGCAACAATACCTACGGGTCCGTCAATCCTCTGGATTCAGACGATGCCACTAAATTCGATTGGGCCGACCAGCCTATCGTCGGTGGCTGCTCCGATGTAATTTTCACCGGCAATGGCAAGAAAGCTGCCTGCGTTGGCGACGATACCCTGCATAAGGTCCTTCATGGCGCATACACCTGGCCTAACGATCCGGAAGTGTTCCAGGGTGACGCCAATGTATATCGCATCGTCATTTCCCCGGAAGGTAGAGGCAAAGCTCCGATTACAGCCGCCCAGATTCTTCCCGGTTGTGACTCGCTCCCTGCCAACTACATGCCATCTCAAAATCGCATGAACTGCAGCATCCCTATCAATGGCCAAAACGCCGCCTTTGGCATTGGCCTGGTGCAAAACGGTGGTTCTCAAAAATGGCAATCGAACGGCCATGATTGGCCTTGTTTCGTGCCTGAGCGGGCTGCCGGCGACAATGGCATCCTCTGCCGCTGGAACCCTCCGCCTCCGGATGATAATTGCCTTGCTCCCAAGACCGATCAGAATGTAACCAGCAGTGCGTGCGGTCGCATCGACTCCGGTACAGCACTGATGTCCGGTTCCATAACGCCGAATAGCGGCGATCCGTTGCTGCTTGAGGTATCGATCCCCAAGGTGCTGAACACCGTCAGTCTTCCCGCCTCCGTCAACGGCTGTGTCCCCTCGGGCATGGGAGCGTGGACGCTGATAACGTCGAAAGCCGTTAACTCCAACCAGGGTATCGTCGCCTGGTACAAAGGGACTTCGAATACCAGCGTGGCCTGCAACGTCACCGTGACCATGGCCAAGTCGAATCCGGCCGAACTCAAGGTCTACGATGTGCCGAAATTCAATGGAACAGTGGAAACCATGAGCACCGCTTCGGGGAATTGCACCCCCCCCACTTGCGCTCAGCCCTATACTGTGACCGCCGGTTCTGCCCCTACCGTATTTTCTAACGATCTACAGTTGGGCGCTGTGCTGATGGTCAACCAGCAGCCCACACCGGTTACGTATTGGGACACTTGGCTAACCAACGGCGCAAATCAGTTAACCTGCCTGGGCAACAACACAAATTGTCCCAGGGATGACGGTACGGATTTCCTGCCCGGGCATGGACCCTACTCCGCCAATTCAGACGTCGGCCACAACGCTGTCACACCCGGGACGCAATACTTTCATCGGGACGCGGGTATCGTCTTAAATCAATCGAAATTCTCCTGGGTAGGTTTGGCGCTTTACATCGAACTCGGGCCGTAGAGGCTTTGATCGAAGCTGAGCGATTTAGCGGCGATAACGGCGGATTTTGACGTTCGGACGTAAACGTTAAGCCGGGTGCCGGGTGCCCCACTCATTCGCGGTTTTCGAATGAGTGGGAGCGGGCAGGTGCGAACTTACATGATCGCCCAGTGTCCTACTCAAGCTGCTTTTGCTTGAGCGGGGATTTTGACGTTCGGACGAACGTTACGCGCCGGCTGACAACTTTTCACTCGGCGACTTTCCAAGCCCGGCCGCCACAATTGTCCTTGCCTGCTCCACCGACTCGAACAGGTGTGCCTCCATGCCAGCCGTTTTCGCGCCCTCGACATTGTTGGGCCGATCGTCGAAGAAGAGTGTCCGCTTCGCCTCGCAGCCCAGTGCGTCAAGGCAAATCCGGTAGATCGCAGGATCAGGTTTGATCACGCCGTGCTCGCACGACCAGATCTGCACCTCAAATTCATCCAGCCAGTCGAACCTCGTTCGCACGTCGCGCAGCAGATCATGTGGGATATTCGACAGAATTGCCGTGCGGGTTCCTGCCGCCCTGATCTCCCGCGCCAACTCCAGCGCTTCGGGATTCGCGCGCAGCCACATCAGCGTCTCGCACTCAACGATGTGAGGCAGATGCTCGTCGGAGATGTCGACCCCGGCCGCCGCGGCGAAGCGCTGCCAGTGCTGCCGGCAATCGTGCCGTCCGCGGTCGTACTCGTCGCGTGTGGCAGAGTAGATTTCGAAGAAGGGTGGTTCGCTTAGTCCGACAAGGCCCGCGAATTGCTGCATCTCAGCGACACTGGGCGCAAGGCTGAGCACTCGCCCATAGTCAAAGACAACCGCATCCCAACGTGTCTCCATCTCTTTCATTGTCACCTGGAAAAATTGACTGGCGAAAATATCGGCGGCGGCTATGTCACCTTCAACAGCATGCAGGTCACGTCGTCGTGCTGCGGAGCGGTGCCGACGAACCTGTCCAAATCAACCATAATCGCGCTCAGCAACGCTGCCGGTGTCAGCGCCACTCCCGAGTGCAGCATGGTGACGAAGCGAGCCTCGCCATACTCCTGCTGCGCATTGTTCTCCGCCTCCACCACGCCATCGGTAAAGATCGCCAGCCAGTCGCCGTTCTGCAGAGTGACCGTACCGGACTGGTACGCCGAATCTTCCATGATGCCCAGCGGCACGCCCCCGATTTCCAGCCGCTCAATCGCGCCACTCTGCCGCCGCAGCATCGGAGTATTATGTCCCGCATTCACGTAGGTCAGGGTGCGAGACGCGGGCTCGAACTCCGCAATGAACGCCGTCGTGAAGCGCCGTCCGTTCTGGCTGTTGCTGCACGCGTACCGGTTCATCCGGCCCACTAATTCGGTCAATGTTCCGGGCGTGGTGGACAGCGTCTTCAGGCTGGCTTGAAAGGTCGCCATCAGCATGGCCGCGGGAACGCTCTTGCCGGCCACATCCGCAACCGCGATCAGAAATGTCTCGTCCTGCGAACCCTCGGCGGGCCGGGCAAAGACATCGTAGTAGTCTCCAGCCACGGTGTTGGCGGGACGCGTAGCGAATGCAATCTCCAGTCCCGGAACCTTCGGCGGCTCGGCGGGCAGCAGCCACGCCTGAATCTCCTTGGCAATCTGAAGATCGCGCTTCATCACCACGCGGTCGGCGACCTCCAGAATCAACAGAGCGAACATCAGCAACCCGCCGTAGAAGTGAAAATCCAATGCGAAGGTAGTAACCTCGCCCGAGCTGGTCCTCGACGTCCACTCGCCGCCCGGCACGACGACCAACACGAGCGCGATCAGCAATAAAACACGGCGCGCCGGCGTCAGCTTCAACAGGATCGCCCAGAAGAACTGGCTCACCACGTTGAAGAAGTGTCTTGTCCGCGGCACGCCTGCAACCCACGTCGAGTCGACCTCTTGCGAGTACAAGCGGTAACTCGAGCGCGCGTCGGTCTGAAACTGCGACCAGAGCTGGCTGAGTTGCATGCCGTCCGTCACCCGCTGCCAGAAATGGTTGAGCCGCTCCATAAGCGTCTCGACGTGCGCGGTGAATTCGTCTTTTTGCGGGGAAGGCGAACCCGGTCGTGGTGTGCTGATAGCCATGGGGACTGGGGAATTATAGAGACGTAGCGCGGCGCTGGAGTGGTTGCGCCGTCGCGGGGAACTGCGTCTGGGCTAACGTTATTGCCGCCGCTCGGACGGAGCTTGCTCATCCAAAAAGGCCACCGACTGCACACCTGACACTTCAAAGCGCTTGCGACAGCGCGGGTTCTTGCACGCCACCAGGTCATCGCGGCGCACCATGTAGGAGCGGGCCTTGGCAAATTTGGCGCGGTCGCGTTCGTCCGCCCTGGGCGGCAATTGCCGCTTCTTGGTGCGAACAAACCATCCCAAATCGTACTCGGCAGCCTGATGACAGTGCGGACAGTTCAGATTAGTCTTCTTGGTTTCCTGACGTTCATCGTAAAAGTCGCGCTCTTCCATCTGCTCCTCCGCCGCGGCAGCCTTACTGAGTGTAAGCAGCATTAGAACACACTTCCCAGCAGTACAAAGGCCCGGCGAAGGAGAACGCCGGGCCCAGCCTGTGTGTCTGCGAGTAAACCCTTGCGGCAGGTGTGGGGTATGAGGAGATATAACCTGCTTCGCTTTGCCGCCGTCTACTTCAGGCGGCTGGTTTCACTGCTGTTGCGTGAGAGCATAGTGACATTGCTGGAGTTCCCCAACAATCCCATGTTAGCCGTAGCAGTGTGCCGCTTTGGTTGCAACGGGGAAACAGCGCATGCTGCACTTCGTCCCGTTCGCGCCGCCACGCCAGCCGGATGGTGCTATCATTCCCGGCAGGAGGGCTTACCATGCCTCTTGCTTGCGTACTTCTATTTGCTGTGGCGCTGTCAGTGCCTCTGGGTCAACCTTCTCAACCCACCCAGTCGATTAGCGCTGATCAACTCGGTCCTTCCCTGGCTGATAATAGCGGGACGCCCGCTCAGTCGTTTCAGCTGACTCCCTCGCAACCGGCAGTCGATCGGGCCGACGCCCCTTCCGAGGACGTCTGCTACAAGATTCGCGCCTACATTTTCAAGCGCGATGACGACCACGCGCCGCAGTTTGTCAGAAGCACCACGTGCGGCCCCAAGAAACCGCATACGAAAGACGCGGTATGGCCTCAAGGCAGACTGATTCCCGCTAAATGATCGCGTCCAGACGCGCTCACGAGAACAGTTGCGTTCAGAATGGGCAAGCCCCGTCAGACGGGTGACGCAGCTCGATGGCTTGGACCTGGCTTGGCAAAAGTAATTAGCCCAGCGCGGAAGCGCTGGGTGCTGGGCCCTGTTTGTCGAGCCCCTTCAGGGGCGACACAAGTTCTCACACCGTCTCTTCAGCTCGTTCGTGCTCCGCGCGATCATCGCCGCGTTATAACTGACTTTCAACGGGAAGAACTCTCTGTCTTGTGGGGGAAAATCAAACGCGCGCCACTTCGCCAGATCTTCCTGACGAGCGGCGCGCGATGCTATCACGCTGCCTGCGCTTCCACGTTCACCGTACCTGCGATCTCGGTCAACGTGCTGTTGGCTTCTGATTCTTCGTCCAGCGTCTGCTGTAGCAGTCGAGCCATCTCATCCTGCCCCAGCAGCTCGGCATAGGTACGAACGGTTCCGTAGCCAGCCATCTCGTAGTGCTCAACCCGCTGTGCCGCGCTGATGATGCCGGCATCCACCGTGCTCGGATCTCCGCCGGTCGACACAATGTCGTCGCCTTCCTTGATCAGTCCCTTCATGCCCTTGCAGCTTTCGCCCGTGGCCTTCTCGTTGAGCATCTCAAAGATGCGGTCCAGGCGCGCGATCTGCTGTTGGGTTACGCTGAGGTGCTGCTGCAGCGCATTCTTCAGCTCGCTGTGATGCGAAGCGTCGATGAGCTTGGGCAACGCATCGGCAATTTGGTTTTCTGCGTCGTAAAGGTCGCGTAATTCCTTCACGAACAGTTGCTGAAGATTTTCCAGCTTCATTGAAAATAGGGCCATTGCTGCCTCCAAAACGTTAGGTTCGCTTGTGTGATGGCCGAAGCAGAAAATGTGTTGGTTCAAACTTTCAGCAGCTTACGATCTTTTCGCGTCGCCACCTTGAAATCCAGAGACGCGGATGCTCGAGATGGGCTAGGTTACAATTTTGCTGAGAGATAGAAGAGGAGCGGGAATGGGACTTCCTGGGACGATTTCTTCAGGCCTCGCTACCGGACTGCTTATTCCTGTAGGTTTCTTTGCCTACGAGTTTTCCGTCGAACGCAAAGCGTCATATGTGACCTTAACGCCTTTCAAAAGAACGCGCGATCCAAGAACCGGCGAGATCATCGGAGGAAACGAAGAGGTCAGTTTTGATCCACGCCACGGCCACTATATGAAATGCGCCGAAGTGCTCATTACCCTAGCTTCGGCGTCGTTGGTGTTCATTCCAACATTACATGTTTCGTCGCTGTTGCCTAAACTTGCATTCTCGATGGTTCTTCTGGGATTTACGGTCGTCTATGGTTTGTTGTTCATGGCACTGTTGACCTACTTCTACGAAATGTTCTTGTTCGATCCCGCCAGCTTTACTGCCTTCAGATCCTCTCTCGTATTCACGCTTGGCTTCAGTGCATTCCTCTGTTTTGCTTTGGCCTATATCTGGCTGTCGATCGTCACAGGAACAGCGATAGGCAACGGCTCGCTACTAGTTTCAAATCATTGATCCGGTTCTCGTGCGACTAGCCAATTCCTTCGCACTAAGACAAGCGCTCTTGCAACTACTCCCCGCCGCTTACCTTAGGTGCGTACGGATTTGTATCCTCCACTTGCCAAACCGTATCAATCACCGTCCCGTCCACCCACTTCACCACTGCGACCGGCCGCTCGATCAGACGTGCCTTCGCGGGCTTGTCGCCGCAGATCTTCTCTACCTCGGCCTTTATCTCCTCGATCGGCCGAATCGGCAGCCCCTTCCCCTTCACCGCATCGAGCAAATCCTGCCGCTTGGGATTAATCGCAATGCCCCGCTCCGTCGCGACCACGTCAATCAGTTCGCCCGGTCCGACAACGGTGGTGACTTCATCCACGATGACCGGAATCCGATCGCGGAACGAAGGTACCGCCAGAATCGTGCAACCCGCGAACAAACAGTTCTGCCACCCGCCAATACCGTGCAGCAGCCGCCCGTCGGAGTGCGTGACCACGTTCGCGTTGAAGTTAACGTCAACCTCGGTCGCTCCCAGCACCGCAGCATCGACCATGGAAGCGAAGTTGCCTTTGCCGTGAAAGTTGTACGAGGTAAACGGACTGGTCGGCACGTGCCGCGGATCGCTCGCGATGGACTGCACCGCATCCAGGTCGAAGGTCTGCCCATCGAGGATGTAGCCAATCAGTCCTTCCTTCATCAGGTCGACCAGGTACTTGGTCGAGCCGCCGCGGACGAAGCTGGCCTTCACATTCGCCGCTTTCATCATGCGCGCCAGATAATCTACGAACGCCAGCGCGATGCCGCCTGCTCCGGCCTGGAAAGAAAAACCGTCGCGCATGATGCCGCTGTCGCGCAGAAAGCGTGCCACCAGCTCCGAAATGCGCAGCCGGTCGGGGCTGCGCGTGATCTGCGTGGTGCCGCTGACGATCTTCGCTGGATCGCCAATCGAATCGACCTCAACCACGTAATCCACGTTATTGCCCTGAATCTGCCAGGGCACGCAGGGGAATGGAACCAGGTTGTCGGTGACCACGATGACACGATCTGCATAGACCGAATCCGCCAGCGCGAATCCCAGCGAACCACAGGCTGACTTGCCGTGCGATCCGTCGGCGTTGCCGAAGAAGTCCGCGGTCGGCGCGGCGATCACGGCGATGTCGATATGAACTTCGCCATCCTGCACCGCTTGCCAGCGGCCGCCGTGCGAGCGCAGCACGCCCAAGCCACGCATGTGGCCGTGCGAGCAATAGTCGCCCAGCGGCCCATTCATGCTGCCTTCAATGTGATGCACGGCGCCGGATTTCATCAGGTCGATGATCGGCTCGTGGCAAGGAAACGACGCGCTGGGAAACCAGACCAGTTCCTTCGCTCCCATGCGTGCGGCGGTCTGCAGCGCCGTGAGGGCGACGCGATCTCCATTGCGCAAGTGATGATGGCTGCTGATCGTCATGCCATCGCGCAGCCCGCAAAGCCTTAGCGCAGTCTCAAGATCGGGGACCCGCTTATCCCCGTTCGCTGGATAATCGCTGTTGCTGCGAATCGGCGGACCCGCCTTGCGCCCGACTGGACGAAATCCGTCGAGGCCCCCGTATGGCACTTGCTCGCGGCCATTGACGACCGTCGGCACGCGACGACCGACGGCATTTCGAACCAGTCTGCCCGTTGTGACTGCTATGCTCATATGGTCCTTACAAGAAGCCGCCGGTCTCGTGTCAGGGCACGACTTTAGTCGTGCCGATAAGCCCTTTATTTTTGTTCCGGAGCCGGCTTCAGCCGGCGGCACCGCCTTGTCCCCGACTATTCAGCGCTCTGTTCTGCGGGCGGAACGTCCCCGGGCGCCATTTACTACCCTTGCTGCTCTCCGATCAGCAGCCCCATCTGCTTTGCACGCGCCACCAGCTTCAATGCCCGCTGCACCACCGGCGCATCGATCATCTTCGAGCCCAGGCTCACCACTCCCAGTCCGCGCGCCTGTGCGTCTTCGTAGGCAGCAACGATTTTCTGCGCTTTCTCCAACTCCGACGTTGTGGGAGCAAACGCGCGATGGATAATCTCAATCTGTGTGGGATGTATACAGCCCATGCCCACAAACCCCACGGCCCGCGAGGCCTCGCCCCAGCGCGAGAGACCCTCGGTATCAGTAACATCCCCGTAGACGGAATCGATGGCCTGCACGTGCGCAGCATGAGCAGCGTTTGCCACCCTCATGCGAGCGTACAGCGACTCGGCTCCCTCCGCCGTCTTCGCAACACCCAGGTCAGCCGTATAGTCCTCCAGGCCGATCGTTATCGCGGCAATTCGGTCAGAGGCTTTGGCAATGGCGAACGCGTTTTCGATACTAAGCGCTGACTCCAGGATCGGCATCAGCCAGATCGCACGCCTAACACCGCTGCGTTCTGTGATCGAATCCACAGCTCCCACAACGTCAGACACCTGCTCCGGCGTTTCAACCTTGGGAATCAGGATGAGATCCGGCGATTGCGGAACAATCGCCTCCAGATCCTCAAGTCCCATCGGCAACTGATTGATTCGGACCATGCGCTCGGCCGCGCCAAAATCGACAGCCCGGAGTGCATTACGCACCACCAGACGGGCAGCATCTTTCTCGGCGAAGTGAACCGAATCTTCCAGATCGAGAATGATCGCATCCGGCGCGTGCAGTCTGGCATTGATAAAGTATTTTGGTTCGTTGCCGGGAAGGTAAAGACGCGAGCGGCGCAATCGATCGCGTGTTGAAGGCCCCGGCAGCCCAACCGCTTCCGGCAACGCCGACTTGCCTTGCGCGAGTCCGGCGCGGCGAACCGCGGCCTCCAGGCGTGCGGCAATGACGAACGGCAGCGCGCCCTCATCGGTTATGCCGACGTGGGCATGCTCGACACCCAGCGCCTGCAACACGTCGTTGACTTGCTGCCGGATGCTGTCGCCGTAATAGAGCTCGACTCGCGAGCGCAGATCGATCTCGATGCCGCCATCAGAGCGCTCTTCAAAGCTGACATGCAGGTCGGAGCGCACATCGCTCCCTGCGCGTCCCGCTTCGCCGCGCCGCAATCGGCTAGCTTCGGCTGCTGCCGGCATAAGCCTTCTCCACTCCCGCGCCCAGCTTCGCCAGAATCGCGTCCGTCATCTGCGTCGTCGAGGCCGCACCCTGCGCCAGCGACTTCGCACCGCCGGAAATGCGCATCATGTCGTAGGTGCGCACCCTGCCCTCAGCCACAACCGCGGCAATCGCGTCTCGGATTTTGTCAGCTTTCTCGCGCTCGCCGATATGAGCCAGCATCATCGCAGCGGAAAGAATCATGGCAATGGGATTCACGATCGGAGGATCCAACTCGGCATATTTCGGAGCTGAGCCGTGCGTGGGTTCGAAGACCGCCGCCTCCGCACCGATATTGCCGGAGGCCGCGAATCCCAGCCCGCCAACCAGTCCGGCGAAGGCATCGCTGATCACGTCGCCAAAGAGATTGCTGGCGACAATCACACCGTAATCTTCCGGGTTCTTCGTCAGCCACATGGTCTGCGCGTCAATGTTGGTGGACCACAGCGGAATATCGCTGTACTGCTTCTGCACTTCCTTGGCAACCTCTTCCATCATCCCCGAAGTTTCGCGCAGAACGTTGGGTTTCTCGCAAATCGTCACGGATTTGTATCCGAACTTGCGCGCATGCTGAAAGGCGGCTTCGCAAATACGCCGCGCGGCCGGACGAGTGATGATCCGCACCGAGATCGCGAGATCTTCTCCAGCAACTTTCTCGAACGGCTTGAACTTGGGATTGGTGCTCAGGGCTTCGCGCACGGCCTGCGGAGGATTCGTCCACTCCACTCCGGCGTAAAGGCCTTCGGTGTTCTGCCGAAACACCACCACATCAACCTTCGGCTCCTCGAAGCCGCCGTCCGGCTTCTTGCGGATGAAGTTCAACGGATTACCCGGAAACGAAAGGCACGGCCGCACACAGACGTCGAGGTTGAACTTCTGCCGCATGGAAACGATGGGACTGAAATACTGATGCCCTTTTCCCTTCAGCACGGGACTCAGCTCCGCCTCAGCTTCCTTCTTAGGCTTCGACGTGATCGCGCCAAACAGTCCTACTTTGTGCTGACGCAGCAAGTCGAGGGTCCGCTCGGGCAGCGCATTGCCCTCTTTGATCCAGCACTCCCAGCCGATGTCAGCGTGCACGTACTCGGCCTTGAAGCCGACGGCATCCAGCACGCGAATCGCTTCGTGAAGAACCTGATTGCCGATACCATCACCGGGCATGGTTACGACTGTGGGTTTAGCCATAAATTCCAACCTCATAATTAATTTGTCATCCCGAGCGAGGACTTAAGTCCGAGTCGAGGGACCTGCGTTCCCTTCGGGGTCGCAGCGAGTTCGCCCAGTGGGCCGCGCCCTACTACCACAATGTAGGACCTAGATCCCCGTGGCGATGGTAGCGACTCCCAACTTCCTGCTGACCAGGCTCTCCACGCCCCCGGCGATCACCAACGACTGCGGCACACTCCCCAGTGCCGGAAACGCAAACTCGTCGCCAGCGTAACGAATGGTGCTGCCCGCAAAATCGACCGCGATCGTCTCTTCGGGAATAATCGTCCTCTCCCCGCGCGCCACCGCATCGGCAAATCGCGACTTCAACCGATTCACCAACTCCGGCGTCTCAATGCACAGGAAGCCATTGTTGAACGCATTGCGCAGATACGTCTGCGAAAAGCTCCCCGCGATCACCAACGGAATACCCTTGCACTTTAGCGCCGTTACCGCCTGCTCGCGGCTGGAGCCGGTGCCAAAATTAAATCCACCGACGACCACATCGCCCGCCACCGTACGCGCGCCAAACTGCGGATCGTAGTTCTCCATCACCACATGCGCCATCATCTCCGGCGTCATGTCTTCGCGATAGGTATAGTCCTTGCCGTAGATTCCATCGGTATTCAGATTGTCCTGCGGCAGAAATACCAGTCGCCCGCGCACCTGCTGCGGAAATCCGGGCAGAATCTCGACCTTCTCCGCTGCGGTTGAACCCGAGGCAAACTCTTCGAACCGCCGTGTGAGCTGGCGATCCTCCACTTCACCCGGCCCGCAGATGTAGCCGGCGACCGCCGACGCGGCCACCACCTCCGGGCTGCCAAGATAGCACTGCGCGTCGCGCGACCCCATCCGTCCCTTGAAATTGCGGTTGGTGGCGGAGATGCCAACCTCGCCTGCCTCAAGCAGTCCAGTCCCCAGCCCAATGCACGGACCGCAACCTGAAGGCAGCGGATGGGCGCCTGCGTCCAGAAATATCTTCCAAACGCCGCGCTCTTCCGCTTCTTCTTGTACGTGACGGCTGGCGGCGGCAAGATAGAACTTCACGCCCTTCGCGATTGTCCTACCCTGCAAAACCTTTGCCGCAGCTTGCAAGTCCTCCAGTCGCGAATTCACGCAGGAGACGAGATATGCCTTCTGAATGGCCACTCTCTTCTTGCCCATCTCCGCCACCGATTGCATCACCTGCACCGTATCCGGCCCGGAGACGTGCGGCGTAACCTCGGCCAGATCAAGCGTGATGCGCGCGGCATAAACAGCATCCGGGTCCGGCGCCGGCGGATTCGCACGCCACTCGGCAAACTTTTCTTCCGGAATGCGACTGACACCCTGAGCCCGCAACTCGCGGTTACGCGCCTCCAGATATGCCAGCGTGATCTCATCCACCGGAAACCAGCCCACCAGCGCGCCCCACTCGGTTGACATATTGGCGATGCTCAACCGCGCATCCATGCTGAGCGAGGCGACACCCGGCCCGCCGAACTCCACCGCGGCGTTCAATACCTCTTCCCGGTTGTACAGGCCGCAGAGGCTGACGATCACATCCTTGCCGGTCGCGCCGGAGCTGAGTTTCCCTTCGAGAACCACCTGCACCGTCCGCGGAATCTGCCACCAGAACTCACCCGTCGCCCAGATGGCAGCCGCATCGGTGCGAACCACCGGCGTGCCGATCGCGCCCAACGCTCCATACATATTGGAGTGCGAGTCGGAGGCGACGACAAACGTCCCCGGCAGCACGTAGCCCTTCTCCACCATGATCTGGTGGCCGATTCCGGTGCCCGGAGAGTAGGAGTCGATACCGTGCTGGCGCGCGAAGGCTTCCATGCTGCGATACTTCGCCAGGTTCGACTCTTCCGTGTTCTGAATATCGTGGTCAGCGGTCACGACCGGCTGCGAGGAATCGTAGACACGTTTCGCACCGATGGCCTTGAACTTCTTCATCACGGCCGAGGTGTTGTCGTGGGTCATGACGTGAAACGGCCGGATGGAGAGGAAGTCCCCGGTACGCAACGGTCGATTCGGACCTTCAGCCAGGTGGGATTGCGCGATCTTCTCAACCACAGTTTGTCCCATAGATCAGTTCCGTTGTAACTCGCAAATACTTGAGCTCATTTCATCTCATACCTTCCGGTTAGCATCAGGGCACGACTTCAGTCGTGCCGAAACGAAATGCTCGGAAGTCCGGGCTTTAGCCCCTGCACCCTGTTCGCAGGGACTAAAGTCCGTTTCTATCAGACCTTACTGCGGCACGGCTGAAGCCGTGCCCTGATACAAATCCGGATCGGAGAGAACTTCTGTAGCTACAAGTTCAAACTGTGAACAACTTCATCAGGTCGCTCACGCTGGCCTGCTTCTCCAGATTCCAGATCGCGTCGATGGCTCGCCGGCGAGCTTCGCGCGACATCACCGGCTCGGCCAGCGCTTCAAACTTCTCCTCCACTTCCTTGTCGGTCAGCGGATTGCGCGGATCGCCCTTGGGATAATCCAGCTGCTTCGTGAATTCGCGGCCATCGATGGTGTGAATCCTCACGATCACCCGCTGCAATGCCGGGAAGAGCTTCTCGATCTCCGGATCAGCCGACACCACAATCTTGTTGAGCTGGCCGCGGATCATCGGGTCCATAATCTTCTCCGGCGTGAACTGCAAGGGCGTCACGTGCCGCTCGGCGATAGCGGCAGCAATCACATATGGTAGCGAGTGATCCGCTGTCTCCTTGGTGTGCGGGTCGTACTTGCTGGGATCGCTCAGGATGTCAGCCCCGCGCGCGGTGGTGCGCATGTGAACTTTGGCGATGTCGTCGGGCCGCAGATCGTTGTCCTTCACCAGCGCCAGCACCGCCGAAATCGGCGTATGCGTGAGCGCTTCCGTGGGAAACGCCTTCATCCCACATTGTGTGATACGCCAGGATTCGCCCAGGCCATCCGTCAGGATGTTCAGCTTCCACTCCGGACCGAAAGAATGCACCAGGCCTTCCTTGCCGTCGATGACGTGCTCCGGCCCGGTGTATCCCTTTTCCGCCAGCAGCGCGGCTAGCATACCGCTCTGCGTGGCCATGGGATCGACCGTGTTCTTCATCATGGTCAGCTTGCCGGCCGTAACCGCGCCTAGCGTCGCCCGCGCGCTGGCGCCGATGCCAATGGCGTGCTGGATCTGCTCGGCAGTGAGGTGCAACATGCGTCCGGCAACAATGGGTGAGACGAACGCCGTCAGCGTGGCATGATGCCAGCCCCGCTCGCGAATACCCGGGAAAGCCGCTTCGCACAGCCTCATCTCGAACTCATGGCCCAGCACCAAGCCGACAATCAGCTCGCGGCCATCGCTGCCAGCGCGCTCGCATGCGGCCATAGCCGCCGGAAAAATGTCGGAAGGATGCGAAGGGTCCTGCTTCCAGTAGATATCGTTGTAATCCATGCAGCGAATCATCAGCGCGTTGGCCAGCGACGCCGAAACCGCATCCATCCGCTTGCCGCTGCCGATAACCGTCGCTTTCCCCGGCGCGGCGATTTCATCCAGCACTTCCAGAGCGATGGTCACATCGTGCTGCTGATATCCGCCTAGCGCGCAACCCATGCTGTCGAGCAGAAAGCGCTTGGCCTGATAAACCGCTTCCTGCGAGAGTTGCTCGAACCGAACGCCTGCGGCCCATTGCGACATGGTCGCGGTGATGGTGGGCTTGCTCGCCGCTTTGCTTGGAGCTGCGATGGTCGCCATAGGATCGTCTCCCTCTTCTACTTCGCCAGATTCTTGAAAGGTTGGAACGCCATAAAATCGGCGTGATGCACGATGTAAGCTTCGGTTGAGCGCTTCACCAGATCGCCTTCGGCCGCGTGCGCCGCAATGATGTGGCAGACCCCATCGGGCACGCCGCACTCCATCGCCAGCGCCACGCCGGTGAACGGGTGCCGCAGCATCTCGCCACGCTTGCTCTGCTGCATCTTGCCGTCGACATTCTCGTACTCCAGCAGCTTGCCAACATCAGCGAGGATGGCGCCGGCGATCACCGTGTCGAGGTCGATCGGCAACGCGCTCCCCATGAACTCCGTCATGCTCTCGGCGGCTTTGCGCGCGATGTGTACCACGCAACGCTTATGCTCCATGAACGTCGTGGGGCAGTTCGGCACCAGCAGCGTAAACGGAATGCGGTTGAGATCCTCGGGCGTGAGCGGGCTCAGTTCCAGCGCCCGCTGCCAAGTCTTCGTAACCTGCTCGCGCAGCCCGGCAGACTGAATCCACTCGATCTCGGGCCACAGTTTGAGAACGGCATCGCGCATGAAACCTTCCTGACCGGGCAAACGTATTCCCAGCAGCCACGCCATCCTGGCAGTATGGATCAGACGCGGCGCGCGGGCATAGCTGTCCGCTCCGGCAAACCTATATTCGTAGCACTTTGGCGCGATCCTGGGCTATGACGTGCGTCACAATGCCGGCGACCGCTTTTCGAGCCGCATTCCCAACTTCGGTCCAGGGGCGAGATTGAATACTTCGGGGGTAGGAGGCCTTCACATGAGCAGAGACACGGAGACGCTTCGACACGACGATCACGCGGGGCGCTGGCTGGCCAGCCTTCTGTCACTGGCCGTAGGGCTAGGATTTCTCGCCCTGTGGTTCTGGCTCCTGCCGTCGTGGCTGGACTTTCGCCGTGAGGTGGCAGGCGTCGTTCCCTGGCGCTGGCTGGCGGCGGTTCCTTCCGCAGCCGGCTTCGCCGTGGCGCTTCGCTGTATCTGGGATTTCGGGTGGACGGGCCACGGAACACCTGTGCCTGTGGCCCCGCCCAAACGCCTCGTGGTGACAGGCTTCTACCGGTATGTGCGAAATCCCATGTATGTCGGCTTCCTCACGGGATGGCTCGGACTGTGGATCCTATTCGGACGGGCGAATGCCTCCACGATCACAGTGGCCGCCGTCTTCGTGTTGTGTGTAGTCTTGTTCGTCTTGCTGTATGAAGAACCAACCCTGCGAAGAATGTTTGGCGCGGATTACAAAGAATACTGCCGCAACGTAGGACGGTGGATACCGCGGCTGCAGCCGTGGGTGCTTACGGACAAGAACTAGTTCGGAATCTTCCTATCGCAGGAGCTTCGACGTGGCTGACCACACAAAATCCGGGAATTTCCTCGATCGGACCGTCGATTTCAATCCCCTCCTCGCGCAATAGGAGCGATAATGCCAACTGCGCAGGTGTGCACTCGGGGAAGGTTTCCGGCCTTTTTCCTGGCCACCCCGCGTGGTGAAAATAAGACCTTCGATTTCCTTCTCTGCGGCATCCGGCTGCTCTCGCTCTTTATGTTCTACATCGTCCCGAACTCGATGGGGAGAGAGGTGAGGCCCATGCACAACAAACAGCAATTCCGGAATTCACTTTCCCGCACAGTCTCCTGCGGGGCAACCGCGGTGACGGCGATAACGATTGTGTTCGCGCTGACAGCGTTCTTGACGCAAGCGGCACAGGCGCAAACTTACAAAGTCATCTACAACTTCACAGGCGGAGCGGACGGGGCAATGCCTCTTGCCGGTCTGACGATGGATGCAGCAGGAAATTTGTACGGAACAAGCGCGTCCGGCGGCGCCGGTTACGGCACCGTCTTTCGACTGCACTACACAAGTCCCGACTGGACACTTAGCTCGCTGTACACCTTTCAGGGAGGCGATGACGGAAGCATCCCTGAAGCCAGAGTGATCATGCGTCCGGACGGTGCTCTTTACGGCACCACTGCGGGGGGAGGAGCAGGATGCCCGCAAGCGGGCGGCTGCGGCACGGTCTTCGAACTGAGAGTCCCAGCTAACGCCACATTCACGCGCCTTGGGAGTTGGATGGAAACCGTGCTCTATCGCTTCGCGAATGGCAGTGATGGAGGTTATCCCGACTCCGGTGACCTCACATTCGATCAAGCGGGGAATATCTACGGCACAACAGCCCTTGGCGGCAACATCGGCATCAACGGGAACTGCAATAGTGGTTGCGGAACTGTGTACAAGCTGACGCCCCCGGGCGGGAGTTGGACGGAAACCGTTCTGTACGCCTTCACCAATGACAACCACGATGGGACTTTTCCCAACGCCGGCGTGATCCTGGACAACTCCGGCAACCTCTACGGCACGACCATTTACGGTGGCGCCGACGACGAAGGCACGGTTTTCAAGCTGACGTCCTCAAATGGCGGATGGGCGGAGAGCATCCTCTACAACTTCACCGGAGGGAGCGACGGATCAAACCCTTATACCGGCCTGATATTCGACCAGGCGGGCAGCCTTTATGGTGCCACTATTGCCAGAGGATCGGGTAATGGCGGCACCGTCTTTGAGCTGACTTCTTTAAACGGCAGCTGGACCTTTACTCTCCTAACCTCCCTGAGCGGAGAAACTGGCGACGGGCCCGATGGCAGTTTGATTATGGACGCGGCGGGGAATCTCTACGGCACGACCTACGGCGACGGGGCTTATGGAGCGGGTTCGGTTTTTAGGCTGTCACCGTCGAACGGCAGCTGGACGTACACGTCTCTGCATGACTTTACCGCCGGCAGCGACGGGGGATATCCGCAATGTAGCCTGATACTCGACGCGAACGGCAATCTTTATGGCACCACGGGCGCTGGCGGCACGTCATCGAATTGTCAAGGCGGCTGCGGTGTCGTCTTTGAGATCACGCCGTAGCAGGAACTACACGGGCGATGTACTCGGATCGGCGGCAGATCTTCAGACTGGCGTCCATGCGAAATTTGCATCCCGGCCAGAAAGCCGACCGGGCGCCCCACTCATTCGCGGTTTTCGAATGAGTGGGTCTTTCATTACAATGCGGCGTACTTACATCTGCACCCGTTTGTGACGATGCACGATCAGTTGCCGCGCATCGCGCTCAGCCGGCGACGGCACCCAGATTTCGGGAAACCGGTTCTCCGTCAGCAGCAGCAGGTTTCCATCCCCTACGTTGACCCGACCGTGCAACACGTAGGAATCAGCCGACTACGGGCGCTAAACGTGAGTCAGCTGCGAGCGCTCGACAAGACTCTGGTCATTCAGGACAATGACGAGCCGCTTGCTGTGCTTTTGAAATACGAACATTTTCCGGCAATGCAGGAGCGGATAGGCGATGAGGTCTAGCCTACTTATTCTCGGTCGCTTTGCGCACGATTCGCAGCGCGGCTTGGCTGGAATCTTCGGTCGTCTGTCCGGGCCTGTGGGCCTTGACGACGTGCTGCGCAAACGCCTCGTCTCTGGACGGCTTGGCATCGGGCGGGAACGGCATCTTGCAAACAGAACAGCGGATTGCGCCTTGATAGTCGATGAGATGCGGCTTTGCCATGCGTTAAGTTTACGCCGTCCGCTTCGACGTTCAACCCCTGTGGATTTCAAACGGCACCACTACCTGGAGACCGGCTGACTTGGACTCCCAAAAGAAATCCTTCTGGCTGCTGCTCACGTTGCTCAGCTTTCCCGCGTTCTTCCTCTCCCTATGGTGGGGCGTGGCCGAAACCTTCGCCGCCGTATTCGTAAGCTGGTGGGTCATCTACCGCAGCGGGATCTATTAGAACTTGTCACCAGTTGGCTGGTATCAGGGCACGGCTGATCAAAACTTTCATGCCATTGACAAAAGCCCGATCTGCCCGCATAGTGGCGACACTCCCACTGGGCGCTTCCAAAAATCTGACTAGAGCCGGCGTCAACGTACGCATCGGCGCGCGAGGAAATCGAACTATGACGTATACCGCGTCGCAATTATTGTCGATGTCCCAGCAGCAGTTGAATGACCTTTTCACTAGCAGTCCGGCCGGGGATATTCCGAGCGGCGAGGCTAACGGGACCGCCATCATCGCGCCTGGCACCGTGTTCTCCAAGGAAATTGCCGAGGTCATCAGCCTCTTTGGCTGGAAGGGTAAGACCTTCGACGCTGCGACCGGCACGCTGAAGAACCGCATCACGGCGTTCGGCATCGATGCCATTGTCGCCAGGGTCTACAAGACCCCAAGCTGGTTCGATCAGAAAGAGTGCATCGTGCTCGACTACTCTGAGACCTCCATCGTGGCCGAGCATATTCGCGACGAGATTCGCCAGATCGGTCCGGGAATGTACCTGGGCATCGTTTACTGGGATAAGAAGAAGACCATCGACTTCGCGTTGCAATTTCCAAGTTCATGACGCCGCAGTCCAATTTCATGGTGCTGGCGCCGATCATGCCCGGTCGGGTTGGCGATTTGCGCCAGTTGCTCGCCACCATGAATCGCAGTCCCGGTGTCGTCGATCCGCAGAATTCGCTCATCCCGTTCGGCAAGTTCGCGACGCTGCACTTCGCGCGCCTCGTGGTTCTCCAAGATCTCACCCTGGATGACATCACCGCCTATGGATTGCCTCCGGGAAACTATCCCATCTATTTAGCTTTTCTGGGCGACTTCGATGGATCGCCAGAGACGTTTCTTGTCGACCTGATGCAGAAAGCCGGTGACGGACTGAAGCGCATCTTCGCTTATTGCGAAGGCTTCACTCCGGATGCCGATCTCCTCACCTGGATCAAAGCGCACAGCTCAACCCCGGCGACGGCGTATGTGAACTGGATTGGGCGAACCGTGCAGCAGGTGGGAGAAGAAGCGGCGCTGCACGATGCTCTGGTCAGCTATGTTCAGCAGAATGCCGCGGTGTTAGCGGGAATGCAGCCGGCGCAGGTCCATGACACGCTGCAGCGCTATAAGCGTTCCGAGCAGCAGGCTGGCCGCCTCACGCTGACGCCGCCTGCGCTGACGCCGCTCGGCTGGCAAATACGAAACCTGATCAATCTGCTCGGCGTGCCGCTGGTGCTGCTGTTGCTCTTCCCGTTTCTTCTGATCTACTCGCCATTCTTTTTCATTCTGCTTCGCTGGCACGAGAAGTCCGATCCCCAGATTGCGCCGCGCATCGATCCCGCTCATGCCCACCAGTTGGCGATATTGGAAGACCACGACGTGACCAACCAGTTCACTGCCTTGGGAACGCTCAAGCCGGGCCGGTTCCGGCGCTCGACTTTGGTCTTCCTGCTGTGGGTGATCGATTACACGACGAAGCACATTTACGGCCGCGGCCGGCTTGCTCGCGTCAGCACCATTCACTTCGCGCGCTGGGTATTTCTCGACGGCAAGAAGCGGCTCATCTTCTGCAGCAACTATGACGGCAGCCTCGAGAGCTACATGGACGACTTCATCAACAAGGTCGGCTTCGGACTGAACGTTGTCTTCGGCAATGGCATCGGCTATCCCTCGACCAGATGGCTGCTGCTGGATGGGGCCAAGGACGAGCAGAAATTTAAATACGTCCTTCGGCGTCACGAATTGGCGACCGAAGTCTGGTACAACGCGCATCCCGGATTGACCGCACTGGACCGGCATCGCAACACTCAGATTCGTGAAGGGCTGGAGAAACCGTCGCTCTCCGACAGCGACGCGCGGCAGTGGCTGCAACTGATCTAGAGGGAACTGAGCATGACCACCTACGCGGTGGACTTTAGCGACGTGCAAGGCCTGGTGCGCTTCGGATACCGCACGCTCACCGAGGCGTCTTTTCTGTTGCTCCGCATCCGCGATGTCCGGGCCGCGGCGGCGTGGCTCGCATCGGCGCCGATTTCGAACGCCGTGGAACTCGCCAAACCTCCACAGACTGCGCTGCAAGTTGCCTTCACGCGTGATGGACTGGAGGCCCTCGGGCTGCCGCCCGCAGTCGTTTCAGGCTTTTCGGACGAATTTGTTTCTGGAATGTGGGGAGAAGAGAATCGCTCGCACCGGCTGGGAGACATCGCCGCCAACGCTCCGCAAGGCTGGCGGTGGGGCGGACCGGACAACGTGCCACACGTGCTGCTGATGGTGTACGCCCAGGACGGTCAACTGCAATCCTGGACCGACAAGATCAAAGGGGCTGCCTGGGAGACGGCGTTCGAACTCATCGCATCGCTGGCTACCTCGGATCTAGAGGGTGTCGAACCGTTCGGGTTCACCGATGGAATCAGCCAGCCGACTCTCGACTGGGAGCGGCAACGCACCGCCAGCGATCAGCTTGCTTACACAAACGTCTCGTGTCTGGGCGAATTTCTGCTTGGCTATCCGAACGAATACGGTCGCTACACCGATCGTCCGCTGCTTGCCAACGACAGCAGCAACACGATGCTGCCGGAGGCCGAGGATGTGCCCGGCATGCGCGACCTGGGCCGCAACGGGACATATCTCGTCTTGCGCCAGCTGCAGCAGGATGTGCGCGGCTTCTGGCAGTTTGTCGACCGGCAGGCCAACGCCAATCCGCAGGCGCGCGAGCAGTTGGCGTGGTCGATGGTGGGACGTAGGCGTAACGGCGATCCGCTGATGCCTTTGAGCAGTTCGCCCATCCCCGGCGTCAAAGCCGCAACGCCATCCAATCAGTTCACCTACGACTCCGATGTCAACGGCACGCGCTGTCCCTTCGGAGCCCATGTTCGCCGCGCTAACCCGCGAAACTCCGACTTCCCTCCGGGCACCGGAGGCTTCTTCTCGCAGCTGCTTCACAACCTCGGGTTCACGCACCCGGGAATTCGTGAAGACATCATGTCTTCCACCCGCTTTCATCGCGTGCTGCGCCGCGGCCGCGAGTACGGTCCCGGTCTATCGCCCGAGCAGGCGCTCCAGCCGGACTATCCCGACAACGCCGAGCACGGCATCCAGTTCATCGGCCTGAATGCGAACATCTCGCGTCAGTTTGAGTTTGTGCAGGGCGCCTGGATCATGAGCACCAAGTTCAACGGCATGACCGGGGAGAGCGACCCGCTGCTGGGCAATCGTCAACCGATACCGGGGTGCCCGGTCACGGACAACTTCCTGTTGCCGCAGGAGAGCGGACTGCCGCGCCGCGTCACAGGGGTTCCGCAATTCGTGACGGTTCGCGGCGGTGCGTACTTCTTCCTTCCGGGAATACGAGCCTTGAAGTTCATCGCTGCACAAGTCCGCCGTTGATCCCAAGCTGGAATTCATCCGGCTCTGTTGGCATCCTCCGTCCGGATCGAGTTGCGCCGATTCACATCGCAATTCGCAGGGGTAAAACCCGAGTCCCGCGGCGCGGGACGGCTCAGTTCAGCCCAGGACGAAGTCCTGGGTATGCAGCCTAAATGGTCTTCGAGTCCCGGCAGGGACGGCAGAGCGGGATGTCAACCGCGCCAGCTCATCTTATAAATCATTGCGGTTCGTAACCAGGGCATTGCCTGCCTTACCGGCACTGCACGACTCGTCCGGTTTTTCCACGCGTCAAGGTCAATGACTCGGGGGCCTGCGATTTGTCGTCGAGCACGATCTCCAGCTGCATCGTATCGCCGTGAATCGTACCTTTGTATATCGCGGGAAGGTCGCGGGGAGGATTGTCCTTCTGCACTGGGCCGCCTCGCTGCGGGGTATAGGTGCCGGGCACGCTAAACGCGCCGCTGGCGTTGGGCTTGATCGGTTGCTGTATTTCCCCTTGCGCGCAATCGAACTGCAGCGTCGCGCCCTCAGCCGTCATCTGCATCGAGACGTGGAGCCCGCCCCATGTATCCGGAGGCGCTTCGTTGTCGCGAGCCTGCGGCAAGCCGGCGGCGCTGGTAGCTAGCGCAAGAACGGTAATCGCCGCTGCGAAAAAGAGAGCGCGCTGCAATTTCATTCGATCAACTCCTTTACCACTCGAAACCCGGCAAAATCAGCGCTACGTGGCTAGTGCGCCGTCCTAAGGCTGATCGCATCGGCCGCCTTGATCGAGACAGCATCAGGCTGCTGCGAAATCGAGTCGAACGGCGATGTGAGGAGCCGCAGTTGGGTGATGGGCGAACGCAGGGCGGTGCGCCAGCGGCTCTCATCGCTATCGAAGTATCGCGCCAACTCACGTTCGTCCCAGGGATAGAACCACACTTCGGATGAGAGATTCGGCTCTATGACAAAGGTCCGCAGATCGCGGCTGCCATCCGCTCGCGTAATCTCAAGTTGCAGCCGCTCCGGTTTGAGCAGCTTCCACAGGATACCGTAGTGAACTGTCATGCGCAGCCGCAGGAAATCCGCGTCGGCCGGCCAGGAGGGCGCACCCAGATTCACCACCGCGCTGCGCTGTTCGATAGGATGCGTCTGCGGGAGGAGCCCAATCGGCGTCGATTGCGTGGAGATGTGTGTGGTGCGCGAATCCTGCCGTTGCAGCGACACCACTCCCGGAAAAAGCGCGGGACCCGCCTCGTAGTGATTGAAGATCCAGAACCAGATGTCCGGCGTGCGCGTGAAGTTACTCACGTCATCAATGCGCAGGCTTAGTTCGCCGTCGGGGAAGTAGAGACCCGCGGGCGCCGCAGCCTTTGCCATGCCCGCGATGTCCAACTGCGACAGGTAGCTGCCATTGGCAAGAAACGATTGCAGCACTCCCCCCGCTACGTTGCGGTCCGAAGTAATTCCGAACATGTACTGGTAAGGAAAGATGAGTATGGAATCGTTCGGGGGGGTGTGCTGGTCGAGGTAATTGTCGGCGACATTGAGCATGTTCACGAAGTGCGCCGGATAGCAAATCTGCCGGAAGTCTTCAAAGCCGGCCGGACACTCCCTCGATGGATGTCTCAGTTGCGCCACTTTATAGCGCAAACTTGAGGGAGTGAACGCCCTTTCAGGCTGCGCGCCTACGGCACAACCTCCGACGGCGACCACAGCCGCTATTGCCGACGCCAGCCGTGAGCCAAATGAAAACAGCACCACGCCGGTGAAGAACACCATGGGAAACACGGCAAACACAACGTGCATGGAGTCGGAGCGAACCAGCCCGCTTTGCATCATGGCCAGCGCAAACACGAATGCGCCGATCAGGAATCCTGATCGCGCGGCGAGGCTGCTCGCATGCTTGTCAGGCACAAAGTGGCGGAGCAGGAAAACAATCGTCCCTGCCGCCAGGGCTCCCAACAAGCGGGTCGCCTCCGGTTGCGACATCGCTGACGGTTCGTTCCAGCGATGAATGCTGACCAGCGCCAGCGAGCTTCGCCAAAAGCGAAAATCCAAAACCGATCCCATCAGCACATTGACAGCGAAGACCAGCACGACGAAAGAACCAGCGAACGCGAGGAGAGCGGTCAGATATCGTGGAAAGACCTTCCGCTCCCGCTGGCCCTCCCAGGCGACTCCAGCAAGCGAAAGCAATAAGGCCGCAATGCCATAAACGCCAGTATCAGCCGAGTACAAGAATGCGATCGTACACAACAATGCCGCCGAGCACCCCATCACAACCGGTCTAACGATGCCCTGCCGCACGCCATACCATGACCGCAAGAACAGTGCAAAAAGAAAAATGGCGAACGCGGTCCGCCCATCCCACGGGGCCCAGAAGACACAAAGCAGCACCAGCAGCAGAAAGCGCTTCCAGTTCGGCTGCTCGGGAAGCAGAAGTCGCAGAGTGAAATATCCGAAGAGAAACGTGCACCACAGCAGAAGGGTCAAGTAGCTGGTATGGATCGCGGAAAACGAAAGCCCTGCCCATCGCGAGGGCGCGCTGAACAACCACTGAAACAGCGGTCCGTAGGGAAAGGCCACATCGCGGCCGAACCATATCCCGCGGGAAGCCTTGAACATCGAGTCGAGCACCCAATGATCGTCGAACATGCCGGCATAGGGCACGCTTACGATGCTGCGCGGCGAGAGCCACGTTACTGGCAGGGAAACCAGAATTAGCAGTAGGACGGCGAGAAAATCCCAGTAATTCAGCAGCATCCGGAACGTACTGCGAGAGGGTTGTGCCGGGGGTTGGCTCAGCAGGGCAGAAGATTTCCCGGACCGTAGGCTAGGCATAGATTCTGTAATTGATGTTACAGGCGTAACGGGGCGCGCGAATCCCATAACAAGGCACGGCCGACCCAGCCACTCACTTCACCGCTACTTCGCCGAGCGGGGTTTTCGCCAGGTCGATCCAGCGCTCCCCCGTTCCTTTGACCAGAGTGATCTTCTCGATACGCACTTCGCGCGAGCCGGTATATGCCTGCCATCGTGCCTGCGCAATCCCAACCACTTTCTGCGCCTCCTCGATCCGGTCCATTTTAGCGATAGTGAGATGTGGCATGTAGGTCCAAGGCTCTGCAAATGCCAGCGCATCGCGATTGAGGCTGTCATGTAATTCGCGCATTCGATAGGCGCCGTGAGCCACTCGCAGAAACACCGTTGGCGTCAGCGGAATAAAGGTTTCCACGTCGCCCATGGTGACAGAAAATGGCCTTGCTCCACGGCACACTTCCCTAAGTAGATCAATTGCCTGCTGCTCCGTGCCTTGCAAGGGCCGGGGAGGCAGAATCGTCAAGTGTGCGTCTGCGTGAGTGTGCGCAGGATGCAGTTCGCGGCGCAGTTCTTCAACGAAGATCCCGACCGGGCTGCGTACATACGCAACCACGGCGTATACGAGGCCAAGCATGAACTTTCCATTATAGCGGTGTCGTCGCCAGAGCCGCTCCGGAAGCGTCCGCTCCAGCTTAAGAGTTCACCGCCGTCGCGCTCACGGTTGGACAACGTAGAAAGCCGCGAACGTGAGGATTGTTATAATCGAAGGCAGTCGGGGCGTAGCGCAGCCTGGTAGCGCACCTGCCTTGGGCGCAGGGGGTCGCTGGTTCAAATCCAGTCGCCCCGACCAACCGAGTTCTTAGCTCCCACCCTTTCGCAAAACAGGCGAAAGGATGGGGCGCCCGCACCCGCGATGGCACTGTGCCCTCTCTGCGTGCCAGTGTCCAAACGTCACGCCCTGACTCACCGAGCCGCGCAAGAACGTGTGGCGGAACGCTGGCCGTTCTTGATACGCACATTTCAGACACCCCACCCAATCATTTGACATTGACCCGCAGCGCGAATCGGGGGACAATAGCAGCCGTTTTTGGGGCAAGGAAATTCCAGCAAAAGCCGCACTGCTATCTCTTCATTCGGAAATTGGGTAGGGTCCGGTTGCCACACCGCCAGGTCCCTTTCCTTCACACAGGACGCACTTCGAGAGGAAAGGATTGAATATGAACCTTGTAGCGATTCCCCCTGCGGCTATGCTGTTAACGCTTAGCATAGCCATTTGTGTCGCGACCATCGTGCTTGCGACTTCACTTCTGCGGCGACGGCCCAGCGCACGTTTGCTTTTTGCTGCCTGCATGTCTCTCGCGATCGTTTTCCTCACTGTCCCCTCGGCGCGCGCCACCGACCGCATCATCATTAACGGCAACGGTTGCCAGGTGACGGAAGAAGATGCCATCGGGATTCAGCTGCACCAGGACCTTTATCTGCGCATCGACTACCCCAATACGCATTGGCGCTTCGGCTTGCGCAACATGGGTCTGAAGGGCACGCAGGCGCTCGATGTTTCTGTCCAGGGGGCGCAGTACGCTACTCCGCAGTACATCATCAAGCGGGCGGGCATGGCAGAGATGTTCGTTCCCTACGACGATCGCAGCGAAACCTACTACGACATGTCGTTCGGCTACGATCGCATGGACCAGATGGATCCCGCCGATCTGCCGGCGCAGAATGGCGCGCTCGTCTACTTTCGGACGCAGCAGGGCAATATCTACGTGCGCGATGCCGTGCCCAAGGTCGCGGTCGAATGCCGTGACGAGGGGATCGGATATTTGTGCAAAGAACCGGGCAACCACGTGCGGCGGCGTATCCAGGAGGTTGTGGTGTGGTCGGTGTTCGACGCCTTTAACTACGACTACATCATCGAGTACACCTTCCATGAGGACGGTCGCGTTACCTTCCGCAGCGGCGCCTCCGGATACAACCTTCCCGGTAATACATCCGCGCCCCACGTTCATAACGGACTTTGGCGGGTGAGTACCAAGCTCCTCGGGCGGGATGACAACGAAATGTTAGAGTTCACTCACGTCGAGGATGCGAACGGGTATAGGGCGACCGATTCTTACACGCCGATTCCCACCGAAGAGACCACGGACTGGAATCCGCTGCAATTCAGCAGCATAACCGTGCAGAGCCAGACCCAAACCAACGACTACGGCCACCTGGTCGGCTATCAGTTCTATCCCTATAATCGGTGGGGTACAGGTCACTTCCAGGAAACCTTTACCCAGCACGACCAGGATCTCACCAACGATAATGCCGGGGAAGATGGTACCGGCAGCGGTACCAACAATTGGCTTTACACCTGGTACAACCCCAATAACTACTTACTGGGCTATCTGAACGGCCAGTCGCTAGGAGGAACGGGGGATGGCATTGTGCTGTGGTATTTCGGATCGACGCACCATGAGCCGACCGATGCCGACAACCAGATGGGCAGCGGCGGTCGCACCGGCATCACGCTGGTCCACTGGCTCGGCTTCGAAATGGTGCCTCACAACTTCTTCGACTACAACCCGCTCGGTGGCCCGCCCAGGTGCGGGAGCGGCAGCGACGAAAACGATGCAAACCTCCTCGTGGGTATGCACCATCACTAACCACGAACCCGCCTAGGCTGACCATCAGATGGGCAACGGGGTAGTGGTGGAGTCGAAATCGAGAGGGGCCGAGGCTGGGCCAGCCGCTCTCCGGAAAAGTGGGCACTGTCATTCTGAGAGATGGCCGCTCTAAACGGGGCGGCCATTTCCTTTTGGTGCGCAAAATTGGGTAGTGGTGCAGTTTGTCATCCCAAGCAAGCTTCTTTTGCGCAGCGAGGGATCTGGGCGCGCCGATTCGCGCCGCCGCGCGAAAGGCCTGCATCCCTATGGCAAACTGCACCACTACCCAAAATTGTGCCCAGTGGCCGCTGGTTGCTGCTTAGTTGGCCATGAGGGCCGGGAGGGAGAAAGCCGCATAAATACAGGCGGATCTCACTCCTCATGAATCGTGCGAAACGGCTGATTTGTCGTGAAACCAAGCTTGGGCGCAGGGGGTCGGAGGTTCAAATCCTCTCGCCCCGACCAGAGTTATCGACACCGTGCGCGGGACTCCAGTGCTGAACGGTCAGACACCGGCCCCTTCGAAAAACTCATCCGCCTGCGCTACCATCAAGTACCCATGAAACAGGCCGTCTTCCGCGAACGCAACAAGCGCTATTACCGCGTTTTGCATACTCCGATCTGGATCTGGGTCTTCTGGGTGCTGCCCGGATGGCCGCTTACCTACGATCTTTACACTCACGGCCCCGACCGGCGTCATTGGATCTGGCTGGCTGTCGTACTGGCCGGCGTGGTGTGGCGTGGCCTCGCGGGCCGCCTGCCGGGATGCGAGCCGCGTCCTTACATCACGCACTACGGCGTGCATCAGCCTAACCTCTGGTACCGCGCGGTCTGCTACACGGCTGCGTGGGTCGACATCATCGTCCCTTACACGCTGAACCTGATCGGACTGATCGTCGCCTCCATCAACGGCCGCTGGCTGCTGAAAGATCTGTACCACTACGGTTACTATCCGCTGGCGCTGGCGGTGGTGCTGGCGACGGTCTTCGACTGGACACCGCGCGCCCGCCGCGACACCTTCGGCGAGGGCGCCGAGCGCGCCTGGTTCTATGTCGCCATCTGGACGGTGGTGCCGACGCAGGTCATCAACTGGGCGGCATGGCGGTGTGGCAAGTTCATGGACTTGGCGCCGCTGCCGCTGGCGCGTGTGCGGCTGATTGTCTGTCTGCTCTCGACAGCGCTGTTCTTTCTGCTGGGATACGCCGAGAAGTTGCCCCGCAGCCAGCGGCATTATGAGGGAGTGGCGGCCGCAGGAGTGTGAAGGCAGTGGTTTGTGGATAGTGACTAGAGCTCATCTCATAAATCATTTCGGTTCGTATCAGGGCACGACCTTTAGTCGTGCCGAATGGGTCGGAGTAAACAGCCGGGCCTTTAGCCCCTGCAAAATCGAGGTTCCGCAGGGGCTGGAGCCCATCTATAAACTATCGGCTCCGGCACGTCTGAAGACGTGCCCTGATACAAAGCAATTTATGAGATAGCTTCTAGTGGTTAGGCTTGAGACTTCTGCCGGCAAACCCGTTCGGCCTTTGCTAAATGCCAAGTGCCAACTGCCTAACTGCTGCTTCCAGAAAAAAGAGCGGCCTTTTGAGCCGCCCCTCTGAACTTTCAAGCTCGAGACCTACAGAACTTGTACGTTCTCCGCCTGCCAGCCTTTGGGCCCTTTGACTACGTTGAACGAGACCGCCTGGCCTTCCTGCAAGCTGCGGAAGCCATTGGTCTGGATCGCAGAATAGTGAACAAATACGTCTTCGCCATTCTGCCGGCTGATGAAGCCGTAGCCCTTCGCGTCATTGAACCATTTAACTGTTCCTTGTTCCATGATGATGCATGTTCCTTCACGTGTTGATGTAGCTGCAATTCGATCGTGATGTGATGCAGGCAGGGATAGCTGCTCGAGGCAGGAACTGCTGCGTACAACGTCGATCAATCGAGCGCTTTCATCATAGCAGCCAGTCCCAGCAAAGCCCAAGCGGTTTTTGCGCAAAGGACTGGCGGGACAGTCCGAAACACTCATATTCTCAATGTGTTACCTTGTGAAAGCCCCGGCTAAACCGGCTGCGCAACTCCCAGGATCTCTCCTCATGATCGTCGGCACGGGTATCGACATCGCGGAAGTGGACCGCATCGCGGCCTCCATCGCGCGCTTTGGACGGCGCTTCCTGGAGCGCGTCTTCACGCCCGAGGAAATCCGCTACTGCGAGTCGAAGGCCAACAAGGCAGAGCGCTACGCCGGGCGCTTCGCCGCCAAGGAAGCCGCCATGAAGGCCATCGGCACCGGCTGGAACCGCGGCGTGACCTGGCAGGATGTCGAAGTGCAGCGCGCACCCGGAGGACGGCCAACCATCGCCTTCCACAACAAGGCAGCAGAGTTCTTCACCAGGCTCGGAGCGGCGCGCGCCCACCTTTCGATCACGCACACGAAAGAGTCCGCAATGGCGCAGGTGATCCTGGAGTCGGAGTAGCCGGAGGAACGTGCACAACTCCGTGATCGCGAGTTCCCGATAGACAACCGCGCGCGGAATACCGCGGTGCAGGTTTGCAGTCCCAAGAGAACCGGTCTCACCGCTATGTGAGCGGTGCGTTCATTCCTTGTTGCAAGCAAAACCCTTCGATTGAATTTCAACCCGACATAGAATTTGCCTCCGTCTTGAACGTAACTTTTGGACTAGTCGTGGATACCTATTACGACAAGCAAATTCCAAGACCTGAGCTGAGTTTTCACCCGAAGGAATTGTGTGACAAGTTAAGGAGCGTTTATGGCGACGATCGCTGTCGTACCAGGAATCAAACCTTCCAGCCCGAAACTCATTGCACCGCGATGGCATACTGCGTTGTTGGTTGCCTTATTTCTCACGCTGACTCTCAGCGGAGCCTTCTTTCAGCGGGAAGCGCACGCGCAGCCCAGAGGGCTGCTGGAGCACCCTCATGTTGTGCCGCTATATTGCTCCCTCATCGCTATGGAATGGGGACTCTTCTACTTCGTGTGGAAGGGAGGCTTACGCCGCAGCGGAACCAAACTGCGGGAACTGATTGGCGGGAGATGGCAAAGCCCAAGAGATGTCGCCGTGGATGCAAGCCTCGCAGTCGGACTATGGACGGTGTGGATGATTGTAGAAAAGGTATGTGATCGCTGGTTTGGGCCTGCGCATGCCGCTTCCATCCAGACTTTCCTGCCGCGGCGAGCGGATGAAATTCTGCTTTGGGTAGGGGTGTCTATCAGCGCCGGGATTTGCGAAGAGGTGGTTTTTCGCGGCTATTTCCAAAGGCAATTCGCAGCCTTCACGGGCAGCAGGTGGATTGCATTATTCTTGCAGGCTGCTCTGTTCGGAATATCCCATGGTTACCAAGGCCTGGAAGCCTGCGTGAAGATTGCTATTTTCGGCGCACTCTATGGGCTGCTCGCACTCTGGCGGGGAAGTCTCCGTCCGGGAATGATTGCTCACAGCGGATCGGACATCTTGAGCGGCATCTTCGGAATATAAGCGGCAATTAAACGGGAACCGTCGTCCGCTTTCACGGTAGCTTGGATGGATAGCTGTATGAAGAAGTCTCGATGACCGACTTCAGCACGCTGTACAAGAAATACGCGCCGGACGTTTTCCGATTCGCGCTGTATCTTTCGGGCGATCGCAGCCAAGCCGAGGACATAACTTCGGAAACGTTTGTGCGGGTGTGGACTTCGCCGGAGGCAATCGAGGTGGCTACCGTGAAGGGATACCTCTTCACGATTGCGCGCAACCTGTTCTTGCACGGGCTGCGCAGGAAGTCGCGCCACGGGCAGCTGGATACCGAGCTGCCTAATCTGCAAGCGAGTCCCTACCTTCAGGCCGAACAGAAGGAGGAACTCCAACTGGTGATGGCGAAGCTACAGGAGTTGCCGGAAATCGACCGTGCAGCCCTGCTATGAGGGCGCTGGATGGGTTGCCGTACGAGGAAATCGCACGGGCGCTCGGAATTTCTCTGGCGTCCGCGAAGGTCAAAGTCCACCGGGCGCGGCTTGCGCTCGCGGGAATCCGGCATGGGTAACAGTCGATCGAACTTGCGCAATACCGGGAGCAAACAATGGAAGTAACACGAGAAGTGATTCTGGATCTGCTGCCAGTCTATCTGGCGGGCGAAGCCAGCCCGGCCACTCGCACTCTGGTCGAAGAGTATATGAAGCGGGACCCTGAGCTTGCGCAGCAAATTCGCCGGCAGTCGGTCGACAACTTGGCCAAGGCTGTGCCCTCCGTGCCGCCTCCGGAGCTGGAGTTAAGATCACTTCGTCGCACGCGAAACCTCCTCGGCTGGCAGAAGTGGCTCTTTGGTTTAGGGATAACTTTCTCGGCCCTGTCACTGAGCAACGAATCTTCCTTTGAAGGCAGACATTTGAAGGAATTTCATTTCCTGCTGCGCGATTATCCAACAGAGTTCGGGATGTGCTTGGTGCTGGGCCTCGCTTGCTGGATTGCTTACTTCGCGATCCGCCGCCGCCTGCGTACCCGCGGGTAGAGAAACTACTCCAGGGGCCGCGCAGGCGATTCGCACGACCGGGTCACCAATGATTGGAGCGAACACGCCCTAACCCTGCTACTCGAGGGATGGCGGGCCTTCTCGTAGTAATCTCAATTCTTCCTATGATTGATGCTACCGAAACCCCTACGTCGGCTCCGGTCGCCACCCAGACCTCACCGCGAAGCGTCCTCATCGCAGTCGCTCTCATGAGCTTTGCCGCCTTGCTGCTGGAGCTGGGGCTCACCCGGCTCTTCTCCGTCGTGCTCTTCTACCACTTCGCCTTTCTGGCAATTTCAATTGCGCTGCTCGGCTTGGGTGCGGGCGCGGTGTTCGCCTGCCTTCGCCGCGAGTGGTTGTTGGGTTGGTCCATCGGCGAGCTTGGCGCGGGGCTTTGCTTTGCGAATGCGCTTTTCATCTTCGCGGTGCTGGAGATCGTGGTCCACACAGCGGTCTCCTTGCACCTTGACTGGACCAACTTCTGGCGGCTGACCGCGCTCTATCTGGCTTCGGCGGTACCGTTCTTCATCACTGGACTTTTGTTCTCCATCGTCTTCGCGCGGCATACCGCGCGCATCACGCAGCTCTATGGCGCCGACCTGCTCGGCGGATCGTTCGCCTGTCTGGCGCTGGTGCCGTTGTTGAACTTCATCGGCGGACCGAACACCATTCTGTTCGCTGCTGCCGTCGTCGGCGTCGCCGCAGTCGCCTGGGCCGCTCCAGGCAAGCGGATTGCGCCCGCGTGTCTCGCGCTGGTGTTGCTGCTGCTCATCGCGGTCAACTTTCGCAACAAGCTCATCGATGTGGTCTATGCCAAGGGCAGGAAGCGGGCTACTCCGGTGTATCAGCGCTGGAATGCCATCTCGCGCGTTGAGGTAGACGATCAAGGCGGGGCCAAGGCCATCGTCATCGACGCCGATGCCAACACCTATGTTATGAATACTGAGCCGCACCACTGGAGCGATGACTACCGGCACAACCTCATGTCGGCTCCGGCCTCGCTGGTGAACGTGCTGCGTCCACACGGCGACTACGCCATCATCGGCCCGGGAGGTGGAGTGGACGTGCTGCGCGCCGTCGCCAATGGCAGCCCAAGCATCACCGGCATCGAGATCAATCCCATCATCGCCAACGACATCATGCGCGATCGCTTTGCCGACTACACCTATCACCTCTACGACCTGCCTGAAGTACACATGCACGTCAGCGACGGACGCTCGTTCATTCGCAACAGCCGCGACCAATACGACGCAATCGAGATGACGCTGGTGGATACCTGGGCTTCGACCGCGGCCGGCGCCTTCGCGCTCAGCGAGAACAATCTCTACACCGTCGAAGCTTTTCGCGAATACTTCGAGCACCTCAAGCCCGACGGCATGATCGCCATCACGCGTTGGGAGTTCGCCAAGCCGCGCGAGGCGCTGCGCGTGGTCTCGCAGGCCATGGAAGCTCTGCGCCAGATGGGAGTGGAGAATAGCGAGCAGAACTTCATCGTAGTCAGCGATGGCCCGCTGGACACTGACGGCAGGCCGGTCGTCGTGCTGGCGAAAAAATCTGCTTTTACGCCGGAAGAACAGCGCGCCGTGCTCGATCACATTCAGGGCAAGAACGAGGACCGCGCCAACCTCAATCTGAACGTGCTGTACCTGCCTATCACCGCCGATCAACTGGGCATGGCGCATCCCGCGTTTGCCAGCTTAATTCGCGGCCAGGACGCGCGGGCCTTCTCCGCCGAATATCCCTACAACGTTTCTCCAGTGACCGACAACGCGCCATTCTTCTTCTTCACCTTGAAGCCGGAGCAGGTCTTCCGCGGGTCGGATGAGGGCGGCATCGACTGGAAGGTCAATCTCGGCATCGCCATTCTCGGCGTCGTGCTGCTGGTTTCCATTGCTGCGGTGATCGTATTTTTGGTGGTGCCCTTGACGCTGTCGCCGGAAACCCGCTCGGGTACGAGCTTGCGCGTGCTTTACTTTGTCGCGATTGGCCTCGGGTACATCCTGGTGGAGATTGCCTTCATCCAGCGCTTCGTCCTCTTCCTTGGGTATCCGACTTATGCCCTGACCGTCGTCGTGTTTCTCATGCTGCTTTCCAGCGGAGCCGGCAGCCTGATGTCGCGCCGCTGGTTCGGCGAACCCACGCGCGTCCTTCTCGCCTTGGCGTTTATCGTCGTTGCGCTGTCGATCTACGTCTTCGTCCTGCCGTACCTGCTGGAAGCGCTGATCGGCCAGCCCTTTGCCGCGAAGCTGCTGACTAGCGGCTTGCTGCTGGCGCCGCTCGGCTTCGCTATGGGCATGCCCTTTCCCAGCGGCTTGCGCGCGCTTTCGGCGGATCAATCGCAGACCAAACACGGCGCGGTGGAATGGGCGTGGGCGATGAATGCCGCCTCCAGCGTGCTGGGCTCGGTGCTGGCGATTGTGGTGGCGATTCAGTTCGGGTTGACAGTGACGCTGGCCTGCGGCGTGGCGGCGTATGTGCTGGCGATTGTCTTGCTGCCGACGTTTGGGAAAGCTGCCGTTGGCAGCAGATAGAGCGGGCAGCGTTCCGTCCTGTCGATTAAGATAACGTTGAGGACCAGCCGTGCTAATCTTCCGCGCAAGCAGTTTGTAGCCGGACGAGAGGATCGAAGCAGAAGCAAAATTGGCGACCAGGCAGCAACTACAGCAACTCGCGAAGCTGCGTTTGACCGAAGCGGAGCGCCTGTATGCGGGCGGACTGCATGACGGCGCCACATACCTGTGTGGCTATGTCCTAGAGTTCGCTCTCAAAGCGAGGATATGCAAGCTGCTTCGCCTGAAGGACTATCCTGAGAAGGGCGAAATCGGTCGCCTTTTCAGGACCCACGATTTCGATCATTTGAAAGTTCTGGCTGGTTTATCAGAAGAGATTACCGCAACCAAAAACAAGGAACTGTTCGACAACTGGTCCATTGCCACGCTATGGAAACCCGAGCAACGGTATTTTCCGAAAGGAACCGCCGACAAGAAAAAGGCCGAGGAAGTGTTGGCCAGCGTCAAGGGTAATCCGAATGGAGTTTTGACATGGCTTTCCAAGCGGTGGTAGATCGCAAAGCAAGGATCCGCCTTAAGGAATTCTTGCGCGATGTCAGCAAGACCAAGGGCGACTTCTCTCTGGCGATGCTCGCGCAAACAACGCCCTCGCTTTCCCATCGCTGGACGCTCGTCGTGAGCGCGCCGTGGATCGATTCGTCCGGGCGGAGCTCCGCCATAAAGTTTCTAACATCGAAGTTGCTCGAATACCTGGACCGCAACAGCTTGGCCGCTCTCGATCGAATCTCCACCGTCCCCAGCGGGCAGCCAATCCTTGAGATTTCTCATGCGCTCGACGAGCCGGAACTCCACATTCGTAACTGGAATCTTGATGGCTGGCTTATCCCTGACGGCTATCTCTTCGTCGCCGATCCCACCCCGAAGACGGCGAGGCGAATCGTTCGACGGCGAGCATAGCGCTGCGAGAATTTTCTGTCGCGCAATTCTTATTCCCGGATGCTCTGCCGCACTTGCGACAAATGCCGTGTCCGTTGTTATAATCACTCGCTTGGGTGATACGTGTCATACGAGACTGTGACGCGCTCGCCGCAACCGCACCGACCGTGGGTTCCGTTGGGTAGCCGGAACTCGTACCTGCAAATCGGAAAGCTTCTTATAAATGGCCCAGATCTTCCATCGTAGTGCGAATACACTTGCGCGGCTTTCGATCATCTCGGTTGTGATCGTGGTCTCGGTGTTGTTGTGGGCGGCGTTGGAGGTGCAGCGCTCCCCTTACGCCACCTATCAGGACATTCATCAGGCGCAGCCGGTGCCCTTCAGTCATCAGCATCACGCGGCGGGCGACGGCATTGATTGCCGCTACTGTCACACCTCGGTGGAGAACTCCAGTTTCGCAGGCATCCCGCCCACCAAGACGTGCATGAACTGCCACTCGCAGATCTGGACCAATGCGCCGATTCTGGAACCGGTGCGCGAGAGTTATCGCAGCGGCCAGTCGCTGATGTGGACGCGAGTGAACTACCTGCCCGATTACGTTTATTTCAATCACAGCATTCACGTGAATAAAGGCGTAGGTTGCGCCACCTGCCACGGGCCGGTGGACAAGATGCCGCTAATGTACGAAGCCAATTCGCTACGTATGGAGTGGTGTTTGGACTGCCATCGCGCGCCGGAGAAGTTCCTGCGGCCGCGCGATCAGGTCTTCAACATGGCCTATGAGCAGCCCAGCCGTGATAACCCGGTCAAGCTGGACGACGGCAGTACCTACAGCGATCAGATCGCGTTGGGCGACGCGCTGAAGCATCGCTACAACATTCGGACGGTGGAAGACATTACCAGTTGCAGCACCTGTCACCGCTAGCCGCGATAAAACCGGCGGTGAGGCGAAATTGGCCCGAGGGTTGCGTTTCCGGACGCAGGAGAAGATGGAAAAAGAGAGTCTGAAAAAATCTGAGGCGGTCTGTCCCAGCAAGCTGGAGCTCGCTGAGGCGAAGGACAAGCTGGCGCGCGCCAAGAGCGGTCCGCAATACTGGCGGAGCTTGGAAGAGCTGGCGCAAACGGATGGCTTCGTCGAGATGTTGCATCGCGAGTTCCCGCGCCAGGCTTCGGTTTTGCCCGAGGGGGCATCGCGCCGCGACTTCCTCAAGCTGATGAGCGCCTCGATGGCGTTGGCCGGGCTGTCGGCCTGCGTCAAGCAGCCGCTGGAGCCCATCGTCCCCTACGTCCGCCAGCCGAATGAGATCGTGCTGGGCAATCCGCTGTTCTTCGCCAGCATGATGCCCTTCGGCGCCTATGCCAGCCCGGTGCTGGTGGAGAGCCACGAAGGCCGGCCCACCAAGGTTGAAGGCAACCCGGAACATCCCGCCGCCTTGGGTGGAAGCGATCTTTTCATGCAGGCTTCCATCCTCGACATGTACGACCCCGACCGCTCGCAGATCATCACCTACCTTGGCGACCTGAACACCTGGGGCAACTACACGACGGCGCTGAAAGGTGCACTGAACGGGCAGCGTGCGATCAAAGGCGCGGGGCTGCGCATTCTCAGCCGGCCCACCAGTTCGCGGACTATGGCGTCGCTGATGGATCAGGTGCAGACTGCGTTTCCCGAGTCGAAGTGGGTGCAGTGGGAGCCGCTGAATCGTGACAACGTTCGCGCCGGCTCGCAACTGGCTTTCGGTCAGTATGTGGAGACGCGCTACAACCTGGCGAATGCCGAGATCATTCTCTCGCTCGATGGCGACTTCCTTTCCAGCGGCTATCCCGGATTTCTGTATTACGCGCGGCAGTTCGCGGCGCGGCGCGATCCCGATCTGAAGGAGAAGATGTCGCGCTTCTACTCCATTCAGGGCACGCCCACCAACACCAGCGGCAAGGCCGATCATCGGCTGCCGGTGCGCGCGTCCGAGGTCGAATCGCTGGCGCGCACCATCGCCGCCGGACTCGGCGTGGGCGGCGGCGGCACGGTGAAGCCGGAGCAGCAGAAGTTCGTGGCCGCGGTGGTGAAGGATCTTCAGGCACACAAGGGCGCGGCCGTCGTCATTCCCGGCGACAATCAGCCGCCCGCCGTGCATGCCCTGGCGCATGCCATGAATGAGGCGTTGGGCGCGACCGGCAAGACTGTCGTCTTCACGGAGCCGGTTCAGGTCAAGCCACAGGACCAGACGGCCGCGCTGAAGGATCTGGTTGGCGAGATGAATGCCGGCAAAGTCGACCTGCTCATCGTCATGGGAAGCAATCCGGTCTACGACGCTCCGCCCGATTTCGGCTTTGCCGACGCCATGGACAAGGTTCAGCTGCGGGTGCATCACGGTCTTTATCAGGACGAGACCTACGATCACGTTCACTGGCATATCAACGCCACGCATTATCTGGAGGAGTGGGGCGACGGGCGTACCTTCGATGGGACCGCGTCGCTTACGCAACCTCTCATCGCTCCTCTTTACGAAGGCAAGAGTGAGTACGAATTCGTTCAGGCTCTGCTGGGCGGCTCGGATGTCAGCGGCTACGACATCGTTCGCGACTTTTGGCAAGACAAGATGAAGGGCGGTGGCGACTTTGAAACCGCCTGGCGCAAGGCCTTGAACGACGGCTTCATTGCGGGCACGGCGTATGCGGAGAAGGCGGTTGCCGCGAAGGGCGGCAACATTCCGCCGACGAACGCCGGTACCAGCGGCGAGTTGATGGAAGTGATCTTCCGCCGCGATCCCATGACCTACGACGGTAGCCGCGCCAACAATGCATGGTTGCAGGAGACGCCGAAGCCCATCAGCAATCTGTGCTGGGATAACGCCGTGCTCATCAGCCCGAATCAGGCGAAGAAGTCGGGGCTCGACACCGGCGATATCGTCGAGATCGATGTGAATGGCCGCAAGGTGAATGGTCCCATCTGGCCGCAGCCTGGACATCCCGATAATTCCATTACTGTCTTCCTCGGTTATGGCCGCACCAAGGCCGGGCGAGTCGGTACCAACGTCGGCTTCAGCGGCTACAAGATTCGCAGCAGCGACGCGCCCTGGTACGCGAATGCTTCGATCAAGAAGGTGGGCTCCGGATTCGGCTTTGCCCATCCCCAGGGCTTCCAGTACATCGACTATTCCGATCTGCCCAGCTTCACGGAGCCGCTGAAGAACCGGCACATCATCCGCGCGGCGACGCTGGCCGACTTCATCAAGAATCCCGACTTCGCCCATGAACAGGAAGAGACGGTTCCGCCGGAGATGACGCTCTACCCCACCTATCAGTACACCGAACTGAAGTGGGGCATGACCATCGACATGAACTCCTGCGTCGGCTGCAAGACGTGCATCGTGGCTTGTCAGGCGGAGAACAACATCCCCGTCGTCGGCAAGGAGCAGACCATGCGCGGCCGCCAGATGCAGTGGCTGCGCGTCGATGTGTACTACGAGGGCGGCACCGAGAATCCCGACATGTTCTACCAGCCGGTGCCTTGCCAGCAGTGCGAGAACGCGCCTTGCGAAGTGGTTTGCCCGGTCGGGGCAACGGTGCACAGCACCGAAGGCCTGAACGACATGGTCTACAACCGCTGCGTCGGTACGCGCTACTGCTCGAACAACTGCCCGTATAAGGTGCGGCGCTTCAACTTTCTGCTCTTCCAGGATTTCACCACGCCGCAGTTCAAGATGATGCGCAATCCCGAGGTCAGTGTGCGCAGCCGCGGCGTCATGGAGAAGTGCACTTACTGCGTGCAACGCATCACGCATGGCCGCATTACCGCCGAGCGCGAGAACCGCAAAGTTCGCGACGGCGAGGTCATCACCGCCTGCCAGCAGGCGTGTCCGGCGGGAGCCATCGTCTTCGGAGATTTGAACGATCCCAACAGCCGGGTGTCGAAGATCAAGGCGCAGCAGCGCAATTACAAGCTGCTGGAGGATCTGAATACGCGTCCGCGCACCACGTATATGGCGGTGGTGCAGAACTTCAACCCGGAACTTGAAACGTCGGAGCCCAGTTAGCGATGCAGCAGGGACCAGAAGAAAAAACCATTCTGCAGGACGTGGCCTGGCCGGATGAGCCGGCCGTATTGGGTCCGGGCCAGACGTTCGGCAGCGTAACCGACACCATCGCCGATGCGGTGTTGAAGCGGCCGATCGGGCTGGGCTGGCTGTTGGGCCTGTTCATCGCCATGAGCCTGGTAGGGCTGCTCATGGTTGCCGTCACCTACTTGTTCCTGGTGGGCGTTGGCATCTGGGGCATCGAAGTTCCCGTCGCGTGGGGCTTCGCCATCATCAATTTTGTCTGGTGGATCGGTATCGGCCACGCCGGCACGCTGATTTCCGCCATCCTCCTGCTGCTGAAGCAGACATGGCGCAACTCGATCAACCGCTTCGCCGAGGCCATGACGCTGTTCGCCGTGGCTTGCGCCGGCATGTTTCCTCTGCTGCACATGGGCCGGCCGTGGCTGGCGTACTGGATGTTCCCGTATCCCAGCAGCATGGGCGTGTGGCCGCAGTTCCGCAGTCCGCTGGTGTGGGACGTCTTCGCAGTGTCGACGTATGCAACGATCTCGGCAGTGTTCTGGTATGTCGGCCTGGTGCCCGATCTGGCCACCATGCGCGAGAAGGCTTCCCATCCGCTGACCAGGAAGGTGTACGGGATTCTCAGCATGGGCTGGCGCGGCTCGGCGCGTCACTGGAAGAACTACGAGGCGCTCTACATTCTGCTGGCGGGCATTGCGACGCCGCTGGTGCTCTCGGTACACACCGTCGTCAGCTTCGATTTTGCCATCGCCGTGGTTCCCGGTTGGCATACGACGATCTTCCCGCCGTACTTCGTTGCCGGCGCTATTTATTCCGGCTTCGCCATGGTGCTGGTGCTGGCCATTCCCATTCGCCACTTCTATCACCTGGAAGACATGATCACCATGCGGCATCTGCAGAACTCGGCCAAGATCATGCTGGCGACCGGGTTGATCGTCGCCTACGGATACTTCTTCGAGGCGTTCATCGCCTTCTACAGCGGCTCAACCTACGAGCGCTTCATGATGCAGAACCGCTGGTTCGGCCCGTATTCGATCTTCTACTGGTGCCTGATTCTGTTCAATATTCTGATCCCGCAGGTTCTGTGGGTTCCCAAAGTTCGCGCCAACATCAAGGCGCTGTTTGGGATTTCGCTGGTCATCCTGGTCGGCATGTGGCTGGAGCGCTTCGTCATCATCGTGACCAGCCTGCATCGCGACTTCCTGCCGTCGTCCTGGGGACACTACACTCCCACACGGTGGGACTACGCTGTGCTGGCCGGAACCATCGGCTTCTTCTCGATGGCGATGTACATCTTCATTCGTGTCATGCCGGCGATTTCGATCTTCGAAATACGCGCGCTGCTGCCTGAGGCGGAGGTGAAAGCGAAGTGAGTCACGCACAGCTCTCACCGGCAATTTACGGCCTGCTCGCGGAGTTCGACAGCGCGACCGATCTGGTGGCCGCGACTAAGGCTGCCTATCGCGCCGGCTATCGCAAGATGGACGCCTACAGCCCTTTCCCCATCGAGGAAGCCAGCGAAGCGATCGGCTTCCACAAGAGCCGCGTGCCGTTGATCGTCCTGGTCGGCGGAATCCTGGGCGGCGCTTCGGGATACGGACTGCAGTACTGGATCAATTGCATCTCCTATCCGCTGAATATCGGCGGCAAGCCTTACCAGTCGTGGCCGGCCTTCATTGTCCCGACTTTTGAGTTGACGATTCTTTTTGCCGGGCTGTGCGGCGTCTTCGGAATGTTCGCTTTGAATGGCTTGCCGATGCCGTATCACCCGCTGTTCAACAGCGACCGCTTTGCCATGGTGACGCGCGACAAGTTCTTCCTGTGCGTGGAGGCGGCCGATCCTCACTTCGATATGGAGGGTACGCTGCGCTTCATGCAGAGCTTGCAACCGGTGTCGATCTCGGAGGTGCCGCATTAATCGGCTGGCACAGATTCGCAGCTTCTACCTACGGGTGGAGCACGCCTTTCAGGCGTGCATGTTTGCACCTCTATGGGAGCGGGCTTCAGCCTCTGAGGTAACGCCCTCGCCAAACCTTACCTCAGCGGCTAAAGCCGAGCGCCTGATCCGCATTCTTTATGTACGCCTGAAGGCGTGCTCCACCCGTGGCGCGGCCGCTTTGCTCGCCGCAGCCGCCCTCGCTCTTCTTGCCGGCTGCCGTGAGGACATGCAGAACCAGCCCTATTACCGGCCGCTGACGGAGAATACTTTCTACGCCGACAAGCGCTCGGCGCGGCCGATCGTCAGCGGCACCGTGGCTCGCGGACATCTGGATGCGGACACCTACTTCTACACCGGTAAAATCGGGCAGAACGACGGGGAGTACATGCCGTTTTCCGTGACGGCTGAAGTGATGGCTCGCGGACAGCAGCGGTTCAACATCTATTGCTCGCCTTGCCATAGCATGGTGGGCGACGGCAATGGCATGATCGTGCAGCGCGGCTTTAAGCATCCGCCTTCGTACCACATCGATCGCCTGCGCCGGGCTCCCATCGGATATTTTTTTGACGTGATGACCAACGGCTTCGGCGCCATGCCCGATTACTCCGAACAGGTTGCTCCCGCCGATCGTTGGGCGATTGCGGCTTACATCCGAGCGTTGCAACTGAGCCAGCACGCTACCGAGGCAGATGTCCCTGCGGGTGAGCAGATTGCCCCGACTCCGCCTCCGGGCATCAACATCATGCCGCCGTATGACACACAAACGGCTAACACTGCGGCCTCGACTCCGCCGGCGGCACAAGCGGCGCCGGCTGCAGGAGGCGCACAAAAACCATGAGCAACGAAGCTTTGGAACTTCGCCAATCCGACGATGTGGTTCCCGCGCAGGCGGCGCACTGGCAGAGCTTGTGGCTCGGCGTCGGGCTGGTTGGAGTCGTGGTCTGCATTGTGGGAGCGGTGATCTCACTCGATCAGTTCATGCGCGGCTATCTGATCGCCTACATGTTCTGGACCGGCCTCAGCCTGGGCTGTCTGGCGCTGCTGATGCTGCAGTATCTTTCCGGCGGCTTCTGGGGTTTGGCGATTCGCAGCGTCCTGGAAGCGGCGAGCAAGGGCCTGCCGCTGATGTTCGTATTGTTTCTGCCCATCCTGTTCTTCCGGCATCATCTTTATGCCTGGATGAGCGACCCCGCCCTTACCGCGCGTAATAGTTGGTATCTGCATTTCGGCGGACTGGGCGGCTGGTGTGCGCGCTGGATCATCTACTTCGCCATCTGGATCGGTTGCGCTACGGTTTTAAATCGCCGCGGGGCCACGCTCTATAACCCGCCGTCCGGCGTGCTGCCGCGCTTCCAGGGAATCAGCGGCTTGGGCCTGGTGCTCTACTCCCTGAGCATTTCCTTCGCAGCGGTCGACTGGGTGATGTCGCTCGATCCGCACTGGGGCTCGACGATCTACGGGCTCATCTTCATCGCCGGACAGGGACTGTCGGCGCTTTCCTTCAGCGTTATCATGCTCACCCTGATGACGCGCTACAGCCCGTATCGCGAGATCATCAAGCCCACGCAGTTTCATGATCTGGGCAAGCTGATGCTCGCCTTCGTCATGCTCTTCGCGTATTTCTCGTTCTCGCAGTGGCTCATCATCTGGGCGGGAAATCTGCCGGACGAGATTGGCTGGTTCCTGAACCGCATTCGCGGTGGATGGGGCGTGGTGGCGCTGATCATCATCCTCTTCCACTTTGCGTTGCCGTTTGCTTTGTTGCTCTCGCGCGAGCTCAAGCGTGCCGGCCGCAGGCTGATCGGCGTTGCCGTGTTTCTGATGTGCATGCGGGTAGTCGATATCTACTGGTACGTGGTGCCTAACTTCGCGCACGAGCGCGGACATTTCTATCTCAGCATCTGGTACATCATCCCGCCCATCGCGGTTGGCGGTTTATGGCTGGGATACTTTTTCTACAACTTCCGCCAGCGGCCATTGTTGCCGCTGTACGACCCGCAGATATCGAACTTCCTGCATCAAGGCTCGGGACATGGCCACTGAGAATTCACATTTCGATCCGTTGCGGAACCCGCAGGTCGACTACGAACGCGCCGACCTTAGCCCGAGCGGCATTCTTTGGTTCTTGATCGGGCTCTTTATCGCTGGCGTCTTCATCGAGCTGGTGATTTGGGGAATGTTCCGCTTCATGGCACACAGCGAAGCGTTGTTTCCGCAGGGCAGGAAGAACCCCATGGTTGTCGCGCAACCCGCGCCCGCGACCCCGCCTTCGATTCTGCAGAACACGCCGGCGGTGAACCTCGACGTGTTCCCGCAGCCGCGACTTCAGGTCTACGATGCGGGCGAGATGAGCGGATTCGTGGATTCGGAGCGCAAGCTGTTGGATACGCCTCAGCCATTTGCCGAAGTGAACGGC
>JBARGS010000270.1:0-23838 GCA_049798495.1 Candidatus Korobacteraceae bacterium | reverse complement strand
GGCGCAAAGACGATTCTCTGGGTACTGCTGGCGGCATCGGGTCTCATCTTTATCATTGCGTGTTCGAATGTCGCCAATCTGATTCTGGCCCGCTCAGTGCGCCGCGAGGGCGAACTGGCGATTCGCGCCGCGCTGGGGGCGACCACCGCCGCGTTGCGGCGAACGCTACTGGCGGAAAGCCTGCTGCTGTCGGTGGCGGGAGCGGTGCTGGGCGTTCTCAGCGCGCAGCCGATGGTGACCGTGCTGGCGCGGTATGCCTCGCGTTTTTCCGTCCGCGCCCTCGATTTGAGGGTTGATATGAGCGTGCTATGGGTGGGAGCGGCGCTGGCTGTCATCTCTGCGATACTGCTGGCGTTTGTGCCGCGCCTTCCCTTGGTGGAGTCGTCGGGAGGAATCGGGCTGGCCAGCAGCAGCGGCGTCCGCATCAGCAGCGGAACCAGCCGCCGGCTACGGATCTTTGCCGTCACCCAGATTGCGGCTTCCTTCATGTTGCTGGCCGGCGCCAGCATTCTCATCAAGACCTTGATTACGCTTCAGAAAACGCAGACCGGCTTCGACATGCATCGTGTCCTGGCGGTGAACGTGCCGGTCATGTCGTTCGGAAAAACTTCTGACGACATCATCAATTTCTATCGCCAGGTGATTGGGCGCATCAGCGAATTACCAGGGGTGGATCGTGTGGCCCTGGGTACGAATGTTCCCTGGCGCGACACCGACAACCAGGGTCCCGGCTTCCAATTCACCGGCGAGGGCCACGTTAAAGGCAATCACGAAGAAGACCCATTGGCGCAGCTTCGGGTGGTGTCGCCGGGATTCTTCGCGTCGCTGGGGGTGCCGCTCATCGCCGGCCGCGACTTCAACGACAACGACCGGCGCGGCGGTGAGCCGGTCGTCATCATCAGCCAGAGCGCGGCGCAGCGCATGTTCCCCGGTCAGGATCCTATCAACCGCCACATCATGTGGACCGACCCGGTAATGACGTTCGTCTACATCAGCCAGGGGCCGCGCCGCGTGGTGGGGGTTGCCGCCGATGTGGACGACGAGCATATCCAGCCAGGGCCGTTGCTCACGATCTATCATCCCTTTGGGCAAGTTCCCGACGATACCAGCAAGGAGCTGCCGCTATTCGGCGGCCGGCTGTTCGTCCATACCCGCTCCGATCCTCATGCCTTGATCATCCCGCTGACGCGCATCATCCGCGGCCTGTCTTCGGAACAGCCAGTGGAGAAGGCGGCCACGCTGGAAGACATTCGCGCCGAAGTGCTGACGCCGGACCGGCTGAATACGCTGGTCTTCAGTGGCCTGGCGGGACTGGCGCTGGCGATTGCCGTCGTCGGCGTCGCCGGCGTGCTGGCATTCTCGGTCAGCGGACGCACCCGCGAGTTCGGTATCCGGCTGGCGGTTGGAGCGCAGCCCAGACACTTGCTGATGGGCGTAATCACCGAAGGTGCGGTGATGGCCGTGGCCGGCATTTTGGCAGGCGCGATTTTCGGTTACGGGTTAGCGCGCTTAGCCAGCAGTTATTTCCCGTCGCTGCAGATGCCGAGCGCGTGGCCTGTGCTTGCTTCGGTCATCGTGCTATTGGTCGCCGCAATTATCGCGTCCATGTTTCCTGCAGCACGAGCTGCACACGTGGACGTGACCGAAGCCCTGCGTGCCGAGTAGGGCAGCTTCGCGGTTGGTATCGTGCGAATACTGGGGAGCCATCCCCGACAACTGGTCAGAAGTCGGCTTGTAGGAAGCGATCGTTATTGCTCGCAATTTGGGGGCAAACGAGAAGTCACTGTTATGACATGCACCAGCGACGAATTTATAATGGAGCGTAGGACTTGGGCCGGATGCAGGAGGGTACTGCCGATGACAACGTCATGGCAAGCGGACACAGGACAGCTCTCATGCCGCTGGTCTGAGGTGGGCCAGCGCGTTCAATACAACCCCAATTGGATGCAAGAGACTTCAGAAATGCAAAGCGGTTACTTGCCGCCTGTTCCGGACTTTGCCAGCCACAGCCCATTTGGGGGGAGGCACTTGGTTCCATTGCCACTCCGCTTACCGCGATCCCGAATAGGACATGTGGATTGAACCCGACCCTGGTGACCGATGTTCCCCTGATAATCGGCGATAAATCGCCATTTCACAAGTTACCCGGGCGTTTCGTTCCGTGTTTGCCGACTCCCACCTAGCACGAAAGGCCCTCGCCAGCGTGGAAATAGCGAAGGCAAAGAAGAAGCAGTTTCAAAAAGGGCCGCTGCAGGGAGAGTGAGACAGCAGCGCTGGAGGGGCCTCTTAAGATTCTGGTTATATCAAGGAAGGATGATCGGATGAGATGCGAAGTCTTCATGAGCTATACGAGCGTTAAGGATCTATTCGGCGCTGTAGGTGAATTCCGTGACCACCTTGAGAATGAGCTCAGAAAGAAGACAGGAAACATATCCCTCACTGTGTTTCAAGATAAGCGTGGCCTCCATGGCGGCGACAAGTGGGAAGCTATCCTGACTGACGAAATCGCTTCTGCGAAGCTGCTTCTGATCCTCCTCTCCCCCACATGGCTAAGAAGCGAGTGGTGCAGAAAGGAATATCGGTTGTACGTGTCCGGCAGCACAGGAGTTTCGACGAGCCGTACCGTCGTGCCGTTGGTTTGGGATAAGATTTCCGACACTGCCGCTGAAACGGAGGAAGAAAAAAGCATATTGGCAGAGTTGAAGGATCGACAGATCCTGACGTGGGACAGCCTTCAATACGAAGACTGGAAGTCGCCCGCACCAAACAAGGCTGCAGGGATGCTTGCCGAGGAGCTCACGCTGAAGCTTGGGCGCGGATGAGAACGGAGTTTAGAAGTAGTCGGCTGCTAGGACGGCGTGAGCCGCACGTCAAGGTCTAAACACCTATCAGCGAGGACAAAGGGAATGGTTTCGAAACCTCATGGCCGAGGAGGAAGAGGATGATTAGGAACATGGCTCCCAAACAGGAACGAGCGCCTGTTAGTCATCGAGGCCGACTACGCCATCAATCCCTGCCAACAGCTTTGCAGGACTGTAGCCCGTGCCATTACGGAAAACGATCTCCACTTTGCGGATGTCTGAAATATTGCGTGAAGGATCTCCTTTAACCACCACCAGGTCCGCTTGCTTGCCACGGCTGATGGTTCCCACGCGACTACCAATTCCGAGAAACTCCGCGCCGTTCTGGGTTGCAATGTGGATCGCCGCAATCGGAGTGAATCCAGCCTCCACCAAAAGCTCGAGTTCGCGCTGATCGCCAGATCCCGCGAGCACACTGCCGTGCCCCGTCGGATCGCATCCCGCAAGTAGCGTGCCTCCGGCTCTTGCGAAGTCGTGTTCGAACTCCATCTCTTTTTGCAGTAAATGGTCAGGACGCAGAAGCCGCGCCGTTATCGCTCCCTGCAGGCGCGAGAGCTGCCTCCCCTGCCAGGTCATCGCGTGCTTAGCCTGATTGATGTCTTCTGCTGGCCTGGGAAGACCGAGTGCCTCTTCAATCACCGCAAGGGTTGAGGTGACTGCTACGTGGTGTGCAACCAAATAATGAACCGTGTCCTGCACTGGCGGGGATTCGACATCGAGACGGCTGTTGTACTCAGATAAGTAAGCCAGAGTATCCCCCAATGGGCAGGTATTGGGCTGCTTCTTCGAATAGAACTCCGTATCCACAAACAGCCCGTGTTCGAGGTTATCAATGCCAAGATCTGCCGCCTGCCGAAATCCAATTGAGCACAAGTGACCCGTAATTTTGAGACCACGCGCATGGGCTTCCGCGACAGCCGCCCGCAACTCGTCCGGAGTAATTGTCATGTACGCCTTGAAAGACGTCATGCCTCGGTCAGCCCATAAGTCAACGGTGCCACGCGCTTCCTCGGCACCTGCCAAACTGCGCATCTCTGGATAAACTGATGGCGTGCCTTCAAGGTAGGGCGCTGTCAGGAACAGTTCCGGACCGACAGCTTCGCCTTGATCGATGCGCTGTTTGATGAGCATGTCCTTCTCTGGAGCAATACTGCCAGTCGTCCGAGCTGTCGTTACACCGGCAGCAAGGTACATCAGAGGAAAGGCTGTGGATTGCTCCGCCAACACATGTTTTCTACTTGGAATCGACGCCATCGTAAAAAGGTGTTCGTGCATACCGACAATGCCGGGGAAAACCGTGCGCCCGGTAAGGTCGGTAACCTTGGCCGTCGGCAAATCCGGGCGCCCTGCGCTGGGTCCCACATAAGTAATGTTGCCAGACTCGATTACCACGCACTGATCTTCGAGCGGCGGCCGTCCGGTACCGTCGATGACTCGAACATGATCCAGAACGATTACCGGAGACTGCTCTACGATGTAGGCAGAGGGTGGAACCCCTGCAAGATGCTTTAGTCGACGGACCTGCATGGTATGAGCCACCAGATTCGCTAACACTCCGATTACCACCAACGAGACCAAGCCAAGTGCCAGTCGTCCGAGCCAAATGAGGAAACGGCGCATTTGCACCTCGCATTGTGGTCCCACGATAGGCCGTCAAATACTGTGTTTTCGCGGTTGAACGGATCTTACATTATCGGCTCCCGAAACCCTGTAGGCGAACACAGCTTGGGGACCCGATCTGCATCAGATGCTTGACGCGTGGCCCCTCGTCTGCTCGCTAGGCCTAAGAACCCCTATGCTGTGGGGCACGAAAATTGGGGTGCCCGCAAGCCACAATTCAGAACAGTGAGCTCGTTACAGCAGCTCCCGGCCAGATTGTTGCAACTTTAATGCAAGCAGAACACTATCTAACTAAAAGCGCTACAAGAGTGCAAGATTAAACCGCTATGCTTCAGGGCCTCTTCGGGCTTTTCCTCCCAAGCACATTCGAAGCTGCCATCTTTGCCAACCCGAGCAAAATACCGGAGTTACTGATGACGGCACCTGGCCACAGCTTCTCGGCGGCCCTCTGCAATAGAGCGAAATCCTCCGTGCTCATCTTCACGTTGACTTGAGTGGTGCGCTTGCCTGAATCTGCCATCCATAGTGGTATCTCGACTTTCCTCTTCTAATGCAAGAATGCTGTTAGTACCATTAGTACCCAAAATCGGATTCCTCTAAGCCCAGAATTCGCGGCTCTTTGTCAAGAAAGGGGTTCGATTGCACTTCGAGCTGAGACAAGAACTTTCATCTACGGTTCTACCGATGTTCGATTAGGAGACGATGGGAATTTCTTGGGGCTCGGGCGCGCCTTTGCACGCAGTACGCGAGCTCTCTTTTCGCTTGACATGCAAAAACTCCAGTGTATATTGTACTAGTTAACTAGTACACAGAGACAATGATCATTCGCCTGAACCCGTCCACCGGCTTGCCGCTGTACCTCCAACTGATGGAGCAGATCCGACATGCTGTCGAAACTGGCGCGTTGAAAGCGGGGGATCAGCTCCCGACGATTCGCAAGATGGCGGAGGACCTGGTGATGAACCCGAACACAGTCGTGCGCGCCTATCGCGAACTTCAACATGAAGGAATCATCGAGTTGAAGCATGGCTCGGGGGCGTTTGTCAGCGAATCGGTGGGCGGGCGAGCCAGGGTTACCAAAAGGGCCCAGACCATCGTCCAGTCTGCGCTTGATCGGCTCGCCGATCTTGGGCTGACAGACGACGAGATAAGAAGACTGTTTGAAAACGAACTGGCGCAGCATCGCGCGGGAAAGGCATCGGGAGGAAACCATGAGTGACTGGTTGATCGAAGCGCGGGGACTCCGAAAGTCTTTCAAGGGGCAGCCCGCGCTGACGGGCCTTAACCTCGAAGTGCCCGCGGGAAGCATTTTCGGTTTCCTCGGCCGGAATGGCGCCGGGAAGACAACCACAATCAGGCTTCTGATGGGGCTTTTGAAACCCGACTGCGGAGATGCGCGCGTCTTCGGCCTGCCGGCTGGAGATTTGTCGGCGGGCATCGAAATCCGCCGGAGGCTGGGCTTCGTCACGGAAGACAAGGAGCTTTATCCATACATGACGGTGGAGCAAATCATCCGCTTCACACGAAGCTTCTTCCCCAAATGGCGGGACGATTTGGAAAAGCGATACCTCAAGCTCTTCGATCTGCCGCTCAACCGCAAGATTTCGGATCTCTCGAAAGGCATGCGATCCAAGCTCATGCTGCTGCTAGCAATCTCACATGCCGCCGAGCTTCTCATCTTGGACGAACCCACCGAGGGTCTGGATCCAGTCGCGGTGGAGGACATGCTGCGCGAGCTGGTCGCCATCTCTGCCAGCGAAGGAACGACCATCTTCTTTTCCTCACACCAGTTGGAAGAGGTGGAGCAGATCGCCGATCGGGTCTGCATCATCGATCACGGGGCAGCGGTGGTCACCGGCTCGCTCGACGATTTGAAAACACAGTATCAGCGGCTACGAGTTGTTTTCGGGGAAGAATTGCGGGCTCCGGTTCAGTGGGGCGAGGGCGCGGAGCATGTCCGCCAGGACGGGCGAACGGTCGACATTCTTGCGAATCGAAACGTGGAAGCCATTATCAACCAAGCCCGGGCGTTACCGGGCGCCTCAGTCGAGCGGTTTCCAGTGACCTTAAAGGAAATCTTTCTCGAACACGTAAGGAGCAACTAAATGCTTTGGTACAAAGGCTGGCTTGAGACGCGCTTCCAGGTGGTATTTGCCCTCCTGTTCGCGGTATTCCCAATACCCCTCTTCACTCTGGCAGCACCACATGCAGCAAACTCTGCACCTCAGGTTTCTCCAGCCCAGGCGGAAAACGGCATTCAGTTTTTCGCGCTGTACTACTCGCTCGTTCCTCTTTTGGTGGCCGGATCGGGAATCGCAACTCAATACGGTCGGATGAAGAAGGGCCTCCACGGCTCGATGTACTTCACGCTATCGCTGCCCGTCAGCCGATTTCGTCTTTTTGCCACAAGGGCTGGGCTAGGTATGTTGGAGACGGTCGCGATCCTTGCCATCGCTCCCTGCTTCGTAAGGATCGTACTCATCCAGCCTTCGGATCACGTATCGCACTCAGACCTGTTTGCGTTTTGGGTGACCCTATCGGTGTGCGCTTCCGCGTTCTACTTCTTAGGAGTACTGCTTTCAACCTTTCTGAATGACCAGCTGCGAGGCTGGGTAAGCATGTTCGGGGTTGTGGTGCTTTACGGGCTCTTATATAAGGTTCCGCTGCTGGCACCGCTGAATATCTTTCGAGCTATGATTTCGCCGTTGTTCACGCATGCTTTTCCGTGGGCCGGCATGGGCCTTTCCCTCGGCGCCGCGGCGATTCTGGGCCTGGCCGCTTTGAGAGTAGTGCAGACACGCGAGTACTAGAAAACGAAACCCGCAAATCGTCTGTTGCAGGAGGTCACAAATGATGAGCCTAACAGTTGCACGAAGGTCCGTGGGTGGTCGCCTACGTCCATCACGGCAAGACCGATGCCGGCCTCGACGCACTCGAAAAGGAGTCATGATGCAATTACGACGCTCGATGTGGCTGACGCTCTTTTGCGGTTGGCTCTTCTTTACCTGCCCATTGACCTTCGCACAGCAAAAGCCAGGCATCGCTGGCGACTATGTAGGATCGCTCGGCCCTCTGCATCTGAAATTGCACCTGAAGACCGGCGCTGACGGCGCCTTGAGCGGAAGCCTGGATAGTCCCGATCAGGGCGCGTCAGGTATCGCGTGCTCTGATTTTCATTTCGACGGACAATCTCTAAGCTTCACTGTTCCTGCGGTAAATGGTACCTGGAAAGGAACTGTTGACAATCAGGGTGCAGTGCTGACCGGCACCTGGAACCAGGGCACTCCTGTGCCTCTGAATTTCAGCCGGGACACATTTGTTTCAACGGCCAAGCCCTCTGTTGTGGACGGGATATGGCTGGGGACGCTGAAGGCTGGCTCGGGGTCGCTTCGAATCCAATTACGCGTCAAGAGCGATGTGTCCGGCAAGGAATCTTGTTCCGTCGATAGCCTGGACCAGGGCGCAATGGGGCTCGAGTGCGCGCACATCCTTCTGGAAGGGAACAACTTCTCGTTTGATGTTCCCGTTGTAAGCGGCCACTGGAGCGGAACCCTGTCAGGCGATGGCAAGACACTTATCGGTACATGGACTCAAGGCCAGCCGTTGCCCTTAAACTTCGAAAGACAAGCGGTCGCGAGTTCACTTCCGCCAGTTCCGCCTCCCACCTACGATGCCGCCATGGCTCCCGTGCCGGCGGCTCAGTTGCAGGCTGTTTTGAGCAAGGACCTGGCGCAGGCGCTCAGCAGCGGGGCACTCGCCCCATCGACAGAGGCAGGTGTGACAATCGGGATTGTTGACCACGGTGAAAAGCAGGTTTTTGCCTATGGAACCGCCAAGCCGGACTCAATCTTTGAAATTGGTTCCATCACCAAGACATTTACCGGACTGTTGCTCGCACAGATGGTCGAACAAGGGAAGGTGAAATTCGATGAACCGGTACGCGAATTGTTGCCCGCCGGAACCGTAGCCAAACCTGCCGGCAGTGAAATCACGCTGCTGGACTTGGCTACGCAGCACTCGGGATTGCCCCGAATGCCCGACAATTTCCACCCCGCTAACACTAACGACCCGTATGCCGACTATCGGGCGGCCGATCTGTACGCCTTCCTGACAAAGCACGGAGTCGCGAAGCCGGCGGACGCTAGCTTCCTTTATAGCAACCTTGGTTTTGGACTTCTTGGGCAGGCCCTGGCTGACCGCGCTGGCGTTCCCTATTCTCAGTTGCTTCAGAATGAGATTACCGGCCCACTTGGGATGAAGGATACAGTGGTCGCGCTCTCAGCCGAACAGCAGCTCAGGTTCATCACAGGCCACGATGCTGCGCACCATCCCGCTCATGCCTGGGATCTGGACGCATTGGCCGGGGCGGGAGCGATACGTTCAACCGCCGACGACATGCTTACGTACCTGCAAGCAAACCTGCATCCGGACAAGCTTCCTTCTGGTGCTAGCAAAACGCCGAACGGTGAGACGCTTCCGGCAGCGCTTGCCCAATCTCATGAGCTTCGCGCAGACGCCACGGCAGGCATGCGTATTGCACTTGCCTGGCTGTACGTCCCTGCTACTGGAAGCTATTGGCATAATGGCGGAACGGGTGGATATAGTAGCTCTGCAGCCTTCAATCCAAAAACCGATCGTGCGGTGGTCGTTCTTGTGAACACATCCGGAGACTTTGCTGATCGCCTCGCCCAGCATATCGGTCAGAGATTGGCTGGCAAGCCCGCTATTTCACTCGGCACCGCTAACGACAAAGACGCCTATGATCGTGCCATCCAGAACTACGACGAGGCCATTCGCCTGGATCCAAGATCTGCGGATGCGTTCGCTGGCCGTGGTTCGGCTTACCTCCTGAAGGGAGACTATGACAGCGCCATTCTAGACTACAACGAGGCTATTCGCCTGAATCCGAAATCTGCGAGTGCCTTCAATGGCCGCGGTGCCGCTTACTTTGCCAAAGGCGACTACGACCGTGCCCTTCAGGACTACAACGAAGCTATTCGGCTGGATTCAAGAACTCCGCGCGCGCTTCTGAATCGAGGCTTAGCAAATCTCTATACAAGGCACTTCTCTGACGCACAGCAGGATCTTAGTCAGAATCTGCGGTTGGATAAGACAGATCTGTACGGTGTCATCTGGCTTTACTTGTCGCGTGTCAAGGCTGGAGCGGATGGAAAAGATGAATTGAAAACGAATATTGCGGGCTTGGACTTGTCAGAATGGCCGGGGCCGCTGATCCAACTTTATCTTGGTCAAAACACGCCGGACGATGCCTTCCAGGCGGCTGACGGAGACAGCGATCAAAAGTGTGAATATAGCTTCTACGTTGGAGAGTATCGCGCTCTGCGTGGCGAACGCCCCGAAGCCATCACTCTTTTTCGCAGCGCCAGCGACGCATGCCCCAAGGACTTCATTGAATACATTCCGTCCCTTATAGAACTGAAGGATTTGGAGAAGAAGAGTAAATAGAAATATTGCTCGCAATTCGCTTTAGCAAAGGCCGCGCCACGGCGCTGATCCTGCGCTAGAGCCGGGCGCAAGAAATCGCACAGCCAGCATCCCCCAAAAAACCTCTTGCGTCGCTGACCGTATTAATGTATTAGTACAGACATGCTGTCGCTGCGCATCTCCACGAGTTCCGGCGTTCCCGTGTATTTGCAGATTGAACAGCAGATCAAACAGAGCATCGCTTCGGGGCTCCTCTGCGCAGGCGATCCGCTGCCTTCCACGCGCCGCACAGCCGCCGATCTCCGTATCAATCCGAATACCGTTGCCCGCGCCTTTCAGAACCTTGAGCGGGAAGGAATTATTCGCACCGTCCCTGGCGGAGGAACGTACGTTGCCGACTTCACGGCTTCTGGCCCGGGCCTGTTGAAAGCCGAAAAGCTCCGCCGCCTCCGTCCCCTGGCGACTCAACTTGCTGTCGAAGCATTCCAGCTCCGTGTCGCCTCCGAGGACCTGCATAAGCTGCTCGACGGGGCCCTGCTCGAACTTGAGAAGCCTCGCAGGGTTCGCAAGTCGATTTCCAGTGAAGTGCCACAAGAAGGAGACCTATGACCGCCTTCGCCATCCAGACCCGCTCTCTGGTCAAGACCTACACCGTAGGCGGCAGAGAAATTCGTGCCGTCGACGGCCTTTCGCTCAACGTCCCCGAGGGTTCGATCTATGGTCTACTTGGCCGCAATGCCGCCGGCAAAACCACCACCATTCGCATGGCGATGGGTCTAGCCCGGCCGACCTCGGGCACCATAGAGGTCTTCGGCCTCAACCCCGCACGAGATCCTGAGCGCGTTACTGTGCTCGAGCAAGTTGGATATGTGCCGGAGGACAAGCAACTCGGCGGAGGCACACCTCGCGTTCTGCTCACACTCAACCGCGCCTTCTACCCCGGTACATGGTCCGATGAGCTCGCCCTCAAGGTTGTTGATCGGCTCGAACTCCCGCTGGACGCTACGAACCTATCGCTCGGCAACAAGACCAAGTGCGCGCTTGCCGTAGCCATCGCCCAACGGTCGCGGCTGCTCATCCTCGACGAGCCCACCACCGGCCTCGATCCTGTTGTCCTCGACGCGCTCCTTCGCCTGTTGGTCGATGACTGCACGGCTGACGGTCGCACCATCTTCCTCTCTAGCCATCAGCTCGCTGAGATCGAACAGATAGCCGACCACATTGGCATCATGGACCGCGGGAAAATCCTGGTCGAAGGTCCGCTGGAGGACATCCGTGCCAACTTCCGCCGCCTCACCGTCACCGGCGCGAACCTGCCCACCGGCGGCGACTCCATCCTGAGCGCTCGCCGCGACGTTCACGCCACGCAATATGTTATCCAGCGCGATCCCGAGGTGTTTGCCCTTGAGTTGACTCGCAACGGCGCTACCATTGTCGATTCCACCCCGCTCTCCCTGAACGAAATCTTCCTCGCCCTTTGCCGCACACCCGACAGCCAAGGAACAGCCGGCGGTGAAAATGGCAAAGCCAGTCCGGAGGTGTCCGTATGACTGTGCCGTCTGTTGTGTTCGTTTTCTATGGGATCTTCTTCTTAGGGCTCGGCGGCCCAATCTTCGCTATCAAGGTGTGGACGTGCTACCGGCTGAAGAAGGGCAGACTCGCATTGAAGAACAGCGAACTGAGGGGCGAATCACCTGTTAAGCCCTTTGACCCAAAACCTGAACCGGCACCCGGCATCTTTCTGCGTCGCTTCAACTTGCCACAACGTAGTTATCTCCGGAGGGAGGGACGCTGGGGGCGTTTGGGATACCTTATCGGGTCATGGGTTTTGTTCGTGATGTTCTGCACGAGCCTTCCGCCACAGATGGCAGATAGCTACGACTCCGCACTTACCCTGCCGCAAAGTGTCTGGTACCTCAACCTTCGCGCCGGATTTGGCTTCGACCTGTTTATCTGCGGTGTTGCTTCTGCACTGTTGGCTTGTAGTGCCATCCAGCGGAAATCTTCGACTAATCTGCGATCTTTGCGGACGCGCCCGCTGACACTTCGCTTTCTGTTTTGGGCCAGGACGGGTTCGGCGCTCACAACTCTACTCGCTTCAATCGCTACCGCAGCCGTGGGATTTCTCCTCCTGCTGCTCATCTTCTACGGTCCGGTATGGAATCACGTTCCGAGCACGATCTCCGCCCAGGGAATTACAGAACAGGAGGCGCATGATCTCATCTCGACTCTTCAGACATCTCCGGTGCGGCCCGTTCTTTCGTGGTTGACAACGTCGACACTGATCTTCAGCCTCATCGTCGCTCTTCGCAGCCTGCCCTGGGGCTCTAGGCTTACGTCGAATTCAACGTTCGCCACAATGTTGCTGGTTTTGTATTGGACCCTGGGGTTGCTGCTGCTGCTCTTTTGTCTCATCTGGACGCCTCCGTCGTTAGAATTCGCGAGAAGAATCCTCTTCCTCTACAACCACCGCGACGCCGGGCCGCCGCCCTACGCTTGCGCTCTGATCCCTGTCGTTATCGCGGCCGCTCTGTTGAGGCTCGCCCAGTTTTTTTACGCGCGCAACGAAACACCATGAGGACCATACCATGCTTTGGCATCCATTCCTTTTGCTCGTCCGCAAACGCCTGATTGCGATCGCCATTCTCGCGTTGGGGGTGCCCGTCGCGGTCGTCCTCAGCGGTGATGTCCGCAGTCTCGTTGTTATCAGCGAGGCCATCAACCTCTTTCTCTGCATTCTCATCGGAGCATCCCTAGGCTGGACCAGCGCCAAGACCCGTGCGGCGGAAACACGTTTTCTGTTCACCCGCCCCATTCCACGCTTAGCCGTTCTACTTCGCCCACTGATCGTCGCTTCTTTCGCTATCGCCGTCTTCCCCTTAGCGACCTTCGTTCTTCTGCTCGGCTGGCTGTGCCTGCTGCCTACCGCGCGCAGCCGACTTGTTACCATGGTGGAGACCCTTCCGTCAGCCTCCAGCCTTGGCCTTCATCCATCGCCTTTACACGTGCTTGCAACGATGCACTTTGCGAGCTGTTACCTGGTGGCGGTCTCAGGCGGTCTCATCTTCTATGCCGCGATCGCGTCAAGGCGCTGGCTTGCGCTCAGCCCGAAGTGGCTACGATCGCTAATCGGGTTTTCCGCACTTTTCTTTCTTTTGCCGGTAGTGTTCTGGGGGCTGCGGCCTCCGGGACGAGCGGGCTTTGGAGCAATCGCAAATGCTCTCGCTTATCTGCCGTCAGCTTTATTGATTGTGTGGCCCTTGGCTTTCGCCGCCATGGTTCTGTATTGCTGCTGGCGCATCATCCAGGGCATCGACGAACTCCCGGGGAGCGATCACTCATCTGTCGGTATGCGAGTTGAGGAAACAATCCGAGCGCTGCGAGCAGCCCGAGCAGCAAAATGATTTCCTACAGACCTGGACTTCCGGAATTGGACCTGGCTGAAACTCGCGGCTTACATCCAAGGCATCACATCTTGAGATCACAGATCTTATGTGACAGCAGGCTTAACACGTTTCGAAACTATGCTGCCATCGTGGGTTTGTTCATTTAGCCAGAAGCGAGGAACTTAGCTGATGAGGGGATTCATTCATGCTAAACAGAACCACTACCCAGGACGAAAACCCGGAGGAAGGGTCTAATACCGATATCGGGCGGATGGCCCGGGACCTGAATGTGCTGTTCAAGATTGCCGAGACGATTAATTCGTTTCGCGATCTCGACTCCCTGCAAGTCCACCTGCTGCAATTCATTGGAGAAGTCATTCCGGCGGATTCCGGAGCAATTCTCATTATTCCACGTATTGATGAGGAGCCCAGTTCCGTCGTCACCTGGCAAAGGGACGGCGTCTCGCAACCGCAACTCAACGTTCGCAGAGAGGTATTGATTCGTTCTCTTGCGGAACGTTCCGCGGCGGTTGCTGATTTCTCTTCCGCATCCGGCGAGACCGAGTCGGTGCTGTGTGTGCCGCTGGTAGCGCTGCAAAACGTTCTTGGTGCTATTTATCTCGTCGCCTCCAGCGGGAAGCGGTTTCCCGAAGATAACGTTCACTTGTTGACTTCGGTCGGAGGGATTGCCGCAGTGGCGCTGGAAAATGTTCTGACCTTGGAGTCTCTTCGGGCTGAGAATTGCCGTCTGCGAGAGGAATTGACTCCGGCGGGTTATTCCATAGTCGGAGAAAGCAAGCCCATCCGGCATCTTACGCAGCTGGTTGAGAAGGTAGCCCAAAGCGATTGCACGGTCTTGATCCATGGTGAGAGTGGTACGGGAAAAGAGCTGGTGGCGGTCGCGATCCACCGGCATAGCACCCGCAGCGAGAAGCCGTTCGTGGCCATCAATTGCGCCGCCATTCCGGAGACGCTGCTGGAGAGCGAGTTGTTTGGTTACGAAAAAGGCGCCTTCACGGGCGCGGTTACGAACAAGAAAGGCAAGTTGGAGGTGGCAAGAGACGGCACGGTCTTTCTGGATGAGATCGGTGAGCTAGCCCCAGCTTTGCAGGCCAAGCTCCTGCGTGCATTACAGACTAAGGCTTTTGAGCGGCTTGGCGCGACGCAGCCCATCAGGTTCGACGCGCGGGTGATTGCGGCTACCAACAAGAGACTGGAACTGGCCGTCAAAAAGGGTGAGCTGCGCGCCGATCTCTTCTACCGTCTCAACGTGGTATCTATCCCCGTGCCCCCGCTGCGTGACCGCCGCGAGGATATTCCGTTGCTCGCCTCTTACTTCGCGACCAAGTATGCGCAAAAATGCACCAATCGTGTGGTGAAAGGAATTTCACCGGAAGCGCGTTCCATGCTGATGGCGTACAGCTGGCCGGGCAATGTTCGGGAACTGGAGAATGCTATTCAGCATGCAGTCGTGATGGGCTCGACCGAAATGCTCTTGCCGGAAGACTTACCGGCAGCGCTGCTGGAATGGCATGGCTCCGAGCGAAGTCGCGGTAAGTACCAGGACTCCATCAACCGTCTCAAGCGGAACCTGCTGACGGAGGCATTGGAAGAGGCGAATGGGAGTTATCCGGAGGCGGCAAGGCTTCTCGGCATTCATCCCAACTACTTGCATCGCCTGGCTCGCAGCTTTGAATTGGATATGGATGGCCGGACATGAAACAGGCCCGCAATAGGCCGCTTACCGCTCGATGTCGACTTTTCCTCATCCATCGCCTCAAAGAAACCATAACTAGCGGAGAATCAACCAAACGTTTTTAGCACCAACCAAAAGGTTGACTATGAAAGCGCCCCGGCTGATTCTTTTGCCGACCTGATTTGCCCTCTCCAAAACGCAGCGGCTTCCAATCTCCAACGGTTGCATAGGCTTGCGAAACGTAAGCATATGTCATGACGAGTGAGTCGGGATAGGGCGTCACGGACAACACGGATGGCGAGCCAATTGCCACCCAAAAGAACCAGTGGCTCTCGCGACGACCCTCTTGTCTCCCATATTCAATGCAGGCCACCCTGGAGGAAACAATGAAAAAGCTTTCTCTGCTGCTGCTTTTGTGTATGTTCTCGGTGTTCGCCTTCGCTCAAACCGACTCTAGTTACGATCCAGTGGGTCAGCAAGAGTCCGCGGAAGAGTCACCCTCCGGCGTGACCCTGAGCCCTCGCACTTGGGACTTCAGCAACGATCTCGCGGCGGACTTCCCATCTAACGAGCTATTTACGCTGCATAATGGCTCATCGAACGTTATCTATATTGGCCGTATCTCGGCGGCTCCTAACCCGCCGTTCTCCGTGCCCTTTACTAATTGCTCCTTAGCCTTGGCGCCGGGGAGCTCATGTTACATCGAGGCACAACTTAAAGCCGCCAATCCAGGACAGAAAACAGGAGTATTGACAGTGAATTGCACGGGCGCTTCCGGCTGCCCATTTACCGCCAACTTAAGTGGCACGGTCGTACGAGACGTGACTGTGTACCCTCCTGGCGGTTGCGGAACTCCCTGTTTACTAACCCTCACGAATAACCAACCGGTTCCCCTTTCCATCTATAGTGTTGAGGTGCAGCCGAGTCCCCCTTACGAAATCGTAAATGTGGCACATTCATGCCGACCCAACACGCCGGTACAGCCGGGTTCCTTCTGCAACATTTATGTGACAGGAAGTTCGTCGAGCGAAGGAACTGTGACCGTGACGGATAGTTCTTTAGACGGCAGCCCGTCCCAAATCCACGTGTGTGGCAGGCTTTATTGCCAACCGTGAAGACATGAAAGCGAACCGGAGGTCTGCGGGGACAGTCAACTGGCAATTGCCAAGACTCAGCCCGGACTTCCGGTTTAGGACCACCGGCACACGATGCGCCAGCTTCAGAATTCCAGCGCAAGTAGATTTTCCTGACAGGGAAGCCTGGCGAAGCGCAGCGGCCCATTACCTGTGTGGGCAATCAAGGAATTCGGGCGTACTCGGCTCGGGCTTGCTGATACAGAGAGATGTCCGGATCGGCATCCTTCCAAAGAGCGAGGAAGTCCTGGTATGTTGTCTTCGCTTTTGTAGTGTCACCTGAGAGGACGTAGGCACGAGCCAAGCCGAGGCGGGCCAGCGCTCCCCAGGGAAAGTTCAGCACGATGCCGCGGTGATCGATGAACTTACCAAATTCTGCCGCCGCTGCAGTACCGTCGTGGAGCATGAGGTAGGCTTCGCCTCGCACGTACACTGGACATAGCGATACATTCGCCTGTGCAGGCTGACCGAGTTCGATTGTGCTAGCCGCGCTTAGCAATTCAACTGCGCGGTTGGGGTCTTTGCGCTCCAAGGCGGCAGCAGCTCGGATCGTGGGCAGCCAATATTTCTGGACTATAGTGTCGAGTGGAAAGCTCCGATCCAGATCAGCCGCCATTTTTTCCGCACGCACCGTATCGCCTGACCGGGCCAACGCGAGTGCCGCTATTGCCCGAACGTCGCGGTTCGGAGCCAGTTTTAATGCCTCGTCGGCGTCGGCCTTGGCCTGCGTCCGATTTCCCGATTCCACCTCGCGCAGCGCGGCTGCTGCCTGATAGCTTGCGGCAGTCTCTTTGGCGTCGTTGCGCTGGGCCGAATCCATCGCTCGGCGAGTCAGTTCTCGCGCATTTCTTAGTCTCCCGCTCCAGCCTGCGGTATCTGCTTGCGTGGCCAGAAGCAGATCTTCCTTGCCTGGCTTGTCCATGGCGGCCGCTGCCATATCCGCCATCTGCGTCGCGTCGCCCTTTAAAAAGGCAAGCAGGTATCGGTCGTTGAACAAGAATCCCCTGGGTACCTTGTGCTGCTCTGCCTGCTTATACACCGCCTCGGCCTCATCCAGGCGGTTAAGGCTGGTATAGATCATGCCAAGGTTGGGATAGTTGCTGGCGGCGTTCGGTTCCAGGCGCATCGCCGCGAGCGCTTCTTCCAATGCCTTGTTCCAGTTTCCAAGAGCTGCGTAAGTGACAACCAGATTCGCGTAAGGCGCCCCATCGCGTGGGTAGTATCCCTGCCACAGTTCATATACCTGCGCGGCCTTCTCTAACTCTCCTGTGGCGAACATGTAGTAGGACGATTCTATGACCAGCCGCTCCCGTTCGCTTACTTTGAGACGCAGCGCGTACGCCTGGCGCGCATATTCCGCCGCCAGTCCGATCTCGTCGAGGTTATTGTAGGAGACCGCCATGGCCGCATACGCCACGGCGAAACTCGGATCGAGTTCCACTGCTCGCTTTAGGAGCGGCAGAGCGGCCATGTCACCTTTCGTGATAATCGTCTTTTTCCCCTGACTGTAAGCTTGCAGCGCCTCCAGCGATGGTGTCGTAGCTTCCGCCAATGGCGTCGCATATTTCTGCACTGACGCCAGCGACTCGCCGAGCTTGCTGCGCAAGCTGATTGCCGCAGCGTCCAGGGCCTTGAGTACTCCCTCCTTGCCGGCCGCCTGCTGCTGCGCTTCCGCCAGGATGTCCCCGGTGCTGCAGTTCACCGCCTCGAGACCAATCACATACTGGCTTCCCAAGCTGGTAATCGAGCCGCTCAGCATGGCCTTACTACCCGTGCGCTGACAAATTTCGCGCGCAACCGAAGGCGTGATGGGGTCGTCGGCGGAACGGCCCATCAGCTTCAAGGTTCGACTGACTTTACCCTGCGAAACTAGATCAAGAAATGGCGATTGCTCCAACTGAATGGTGAGTCCCTGCTTCAAGGTTTCGTCGAATACCGGGTCGCCGGTTTTGTTGTCGAAGTCGGCCAGGACGATCATGTCTTTGTCGGTGAGCGCAGGTGGCTTGAACTTATGCCAGCGCCAGTACACTCCGCCGCCGAGGAAAGCCATGAAAAGCAGCGCAACGGCAACCATCTTCCAGCGCAGAGTACGTCGGCTACTTGTGGCAGCCTGATCGGCGCCTTCCTTCGCTGCAACCACCAGCTGCGCTGAAGTTATCTCGCCCTTGACCTGGCGCAGATCGGCCACCATCTCCGATGCGCTCTGATAACGCAGATTGCGGTCTTTTTCCAGAGCGCGGCTTATGATCTGTTCCAGCTTCCCGGGCAGGCTGGGATTCAAGCGGGCAGGCGCAACCGGAGTATTGTGGAGCACGGCGTCGAAGAGTAAAGCGGGCGTCTCGCCACGAAACGGCGGGGTACCAGTGGCCATTTGGTACAACACGACGCCGAGTGAGAACAGGTCGGTGCGAGCATCCAATCGCTCGCCCCGCACATGCTCAGGAGACATGTAGGCAGCCGTGCCGATAGCTATTCCGGTTCGGCTGAGCTTCAATACAGCCAGGGCCGAAGGATCTGCCGGTGAAGTCACTTCGGGCCTGTCTTCCTGCCCCTCGCTGACATCCCCCTGAACCAGTTTGGCTAACCCAAAGTCTAGAATCTTAACTACGCCATCCGAGGTTAGGAAGATATTGGCAGGCTTGATATCGCGGTGAATGATGCCCTTTTCGTGAGCCGCCCTAAGCCCATCGCACACCTGGATCGCAATATCGAGTAGCTTTCCGATGGGAACGGGCGCGGCCGAACCGGCAGCTCCCGGCGAATCCAAGGCGAACGAGTCTCTAAGAGTCTGCCCGGCCAATAGCTCCATGGCTATGAAGGGTTGGCCTTCGTGTTTTCCCAGTTCGTGAATTGAACAAATATTCAGATGGTTTAGCGAGGAAGCCAGGCATGCTTCCCGCTCAAGTCCTAGCAAAGCCTTGGAATCGGTACTGAATTCCTCAGGCAGGAACTTCAAAGCCACGGCGCGATGTAACAGCAAGTCCTCGGCCTTGTAGATGACTCCCATGCCACCCCCGCCAACCATCCCTAGCACGCGGTAGTGGGACACCTGCTGACCAATCCAGCCGGCCTGCTCGACGTACAGAATTTCGCCTGCCCGGTCCCCGCCATTCCGAGCTTCACTATCGCTGGCAGGCGAAGCCCATTGCACTGGAACCATGAGGCGATAGCCCCGGCGAGCAACCGTTTCAATGTATTTCGGTTCTTCGGGGGAATCTCCGAGGACACGCCGCAGTCTCTTGATAGCAGCATTAATACCGTGGTCGAACTCTACCACGGTGTCATTGGGCCATAGTTGTTTCTGAAGATCTTCGCGGCTTACTAGATCCCCATCTTGCTCGATCAAGGCCCGCAACAAGCGGAAGGACTGTTCTTGCAGAAGGACGGTCTTGCCTTGGCAATGCAGTTCGCCAGCCTTGACGTCGAGTTCAAAAGGCCCAAAACGAACGCGAACCAGGATTTTTTGCTTCATTGGCGCGGGAGACAGAGTGTGGCCAAGAGTTTACTACCAGTGGCTTCGGGCTGGCTAGACACTTATTCGCAGCCATAGAGCAACACCCGGGACAAAGTCCAACTATCCTGAAATGTGTTAATTACGCAGGTCACTCAGTGGTCACTTGCGGGTTACCGCCGGAGCATTGCTATCGCGGACGGGTTGCGGCAAATTCACGTCGAGTTGGGAAGCCGAGATCGAACACGCCCTCAGTTTACCCAATACCAGCTACTTAGGAGGACGACGTGAAAAAGCTTTATCTGCTTATTCTGGTGTGTATGCTTTCCGTGCTCACCTTTGCTCAAACCGACTCTTCAACCAGTTCAACCGACCAGGATGCAGGTCAGGTCCTGGTTACTAACGGGTGCGTAACCCTCACCCCCAGCAGCTACGACTTCGAAAACCAACCGGTCGATTTTCCCAGCAACCCCAAAGCGTTCCATCTGCTCAACGGCTGCGCGGTGAACATCATCGTCACCAACATCACTGCCAACGGCCAGGCATTTACGCAGACCAATAATTGCATTGGGACGCTAATGCCCAACGACTTCTGCACGAGTAACGTTGTTTTCGACCCCGGCTCGGTCGGACAGAAGAGCCAAACCCTGGTGATTCTCTACCATAAGCAGGGCAGCAACAACCAGCTCCAGATTAGTGCCGGACTGAGCGGCACCGGCATACACGACGTGACATTCGATCCTGCAAGCTGCGATCTCGTCGCACTGGTCGGTTCACATGCCGATTGCACGGTGAAGATAACCAATCAAGAGCCGCAGCGCGTCACCATAGACCGTTGCCAGGTCAGTGGTGAGTACTTTTCCCAACAATCATCTTGTCCCATGTCGCTAGCGAAGAACGACTACGTGGACATCACTATCGAGTTCTCGCCTGAGGAGCGAGGGTTGTTCACTGGGCAGTTCGCGGTTACAACCAACTCCCCCGAGGAAGTACAGAGCGGAAATCCCTACACGGTTCCCCTGACAGGTGTGGGAATTTGTAATCCTCGGTTCTGTTGCAACGGATCGGGCCCCGGCTGCCCGCCTTCAAACTGAGTAGACCCTTTCCGACGCCCCAATCCCGCGCGGGAGAAGAAACGCTCCTTGCGAGGTTGGGGCCCTTCCCGGGGGGAATGCCGAATCCGGAGAACCTTCCGCGCTGGGTGCCGCATTCGAAATCAACAGTAGCTGGCCCGTTCGTGGAGAAGTTGATGAAACAAATGGAAGCATACAGGGTTCTTCCTACTGCGCGCCGTCGCGAGAATCTTTTGGTCGAGCGCGGCAGACTACGTGCGCGGGGCCCAATAAACACTTGCTAGAGGTGCTCACATGGTTCCGTTCGCCGCCGCACGGCGACAAGGGAAGCTCGGGCTAACTATGACGACACAAAGACGACGCCGCAACCGGATCTCGAACTGCTTGTTTGTCGCAACCATACTCTTATCGGTGATTGTGCCGGTCGTGTTTCTGCGCCATCACCGACTGACCGTCATTCTTGCGATTTGGAGCTTGCTCTGGCTAGGGTTCCTGGTGCACTTGTCTATTGGGCATCCCAGAGCTATCGGCGTCTTAGGGGGCAACGCACGCCGGCGAGCGATCATTAATGCGGCCATCACCGTAGTCTTCCTAGCCCTCTTTGCCGTTGCGGCATTCTACGGAGATCGTGGACTCGAAGTTGCAGTAAGCGCGTGTCTAATCTATCTCGCGGGTCTCATCTTGTATCGCTTCGCCAAGACACCGGACCAGCTTGGAGCGATGGACTGGCTGCTGGCGGCTATCTTTGTAGGCCTCGTGGTTTATTGTGCATATCTCACCGCCCTCGGCCACGTTGCCGCCTGTGGTCTCCCGCTCACAGTTGCTATGCTGTTTTGGATCATCGTAACCAAGCGCCATAGAATAGTAATGCCCGATTTGAGCGCCATTCCGCAGAAGATGCGGGAGGTGCAAGCTGGCCTCGTCGCGCTTGAAAATGATGGACCGGAATCCGGCCGTACGAGAGCGATATGACAACCGTCGCCAAGAATATTTTGTTTATAACCCTGCTTGTCTCCGCGCTTGCTGCCGAGGAGTCTCCCTTCCATTCGCGGGAACTGAACGTCGCGCCTTCTCCGAATGCTCCGTCGGAACTAAGCTTGCCACTGGGTACTACAGTTGTGGATTACGACATTTGGCCCACCGGGCCAGATGTGCTCATTCTTCTCCACGATGCCTCCGGCAATCATGTGGTGACATGGCATGTTGGGGACGCAAAGGCTGTTCCCCTGCTCGATCTGCCATCCGCATTGGATGCACGTGCGATTGCGGTTCATCCGAGGGGAAATCGATTCTTTATCAGCGGCCAGAGCGGCGAGCAGTGGATCATCTTGGTAGCTGACGAGCAGAATGGAAAATGGACGGAACATAATGTTTATCACTCCACGTATGAACTTCGCCGTCTACTGATGGCGCCTCGGCCCTTTCAAATAGGTTGGGCAGTCCAGGGGCAGCCACTGGAGAGCTACCGGATATTCTTCGCAGAGCGCCAGCCAGGCGGCGAATATTCAACCCGTTCGATTACGGAAGAGGGTAAACGCGAGTACCAGGTGATCGGACCGGAGGCATCGTATGTGAAACTGCCTGGCGAGGACGAGCAACCGGCCAGGAACTTCGTCGGTTCCGCATTGCCAGTGGCTTTTCACCCAAGCGGGCACATTCTGATTTGGCAAGACGCTAAAGGCTGTTTCCAAGAGCTTCCTTACGCAGGTTGGAACTGGGGCAAACCTTCGCCCATGGCAGGCAATCCCTGCGGCGGATCGCTGACCGTCACTCCGAACGGCGCCGCGCTCTTGCAGTGGAAACGCGGCCAGCCGGGGATTACGGTGATTGCCAATCACGGACACTCGGCATCCACGCAGGCCCGGAATTATGAATTTATCGCGACCCCGTCATCGACTCCTGACGGCAAGGGAATCGTAGGACTGGTTGAGAGCGGCAATCAGCAGGCTCTTGTCTATGTGCCCATCGATGTTCCCCTCGCCGACGTAATCAATGCATGGATGTTCATCGAGAGCCCAGCCGACGAGCAGATGCTGGCGAAGAATCCTGGAATGCTTCGTCCCACGGACGATGAGCAGTTGTATCAGCTTTACGACTCGGAGTTGTACACCATGCACCCAGCGGACACAATGGAGCCAGCCCGTCCGTATCTGGTGACTACGGACATTTTTTGGGAGGTATTTGCCTCAGCTTATGAAGGCACATTCATCGTGAAGGAACGCCAGCAGGCGATGCCTCGATTCTGGGCTTTCGTGAGGGCTGCGCGGAAATCTCTACAGGCGAGCGCTCCCAACTCTCCATGGGGGCTGGCATTCGATGCGGTTGCCGAATCTCGGAGTGAGGCGAAGGCTACAAACGCTGAAGCTCTGCACATCCAACAGGCCGATGGAGAGTTTAAGTCGAGTGTATTCGGGGCCCCGTTCGATTTCACCGAACTGAGACCGCGCGGACACTACACATCAACGCCTGAGATGGAAGCGTACTTCAAGGCGGTACACTACTTGACTAGTCTTGCAGCGAAGAAGGGAGCTGAGGATCTGAATTCGCTTCCGGCAAATGTCAAGGCTGGGGCGATGCAATGGATTGCCGCTTACCAGGGCTTTATTGCGCCCAGCCGCTCTGCTCCGGTCTGGAGCGTAGAAACGTTTCACCCTCCTGCTTATGCACTTCACCCGCTCGACACACAACAAATCTTCCCCTTATCGTGGGGCTTCGACAATGAGGTGCTGCTCTCAACCGTTTACCACTCAGGTTGGCCCGCTGCCGAACAGATTACTGGGCCGAAGGGGCCGCGTCTCGTGCCATCTGGATTGGACCTTGCCACAGCACTCGGCAGTGGATATGCACAGGCTCTGCTCAAAACTGATCTGGCGGAATATCCACCGCTAGGCCCGGCTCTGAACGCCTTGCAACGGCGGCGGCCGAAGGACGGTACGCATGGAAATCTGTATGACGCATGGATTGACGCGCTGGCCGTACAGTGGGCAGACAATGTGCAGTTTCCCGGAGTCTCGGACGATTCGCTTTGGAAAGCCAAGCGATTGCAGACCGGGCTGGCTTCCTGGGCGACGCTGCGCCACGCCACGGTGCTCGTCAACGAGCGCTCCAGTGCCGAGGCCGGCGAGGGTGGCTTTGAATCGCTGGTAGTACAGCCGCCCCGAGGTTACGTCGAA
>JBARGS010000269.1:0-10903 GCA_049798495.1 Candidatus Korobacteraceae bacterium | reverse complement strand
TGTCCAGAAGGGTCTGAAACTGTGCGGGGTATTCGGCCAGGAGAGCGCCCGAAGTGGAGAACTTCTGGATGTTGTTGTAGCCCATCACCCATAGGTTGTTATCGGGCCCGGTGACGATTGCAGTCGGGAAGCCGGCGGGGTCCGGGAATTCTGTAATCTGCCCGCTAACGGGATTGATCTTGCCAATCTGGAATAAACTTGTTTCCGTGAACCAGAGATTGCCATCCGGCCCGGACGTGATGTACAGAGCAGAGGCTCCTTGAGTAATTGGGAATTCGGTCAGCACGCCGGCCGGAGTAAGTCGGGCGATGGCATTGACTCGGCCTCTTTCCGGAAACCAGATATTTCCATCGGGACCCAAGGTGAGCGACCAGAGCACGCCCCCGACTTGGAATTGATTGAGAATTACACCTGCGGGGGACATCTGGGCGACTTGGCGCGTCAGTTGTTGAGTGAACCAGAGATTACCGTCCGATCCGGTAACGATGAATTCAGGCTGAGAATTTGGCGGGGTTGGAAAAGAGGTTACCTGGCCGGTCGGGGTGACGCGACTCACCATGTCGGCAAGGGACTGAGTGACCCAAATGTTCCCGTCCGGACCGAGCGTATCGTTGCTGGGCAGGCTTCCAAAATTCAAGCTGAAGGTATTGCCTAACTGGCCGGGAGGGAAAACGTTGCCGATATTGCTAGAAAGCTGTCCAAGGAACCACAGAGCACCACCTGGGCCGCTGGTTATGCCGGAAGGAACCACGAAAGCAGTAAATTCGGCCGAATCCAACTCGGTTACGGCTCCGCCCGGAGTCACGAATCCGATCGTTGCAAGTTCCGTGAACCAGATATTACCGTCAGAGCCGGTCGTGATCCCACTGTATCCCTCGTTTACGGAAAGCGGAAACTCCGTCTCGATGCCGGCAGTTGTAACCTTGGCGACGTTCAACGTCTCGATCACCCATAGGTTCCCGTCAGGCCCGGCGGTAATCCCCTGCGGCGTGTCGCCGGTGTTGAAGATCGTTACCGCTCCTACTGTGGTGATGCGGCCTACAAACTGAATGCCGGCAAGTCTTGCGTTCGCATTGGTAAACCAAAGATTTCCATCGGAACCGACGGTAATCTGGCCGGGGGCATAGTCCAAAGCGTCGAATACGGCTGGATTGACGCCGGTAGGATACTCCGTGACGTTGCCGGAGGTATCGATGCGCCCGATCCTGAAGCCGTCCGCCGGTTGAAGAGGATCAACGGAGTTGTCCACGAACCAGAGGTTGTTGTCTGGCCCAACGACGATGCCCTGGGGATGGCTGCCGGGCAGGCTGAAGGTAACGATATTGCTGCCATCAACGCCTATATGCCCAATAAAGCCCGCATATTCGTCGGTGAACCACATGTTGCCGTCGGGTCCCAGGACGATGCCGGTGAGTGCCTGTGCACCGGGAATCGGAAACTCGTTGACGATGCCGTCCGAGTTAATGTTTCCGACTTTTAGACCGGTGCTCTCGGAAAACCAAAGCAACTGGTCGGGACCGGGTGTAATGACAATCGGAGTGGATGCGCGACCAGGGGGAATCACAAAGTCCGTCTCGGCAAAAAGCCGGGCCGAAAAAGCGATCATCACCAGCAGCGCGACCCTTATCAGTTGACCGGGACGGGGGGAGCTACCTTCCATGAGAGCCATACCTCTTCTGGAACACCGCGACAGACGATGCCATTGACCCACCAACCTGCCTCCTGCAAATAGAAAGAGAGCTTTAGAGAGCGAGCGGCCCGGAGCACAAGAATGAATGTCTGAAGATGAGAGAAGCTAGCATTCTATTTGGGTCGCGTCAATCACAAACTCCTTTCCGTGCGATCAACCCTGCGGCGGCTGGTGACATCGACTCATCCTGTACCGAACTGCACTACTTTGAATGCATCTCGTAGACGAAGTCCCAGCCCTCGGGTGGAGGCTCCTCCATGAATTCCAAACAGCGTTGCAGAAGTTCCTGAGTCGGGCCGTCGAGAGGGTGGGTCGCCATGATCGGACCAAACTTTCCGGCTGCTTCGCGCCAGTCACCTGCGCGGTAACTGGCAAGCGCAGAGTTATAAGCAGTCAGCAGCGACTCGTACTTGCGTTGTTCCGAGAGCGGCCCCAGTAATTCGTAGATGGTGACGGGTTGCTTCTTGCCTTTCACCCGAATCTTATCCACCTCGCGAGCGATGAAGCGCTGCTTCACCTGCACGTAAGTAGCTTCGCTGATCATGATCTGGGTGCGATATTGCTTGTTCAATCCCTCCAGGCGCGAAGCGAGGTTAACGTTGTCGCCGATGACCGTCCAGGCAAGGCGGTGTTCCGATCCGATGTTGCCGACGCTGACGTCGCCGCTGTTGATGCCGATGCCAATGGCGATGGGGAGAATGCCGCGCGCCTCCCAGTCGCGGTTTAAATCCTCCAGCCGGGCTATCATCTCGACCGCGCAGCGGCACGCATAGAAGGCGTGCATCTCCTGCGGATACGGCGATCCCCAGAAGGCCACGATGGCATCGCCTACATATTTATCGAGTGTTCCCAGATTGCGATTCAGCACCTGCGTCATCGCGGTGAAGTATTCATTCAGCATGTGGACGAGCGCGTCGGGAGTCATGCCTTCGGAGATGTTAGTGAAGCCGCGAATGTCGCTGAACAACATGGAGAGCTCGCGGGTTTCGCCTCCGGGATGGATGTACTTTTCCGGATCTTTCTCGATGAGTGAGATGACGCCCGGGGAAAGATACTGCGAGAAGCTGCTGCGGATCCTTCGCTTCTCGCGCTCTTCAAAGACAACACGAAAGCTGGTCGCCGAGACGTAGGAGATGACCAGAGTAGTGGCCGGAATCACGAAGCTGAACCAGCGTCCCCAATGGGCAAAGGCGAAGTACACGAAGCCGCTGAAAGCGGCCAGCACAACGATCGCGGTGACAGTCGCTGCGAAGGGACGGCAACGCCCAAACCAGATGCCGAGACCGGCGCCAAACAAAATGATGAAACCGATGTCCACCAGCTCCTGGCGAAAGCTGCGCACTAAGAAGGTGCGATGCGGTTCGCTGTCGTGCAGTAGATTGTCGAGGATGTTGGCATGCACCTCGACTCCCATGTAGCCGGTTTGCTGGAAAGGAGTATTTCGCAGATCGCCAATTCCCAATGCGGTGGAACCGACAAAAACAATTTTGTCGCGAAAGGTATCGGCCGGCAGCTTTCCGTTCAGCACGTCGGCCATGGAGTAGTGGGGATAGGAGTGGTACGGTCCAACATAGTTGATGAGGGCGGTTCCGTCGGTGCGCGGCCGCAGATCATGGGAGCCAAACTGAATGTGATCGAGCCCGTCGGCGGAAATGTAGGCTGCGACCTGCTGGTCGGGAATGTTTTCGTATTGCTGCAAGACTTCCAGATCGAGGGAAGGGAAGAAATCCTGGTCGCGATAGCGGATCATGTACAGCGCACGGCGCAAGGTGCCATCGTCGTCGGGATTGATGTTGAAGAAACCATAGGAAGCGGCCGCTTCGGCGAATTGCGGCAGGTTCGATTCAACGCCTTCCGCCACCGGGCCGCCCGCCTGAATCCAGGCGTTGCCCAAGTCGAAGTCCTTTTTGCCCGACTTATCCTTGAACACCTGGGGAAATGCTTTTGCCCATACGATATTGAAGTAAGCTTCAGCCTGCTTGGGATCGGCGTATTTGGCGCGATCGGCGCCGAGAAAGAGATGACCAAGGACAATGTTGCCGGCGTCCTTGATGGCATTGGCAAACTGCGCGTCGACATCAGCCCGTTGCCGCAAGTCTTCCATCGCCTTCTGTTGAGCCGGGGTGGCTTTCGGCCCGAACTCTTTCTTCAGGCCGCTTAACATTGACAACGCCTGACTACTTTCCGGCAGGGTGAAGGTCATGTCGAAGGCGATGACACGGGCGCCATCCGCTTTGAGGTTGCGGATAAGAGCAGCGTAAGTGCTGCGTGGCAGAGGATAGGAGCCGATCTCCTGCAGGGTCTTCTCGTCGATGCCGACGATCACGATTCGCGGATCGGGTGGGCGGCTGCCGCGTAAGGCAAAACGCAAGTCGAGCGAGCGTTGCTCGATGTCCTGAAGGAAAACGAAGCCGGCTTTTCCGTTCTCACCAATGCCGGCGAAGACGAAAAGGATCAAACCAATTGCAGTTGCCGCCAGCGCGATGGTCAGGTGTGCGTGCTGGGAAAACCATTTCGCCGGAATTTTCCAGAAGCGCATGGTTCAACCGCAAACTCACTTACACCCGCAAGGCTTCGGACTGGAGTTGATCTGGGTGAGGCCCACCGTCAGTCCGGCAACGGCAATCGCTGCGCCGATAGTAATGTTGCGGGCCAGATGAGACTTGACGTGCTGGGGAATGCCAGTGTCGGTCTGGCTGGCTTTCATCATGTTGGGATAGGACTGCATGCCACCGCCCGCAACCTTGAAGCCAATCACGACCATCTGCCCGGCGGCCACGCTTACCCCGCTGGTAGCTCCGGTGGTTGCGTTGTTGCTGTCCACTACCTTGGCGCCCGCGCCCGGCGTGACCGCGAGCGTGCCATCGTAGCAGATGACGGTGGTGCGGCCATTGGCATAGGCGACGTAGAAATCCGTGCCAATAACACCGATGACGGCATTGGGTGTCCTAACCTCGTACTTACCGCCGGGCTGGGTAATCTTGACGACCTGATTGCGCAGCTTGCCGTAGTTCAGGTCAAGCGAAGTCTGCTGTGCGGCGGCATCGTGTTGCACCACCCGCAGCTGGCTATTGGAGCCGAGGCTGAGGATGGAGCCGTCGGTAAGGCCGGCACGCAGGCGTCCCTTGGTATTGGTCTGCAGAAGATCGTTCCAGTGCAGCGTGTCGTTGATCGCGAGAGGATGCGCATTGTCCGACGCATCGGGAAGCAGCGCCTTCACGGCGCCGGCCGTCTGATCGCCGGCGGGATCGGCCCAGGCCGGCAGTGCGATGAGCAGCAGAGACAACACGGCGGCAAGCACGGTGCGAAACATGCGACTCTCCGAATCGGAAGGATTGTCTTGGAGATGCTTGCAGCATTGTCTACTAAACGCGCCGCAAGTCAAGAAGGTTTCGTCGCCCCTCGTTATGGAAGTCTTGAAGGGGCGCAGCTAAACAGACTGCGGAAAAAGACGGAAAAGCAGATTCCTCGCGGGCTGAAGCCCGCTCGGAATAATAAAAATAAACGGCTTATGGCACGACTGAAGTCGTGCCCTGATACAAAGCATCCGAAACCCGAGTTTTTCCGCAGCCTGTAAAGCTGTGTTCCTTCTAAACGTTGCTAAGGGTTGTAGCGGGCCAGCCAGGCAGCAGTCTCCCGGAAGACGTCGCTGACCTGCTCCCACGCTACGGGAAAATGAGGCGAGCCCGGATAGGTGACCATGCGCGTAGTCTTGCCGCGCGCGGCGAGGACCTCAAACAGCTCGCGACCTTGATAGGTCGGCACGCGCTGGTCGGCCGCGCCGTGCAAAATCAGCAGCGGAGTAGTCACATTTTCCGAATGCATGACGGCGGAGAAGACCAGGAACGCGTCGGGATCTTTATCGGGCCAGCGCGCGTCGTAGTCAATCTGCTGCAGGTCGCTGGTCCATATGAAGCTGGCCCAGTCGGTAATTCCGGCGCCCTCAATCGCGGCGCGGTAGCGGTTGGTCTGGGTGACGCTCCACGCCGTCATAAAGCCGCCCGCGCTCCAGCCGAACATGGCGAGGCGTTTGGGATCGGCCCAGCCTTGCGCGATGGCGTAATCGGTGGCGCTGTCCACGTCATGGTAGGCGCGATCGCCAAAGTGCTGATAGATAGCGTTCAGGAAATCGCTGCCATATCCAGTTGAGCCGCGGTACTCGGGCTGTAAGACGATATAGCCGATGCCCGCGAAGAACCTGGGGAAGAAGCTCATGCTCAGCGTGTCGTTGCCCTCCGGTCCGCCGTGCGGAAAAACGATGAAGGGGTAGTGGCGTCCGGCTACGTAGTCGGCGGGAAAGGTAACGATGCCTTCTAATGCCGTGCCGTCAGGACTTGTCCAGCGAACTGCGCGCACCTCACCCAGCGCAATCTTTGCCACCTGGTCATCGCCTTCGTTGGTGACCTTCTGGAGAGTGTTGCCATTGGCTACAGCGACGTTGTCGGCATGCTGCGGGTCGGCGACGGTGAAGACGCGCACGGCGGGCGCGGAGGCGAGCTGCGGCGTGACGTAGTCATCGATAGTTCCACCCGGCCACGTATAGGTTGACGAAAGAGCGTTGTTCTGGAAGGCGTCAATCTCCAACTCCACGCCACGGGCTACGGTCACCCAGGGGTTGCCTTGTGGATCGACGAACAGGTGAATGGCGCTCCCCGACAATGTGGGAGTACGATCCAGCGGGCTGCCACCGGCTGCGGGCACTGTCCAGACGTGATCGGGAGTGATGACCGAGGTCGTCGTGCTGAGAAAGACCAGGTCCTTGCCGCCATCGATCCAGCCGACGTTAGAGGCAGCATTGTCGATGGTGGCGACGTGATGGGTCCCGGAAGCGTTGCAAGTGTCGATGAAAGACTTGACGTCGTGAAAGCCGATCTTCGGCGTCTGCGACATCACCGCCAGCGACGAGCCGTCTGGCGACCAGGCGAGGCCGTCGTAAGCTATATCCCGCAATGTGGGACACCACCACGCACCACCCGAGCCGTCGGCATTGATGACATAGAGGCTGGTGGGCTCGGCTTCGATGACGGTATGAACTTCGGCCAGAGGATCGGGAAGCCGCGGATCCGCCAGTAGGGCATAGCGCTTTCCGTCAGGCGAGATCAGCGCGGAGCGAATCCCTTTAGGCAAACCCGTAAGCGGAGCTGCGGTGGCTGCTGCGGCGGCCGCGGTATTGGCAGGAGCAAGCGGCAAGGTAGCCAACTGCTGCTGTTTGCTTACCTCGAAGGTTCCATACAAAGCTTTGCCATCGCCAGTGAAACCTGCGGGAGTAAAGTTCTCCGGAATATTCAGCAGGCGAGCATCGCCACCAGACGCGCCGATCAAGCGCCACTCCTTATTGGACGGACCTTTGGGACCACCGAAGCTCACCCGGTAGAGGATGGTTTTGCCGTCCGGCGAGACGGCGACCACCTCGGCGTGGCGCATGGTCGCGCCATATTCAAAGGTGAAAGGATGCCGCGCGCTTTGCGCGGGCGCGGACATGGCGACGGCGAGCATCACGAGGGATGCAAAGACTGCATTGCGCATGAGCTTCTCCTGGGAATCGAGAAGCATACCAGCAGACGGAAGGCAATGCCAGACTCCCTTATCCAATAGAATTAATTTGGAAATTGAGCAGGCCGGTAGTTGCCGGGTGAGAGGTGCTGTGATAAAAGTTGCCCCGGTACGTGATCCGCTGGACGAGAATCCCAGGGTAAGGCGGGAAACGTTCCATCGTCGCCGACTGCAACCTAACTAGATTGATCTGCTGTTCAAGACGTTTCTACTTTTCAGCCGATAGTCGGACAAGAAAGTCAGAAGCAGTAGAAAAGGAATGGAGTCATGAAAGCGCGTAAGCCCGCGGGCCCAGCGATCGTTGTCGTGTGCGTCCTTTTGCTATGCAGTTTCGCAATTGCCGCAGACGAGCTAATGGCGAAGCCGCTGCTGAACCATGCTACGGCCTTTGCTGCCGGAGCGGTTACTGAATCGCAGGCTTCCAGCGCTCTGTACTTCCCCAACCCGCGTCGCCGGCTCCCCAAGCGCAACTTTGGGCGCGTGACGGACTCCGTCGAGCAACACATGGCCGCGCCGAGCAGCGAATTCAGCCTCGTATACCACGTGCTGGGAATCGGCAATGGATTTCCCAACTTCACCGTCGGCGCCTCACCACCCAATACCAATCTGGCGGTGGGCGACACGGAAGTCGTGCAGTGGGTAGATGTCTCCTACGCCGACTTCGACAAGAGTACAGGGGCCATCATTCCGTTAGGTGGTCAAGACAGCACGCCGGGCAATACGATTTGGCGCAACCTTCTGCCCGGGACATTGTGCGCGAATAACAATGAAGGACAGCTTATCGTCAAGTTTGACCGTGCGGCGCATCGCTGGATTCTGGCGCAGAATGTGTTTGTGTCACCCTATGCGGTTTGTATCGCCGTCTCGCAGACGGCTACCTTCTCCGACAATCTCTGGTACGCGTATCAATTTCCCGTGGTGCAGAACGGCTTTCCGGACTATCCCAAGTGGGGCGTGTGGTCCAGTGGCGGGGCCAGCGACGGCTACTATCAGAACTGGAACAACTTCGGACCCGGCGGCAGTGGCTTCCAGGGGGCGGTGATGTGTGGCTATGACCGGGCGAAGCTGCTGGTGGGCGACGGCACTGCCGAGCAGATTTGCTTCCAGCTGACGCCGAATGAAGACAGCTTGCTACCGGCCGACCGCGATTCGCCGGTCGCGCCTCCGAGCAGCGAGGACGAGTTCTTTATCGGCAGCGTTGCTGCTGTCGACAACTCGCACTTGTCGCTGTACTCCATGCACATCAATAACTGGTCCACGGGGGATGCGACAATGACGGGACTGGGCAACTCCCAGCTGATCGCCGTCGCCGCTTATACTGGCTCCTGCAACGGCAACTTCGGCGGCGACTGCGTTCCGCAACAGGGCACGAGTGCGCAGCTGGAATCGCTGGGCGATCGCCTGATGTATCGCTTTGCATACTGGGAAGACCGGCCGTCGGCGAGCGCGCGCGCTACTCCGCCGATACCGCTGCCGCAGCAGCATTGGTTGGTGAATTTCGATGTTGAATCCTCGATCGGCCAGATCGGCGTGAGATGGTTTGAATTCACCGCGAATTTGCACACGGTTCCGGTCACGGCGCTCTCGGTATTCCAGCAGGGCTCCTATGCCGGCAGCCCCTCGGATAGCAACTATCGCTGGATGGGCTCCATCGCGCGCGACAACGTGGAGGACATCCTGCTGGGCTACAGTGAGTCCAGTTCGAGTATGCATCCTTCGATCGCAGTCGCCGGCCGGGAGTTTACCGACCCGCTCGGCACTCTGTCGCCGGAAGCCTTCGCGGTGAACGGCGCCGGCTCGCAGACCGCGAGTCCGTGGGGTGAGTACAGCACGATGGCAATCGATCCCTCGGACAACTGTACCTTCTTCTATACCACCGAGTACTACATGATTACGGCTTCGCGGGACTGGAGCACCGATCTCTCAAGCTGGAAATTCGCGAATTGCCACTGAGGTAGTCAGTCGGAAGCGATATGGTAGGGAGGGCTGGCTGATAGCCGTCCCTTCGCGGAAGGATTAAGTAGAGCTCGCTAGTCGCCGGGAAATCGATTCTCGCCGTCGCAGATGTGCCGATCCAAATGTGTGCCGGCGTCCTCTTCGTGGCGAACATTGCATACCACGGCGAGACAAGTCATGCAGATGAATTCGACCCGCCGATCCATCAAGAATCGGTGTGCAAAAACCAATCCGGTAGCATTGAGGGTCATATCAACTCCTGGCCACATCTGGATGCTGTCATTGTGCCTCAACTCGCGAGGGCTGTCTGCGTCCGAAGAAGGGGTTTGCAGGGTGGATCGGCGATTTCCAGCAATCACATGAAAAACATCTCAAGTTTATGGAACCGTCCGAGCTTCCGCTGCCAGGGTTCGCGCCTTTTTGACGTTGCGAGTGCTCTCGCGGGCGGCCTATTCATTCGATACACAAGCTGCGACAATTCGCCGGCCGATGACGAAGCAAGAAACTAGAAGAGTCGCGGATTTGCTGGTAGCTTGATTCGACCCCGGCAGGCTTAAATGTAGGACAGCCTGATCGCGAGGGGCGATCAAGCGACGAAGCCCGCAGGCAGAGAGCTACTGGCCGATACACACACTACCTGCGGGCGAAGTTTTCAACCAGTTCGATCATCATCTCCAGCCACATCGAACCGTTGCGGTTCCGGTCCCGCAAATCCAGACAGGCGTCTGGAAGGGATCGGGAGCCGTGAAGGAAAAGACAAACTCAGGTGGCAAACCGGACGTACCACTCTCCTCGACAGAAGGTGCCGTGCTGGCCAGCGCCGGGTGGAAAGAGAACAGACACCGCTTCCGTTCGCCAATTGAATTACCGGTGCGAATTACGACTTGCGACGATCGCGGTGGAAGAAGATTGGTGACGGCAACTTGCACCGACTTCAGTGATGACGGAGTGGCCTTCGAGACGGCTATGGAGCTCAAGGTGGGCGATATCGTTTTGCTGGAATTCCTAATGGCGGGGGAGTTTCAATCCCTTGACCGCTCGCTAGTCCGGATCATTCATCGGCAAGCAGCCGGCTACGGGGCGTGTTTCGTGAAGCCCGTCGCTGGTTAAAGCTTTGCTACATTCTCCGCGATGGTCGATTGCGGCCAGTTCTTGGGGACGACCTTCAGACACTCCGTCAAGCGCGCCTCGCGCTGGGCTAAGCTGTTCCGCGCCTAACGGCGCTGGATTTTCGGTACTCATATACCACTGCCAAAATCCAACGTTCGCTCTCCCATAGACTCTGAAAGGCAGTTGCTTCAAAACGACATCTAATTGAAGTTGCCTTTACAGCATTGCGATACTTTTCTGCGAGGTGAAGAGCGTGGTGCAGATTCAGCCGTGGCTGGCTTTGGGCGTGGCCGCTTCGACGGCGGCGACGGATGCGGTGTATGTGATGTTCAACGCGGCAGTGTCCTCGCGGCGGCGTGTGCCGGCGGCGACCTGGAGCAGCGTGTGGTATCTGCTGTCGGCTTTCGCCGTGATCAGCTACACGCGCAACTGGGTGTATGTGTGCTTCGCCGCGCTGGGGTCGTGGGTGGGAGCGTATGTGTCCATGACGGTGTTGCGGCGGGACGCTGGGGATCATGGGGAGCCGAAAGCGGGATAGAGGGCAAACGAAAATCCCCACTCAAGGCCAAAAGAGGGCCTTGAATGGGGCACCCG
>JBARGS010000268.1:0-4899 GCA_049798495.1 Candidatus Korobacteraceae bacterium | reverse complement strand
GAACGGGAACGGCCGCCCTCCTGGAGCGAACGTATCCACGCCGGGAAAGAGTCGGTCCGCGACATCGTCGGTAAGGTGTGGCCCTACGTACTAGCCGGAATCGCCGTGGGCGCCGGAATCCATGGCTATGTTCCGGAAAACTTCATGGCGTCCATCATGGGCAAGGGAGTCTGGTGGTCCGTGCCACTCGCCGTCCTCATTGGCATTCCCATGTATTCCAACGCAGCGGGCATCATTCCTATCGTTCAGGCGCTGCTGGGCAAGGGTGCTGCGCTCGGCACCGTGTTGGCTTTCATGATGTCGGTCATCGGCCTCTCCCTGCCGGAAACCATCATTCTCAGGAAAGTCCTGCGCCCGCAGCTGATCGCCGTATTCGTCGGAGTGGTAGCAATCGGCATTCTTATGGTCGGTTACATTTTCAATCTCATCATGTAAGCGAGGAACTTATGTTGGACATTGCGGTGTACGGACCTGGTTGCGCTAGATGCAAAGAAACCGAGAAGCGGGTTCGCCATGTTGCCGAACAATCCGACGTTCACACGACGGTAACGCATTTAGCCGATCCGGTTGCAATGGCAAAGGCTGGAGTTCTGAGGACACCAGCAGTTGCCATGAATGGGGTGATTAAGGTGTCGGGCCGCATTCCTGAAGAAGAAGAGATCCGCCAATGGTTGTCCGAGGCGAAGACAAAGGGCCAGGAACATTCTTAAGCTTCGATTTGCCCGACTGCGTCTCGTGGCGCGCAGGCAGGGACCCGCTGACTCCGATCAAAGCGTTCCGGTTGAAACTTGAATGCGGCCTACTAAAGATTGTAGCTACTCTGCCGGCCAGCAAGGGTCCCGCTTCATCGCACGCCTGCTAACCATTGATCAATAATAGCCAGGGTCGCCCCGGAGTTGTCGTCGCGCGTCCCCGTGATGTTGATCGCCACACGCCGATCGCGCAGTTCCGCCATTAGCTCCTCAATGAAGATTCCTGTTCCAGCGGTGATGCCATCTACCCAAGTTTCTTCGACACCGCAGGTTGGCGAGCCGTTCTTGCCAATCAATCCGACGACTCTGATCCCACCCTTACGGTACTGCTCGACCTGCTCGACCAAGGGTGCCGCTAATCTACGACACCGGGCACGATTCGAGTCCTTTTGGAGTTCTCTGCGAATGTCCATGTTCCCTCGAACGAGGCCCAAAATCTGCAGCTCGGGACAGGGCATCTGCACAATCCCGATTTCCCGGTCTGTCAGGCCACGGACCAGCTCGGTAACAGCGGCCGGGGATTCCGCAGCGCCAGCAACTCTGGCGTTCTGGTTCAGCACACAGTGGGGCACGAAAATCACCATCTTGCTTCGACAGTCGCGGAAGCCTTGGCTAAATATGCGCCTGAAGAGAGCTTTCATCGTGTGTGATAAGCCCAGCATATCGCGTGCTGCCAACCATTGACCCTACTATTGAATTCAGCGACTATCTGAAGACACTTTCTGCACAAACCGGCTCATCGAACCGGCGACCTTCGCCAATACTTGGGCCCATTCCTTTAGGTGCCGTTCGCCTTCGCGCGTCACTTTGTAAACCCGACGCGCGGGTCCTGGTTCTCCGGTCTCCCAATCGGAAGTGATGTAGCCGTTCTGTTCCAGACGCCGCAGCGTGCGATACACAACGGCCTTTTCGATTTCGCCATCGGTGAAGGCATACTCGGTCAAATTTCTCAGAAGCTCATAGCCGTACGACTTACCCTTCTCCTTGAGCATGAGCAGCAGCACCGGTTCCACGAAACGATAAAGGTGCCCCATTGCACAGCTGCAGGGATGGCTATTTCCGTGCCGGATGCAGTGCCTTCTGGGCATTTCGAACCACCTTCTGGAACCACCTAACGACCGTTGCAGGCACCTTTACTCAGCTGGGCTGCCTGGCTATCCAAAGCGTGGGAATCGGAAATAAATGCGGGGTTGTAGGCACGGAGGAATGGCCATGCTTCAACCAATTGCTGACTCGTGGACCGGAAGCAGGAGAAACTTCGCCCACGCATGAGCGCGCTCCCCGCCACTTGTTTGCGTGGCGGTTGCTTCCGCCCGGATTCTTCGTTTCTTCTTGTTTACGATCCAGCCCCGAACCCGCAGATCGTCTCCCGGGCTCACGCGACCCCGAAACCGCACTGTCATCTCCGCGGTCATCGCTTCCCATCCCTGCGCGATGATGGCTTTAGACATGGATTCGTCGAGAACTGTTGCAATAATGCCACCGTGCACCGTGTGCTGGAAGCTTTCCCATTCATCCCATCCGATCTAAAAGGTGGGGAACGCCGACATCCAAGTTGTATTACGGCGTTATCTCCCAGACGACACCTTCACTGTATGAGCCGCCGTAGGCTGTCGTGCCGTAGAGATTGCCATTTGCGTCGATGAGCACGTCGCCGAACGGATCACCCCCGTCGTTACCGCCGGTAAAGTCATGAAGCGTAGTGAGGGTCCAACCATTGGTCGAGCGTGTCAGCTTAAACACCTCACCCTGTTGGTAGGTGCCGCCCCCAGATGTCATGCCGTAGAGATTACCGGCAGCGTCCAGAGTTAAGCCGCCATACGGGCCATCCAGGTCATCGTTAAATCCGTAAACCAGGGTATATGCCCACCTACCGCTTGACGGAGTCAGTTCGAAAGCCGTGCCGCCGGCTGGGTTGCCAGGGCCGCCCGACATGGTCGTGCCATAGAGATTTCCCGATTGATCGAAGATCACCCCGCCCCACGGCCCTGCTCCGTCACTACCCTGAAAATTGTGCAGGACATTTTCGCTCCATGCACTGCCTGAATACATCAATTGGAAAACCGCGCCGCAGCCGCAGTCTCCGTCGCCTCCGTAGATAGTGGTCCCATACAGATTGTGGACCTGGTCGAAGGTGAGGCCTGCAACCGGCTGTTGCCCATCGTTGCCGCCCTGAAAGCTGTAAAGGATCCTTTCAGTCCAGCTACCGTTCGTCGGGGTCAGCTCAATAACCGTGCCGCACCCATACGGGACACACCCTACGCCTCCAGACTGGGTTGTGATGTACAGATTTCTGTTTGCATCGAATACAGGAGTGCTTGACGGATTTGCTCCGTCATTGCCTCCGGCGAAGCTATACAGCACGGTCTCCGTCCACGGACTCAATGCCGTGATTGGTGGCGCAGCAGGAGGCATCAACCTATAGACAGTGCCGCAGTATTGATATTCGCAGAAATCACCAAATGTCCCGCCAGTGTATGTCGTGCCATACACATTGCCGTCCGGACCGACAATTACCCCGGCATCGGGATAAGCCCCGTCGGAGCCTCCAGTGAATTCATAGAGTGGACTAAACAACCAGGCAGACCCTCTTCTGGACAGCTTGAATACTGTTCCAGCGTTAACGTTGCCATATGCGGTCGTGCCGTAGAGATTTCCTGCTCGGTCCATCGTCAAGCCGGCATGGGATTGTGCCCCATCGAGTCCACCTGTAAATATGTGAATCACCTGAAAAGTTTGTGCGTTCGCCGCGGGGGTTGCGGCGATGGTCAGCACGAACCCCATTGCCAACGCGACTACAGCTCCCAACCAGCGCCGATGTTGCGCTTGGTGCGGTGGCAGCACGGCAGTTGCCGCTAACGAACTGATCCCGAAAATCCGAATGCGATTTTGCCCCGTACTTGCCATAGCGATTCTCCTTTCGAGAGTGAAGATCGTTGACAGTGTGGCGTCCCATCCAACTCGAAAGTGGGAAACTGCACCTTGACCTGTATTGCAGTTCCCCGGTTGGCTAACATTGACACCTTGGCGTTTTCATTTGGCCGAATACGCCTAGAAGGGGAGCGATGGAGACCCTGCTAAACGTCTTTAGTTAGGACAGGTGGGGTAACAGTTCCGCACGCCGTAACCAGTCAGGGTCGTGATTTGGGGGCTGCCCGGGCCGTTATCGGTCACCGTTAACGTCCCGTCAATTTCATCTAGGACTAGCGGGTTGAAGTCCACCGTAATGGCGCAACTCGAGTGCGGCCCCAGCGACCATGGGCAGTTGTCGGTCTCCGAGTATTGAGAGTGTGGTAACCGATCTGATTTGGCAACGATGCTGATGATGTGGAGACTGACTGACTGGTTATTCGTCAGAGTGGCTACCAGGTACTTATGACCATCCGGGACTTTTACGCTGCCGAAGTTCAGGGTGCTGGGGGTCAGTGTAACCCCGCTGGCGGACTCGATGCCGATTTCGTCATCCTGACTGGTTGGACTGGTTGAGGATTCTGTTTGAGCGAACGCAAGCATGGAAACCATGCACACTAAGAACAGCAGGGAGAGTTTCTTCACGATTATCCTCCGAAGTGGCTTGGATCTTGAAGTCAGAGCCGGAGCTCAATCACCGCTTAGCTAGGCAATCAACGAGCCATCATCGCCAGCGCCCGATTTTGCAATTGAATCATTTCCTTGAGCAGCCTCCGTCTTCTTGCACTCATGCTGCTGGGCCTACCACATGGTTTAAACCCTATCCGATTGGTTTGGCACTAAGGTGGATAATTGTGGGGCCGAACCGGCAATTTCGCGCGGACGCAAGCAGGAGTAGTGTTTATATGTCGATTCTGGAATGAAGGACCTTTCTGAATCTCAGCGATGGATCCGAGACCTCAAGCTGTTACCCGCTCGCCCACAGGCGAGGTTCCGTCCCTTGCAAGTCGCCGGGTCTCGTCTGGCATCGATCCCTCCAATGAATCAGGCTTTTACAACGTTATTATCGGGAAGAATTGCCCGATGATTACTAACTGCGTTGGGCTTGCCTTGATCACCGCTGTCAACAGCTCGCACGATATTTTCTTCACTCGCTTTGCCGCGAATAAGGGGAAGTCTGGAGGATTGGGATGGGGAAGCGTGACCCCGTAACTCGGGACGGCACTGCAATTGCATC
>JBARGS010000267.1:0-8789 GCA_049798495.1 Candidatus Korobacteraceae bacterium | reverse complement strand
GAAGAACTGCAAGCCGTGAGAGTTCGCATCGTCGAACTGGAGGAGACGCTGAAGTCGGCGCGCGAGGCGCTCGACGCCGCCCGCGATCGCCGCGGCGAACTCTCCGCTGCACAGGCCCGCCTTCAATCCGACGTGCAGCACATGACCGAGACCTGCATTCAAGAGCTGGGCGTCCAGCGCGACGAACTGCTGGCCGACCCTTCCCTGCCCCGCATCTCCGGCGAGGAACTGACCAACGAGGACAATGCGTATCGCGAGATGCGCACGCGCCTGGAGAACATGGGCCCGGTCAATATGATGGCGCTGGAGGAATATAAGGAGACGGCGCAGCGCCACGAATTCCTCGAGACGCAGCGTCAGGACCTGCTGCAATCGATCGAGAACACGCAGAACACGATCAAAGAAATTGATGCCATCTCGCGGCAGAAGTTCGAAGAGGCCTTCAACATCATCAACGAGAACTTCGGCCGGACGTTCAGCAAGCTCTTCGGCGGCGGCCAAGGCTTCATGCGCCTCACCGACCTGGAGAACTCGATGGAGAGCGGCATCGACGTCGTAGCCTCGCCTCCGGGAAAGAAGCTGCAAAATGTGTTGCTGCTCTCGGGCGGCGAAAAGGCGCTCACCGCGCTGGCGCTGCTGGTCGGCATCTTCCAGTATCAGCCCAGCCCCTTCTGTATCCTTGACGAGGTAGACGCCCCGCTCGACGAAGCCAACGTCGGCCGCTTCACCGAGCTGATACGCGAGATGAGCGTGCAGACGCAGTTCATCATCATCACCCACAGCAAGAAGACGATGAACATCGCGCCCGTGCTCTACGGCGTGACCATGCAGGAGCCCGGCGTGTCGAAGCTGGTATCGGTGCGGTTTAGCGAGGAGCGCGAGGCTAAGCCGGTGCTGGCAACGGCATGATCCGGCACCAGCCTTCGTGTGTTATCCAGCCGAGAACTCTAGCCCATGTCGTGTCATCCCGACCAAGGACTTTAGTCCGCTCCTAAGCCTGGTGTTGGCTCTTAGCCCTGATTTGGCTCTAGGAGCCGACAGCACCAACCGCCCGTCCCGCAACGCGGGACGACTCAGTTCAGCCCAGGACGAAGTCCTGGGTAAGCCGCAATAAGAGATTCCCGGTCCCGGCAGGGACCGCAACACTCCAACATGTCGCTGCCTCTTTTCCTAGGACGCTTCCAGGTCGCGCCCATCGTGGAACATTCTTGTCCTTCGCATCACCGCGAGGACGCGAATGCTCCCGTCCCGCTCTGCGGGACGACTCAGTTCAGCCCAGGACGAAGTCCTGGGTAGCGCATTGTTGATGGCCCCGGGTCCCGGCAGGGACCGCACGCGCCGGTGTGTTCCACGTCACGGATGGCTCGCAGTCTCTCAATTAGCGTTGGGACATGTCGCACACCCACGCATCCGTCCTGGTGCATTGCGTCTTCAGCACCAAGCAACGCATAAATATGATCCCCGATCCCGACGGGCTCTGGCGATATCTCGCTGTTGTGGCGAAAGACAATCACGTCACGCTGCTCGCTGCTGGTGGCACGACCAATCATGCTCACTTGTTACTCCGCGTGCCTCCCATCGTGCCGCTGGCAAAGGTCATGAAGGAATTGAAGGGCAGCAGCTCGCGCTGGCTGCACGAGCTTGGACATCGATTCGTTTGGCAGGAGGGGTATGGGGCCTTCAGCATCAACCAGTCGCAACGCCAGACAGTGATTGATTACATCGCGAAGCAGCCCGAGCACCATAAGAAATGGAGCTTCGAGCAGGAGTTCATGACCCTACTGCAAAAATCGGGCGTGGAGTATGATCCGCGATTTGTCTTCGGATAGGGAGTCCCTGCCGGCTCGAAAGGTGCAGCCCACCCAGGACTTCAGCTTGCCCTGAGCGAAGCCGAAGGGTCCTGGGCTGAACTGAGCTGTCCCGCCACGCGGGACGGGAGCGACGTAAGTCTCGCGGTATCGCCTATGGCGGGGCTGCCATCTCAACTAATTTAGAAGCTCTACCGCTCGCCTTGGCGCCCCGCCAGCGCGTGCATCAGTTCGCTCTCGCGAGCGCTCTCATATCCTACCGAAGCAAAATAGGCGGCGCGATCGAAGAATTTCTCCAGCGAGTACAGAAACTCGAACTCGCCGATCAGCTCGGTGGGTTCCAGAAATCCTTCCTGGCGCAGGAACTCCCACAGGTACTCTTTGATGGTCTGGAGGGCATACAGCATCTGGCTGTACGGCACGCCTTGCCGGGCGCGCCGCGCTCCCAGGCCAATGTAGCGTTCCTCGATCTCCGCTTCCGTCTTATTCAGCAACCACTCGGCCACGTTGCGGTAGATCTCGTAGGCGCGCTGATGCAGCTCCTGCGGAGGGACCAGGGCCAGCAATTCGTCACACGCCTCGGCCTTTTTCAGCTTGTTCAGCAAGCCTTCGGCAAGCTGGTCGGCGCGCTCTTCGATGAGGTGAACCAATCTGATAGCGAACATAACCATCCTCCTTGGGCCAACGTCCTCCTTGCTTCGACTCCAAAACAATATTCGCCGCGCGTCAGAACCTGCGCTGCGTGATCAGCACCGGACACGGGGCCTCGGCGACGATCCGGTACGCCTCGTGAACGAAATGAAAGCCCCAGGGCTCTTCCCGATGTACGCTCAGCACGATCAGATCCATCGCTTGTACTCTGGCGACGCGAACGATTTCGCTTACCGCATCCTCGCCGAACTCGACCAGAAATTCCGCTGGATATTCCAGCTCGGGCTTATAGGACAACAACTCCCTCAGCCGTAACTCGAAATAGGAACGGGCAATCGTTCCCTGTTCGTCGGGAAAGGGTGCCGGCGCGGGTGGCGCGACATGCAGCAGAGTAAGACGAGCGTCGTGCTCGCTCGCTATCAGAACCGCACACTTCGCCGCCGCCGACTCGTCCGACTGCAGGTCAGTCGTCAGTAGCACGCGCTTCGGCTCCCAAACCGGCCGGCGCCCACTCATGGAGGGTCCAATCGCCAGCACGGGACAATGCACGTGGCGGAAAAAGTGCTCCGCAGCGGAGCCAACCGACAGCCTCCTCAGCCCCTTGGCTCCATGGCTTCCCACCACCACAAGGTCAATGTGGTGGAACGACAAAAGCCGGTCCACCACCTCCAGCGGCGTGCCTTTCAGAACCCACCGCGAGCACTCAATATCAACACACGTCTTTGCCTCAACTCTAAGCCTCTCCACGGCGTCTGCTTCCGCCTGTTTGACTTTAGCGATGTCGTTTGCTGGCGATTGCCCATGCGAAGGCGGCGGGAGGGCATGGACAAGATGGAGCCTGGAACCATAGCGCCGCGCGATCGCGCCCGCATAATCAATCGCCAACTCGGATGCCGGGGAGAAATCGGTGGCTACAAGGATGTTCTTTACCGCGATCGTCGGTCTAGCAATGAGTACAGCCATCGCGCACCTCCAAACCCGCTCTTACGTCAGGTTGCCAGGCTATGTTCGAGTGCCTAATTCGTCGGCAAAACCGCAGGCGAATGAACTCCGCCGCTTGCGGGACGTGAATGGCTATTCAATGGGAAATGGGTCGTACAGACACACCGCGCTTTCGATGCGTTACGCATGGCGCGCCTCTGGGAGAACGGATCGGCCGCTGGCAAGAGCCGTTCCACTATCTTCATTGTAGAAGGCCTGGGGAACTGTGTCTGTGACTTAGGACACGCCGCGTCGGAAGGGCAAGCGGACAAGACCGGCAACGGAATCGTTAGGCAATCCCGCTGAACTACCAGATCTCCAACTGGATTCGCCGATAGCGATTGATCAATTCAAAGTCGGCTCGGTTGGAGGTAATCAACCGCGCACCGTGAGATCGAGCGGTGAGAGCAATCAGTACATCGAAGTGCAAGTCGCGTAGCTTGGAAGGGGCGAGCTTTCTCCCCTCGTAAATCCTCAACAACAATTCACCAGAGTCGAGCCAGTTTCTCTCCGTTGGCGTCAAAATCGGGTAGGTCCTTTGGATCGTTCGCAGCAGCTCATGCTCTTCCCGCCTGCCGGCTCCGCGCCACAGTTCCGCCAGAACGACGGAGGAAAATCGGATCAGACCGCTAACTGAATCGATCAGTTGTTGGTAACGACGGGTACGAAGATGGTCAACGATCACCGACGTGTCGAGGAGAATGATATTACTCATCAACCCCTTCGAACGAAAGCTTTCCGCCATGTTTTCTCATGAGGTCTTTGAAGCGTTTAAGGGCTACGATTTCCTTCAGAGCCATGTGGACGGCTTCCGTGCGCGACTTTGCCCCAAGCAGCGCGGCGGCCTCGTCTGCCAATTCCTTATCTAACCTGATAGAAGTCATTGTTACTGCCATGACGCTCCTTTCGCAAAACGCCCATATATACACCAGAAGTCAATTATATATACGTCAAGGGCGTCAGGGTCGAGTGCGTCCGTGGATTGGGACTCCCACCCTACTCCGACTCCAGCACCAGATAGTTCAGCAGTCCCGAGCGCTCGACCTGCAACACGATGGTGTCTCCCGGCTTGAGTTTGTGCACGATCTCCTTCAGCTGCGGCAGGTCCTTAATGGAGGCGCCGTTGATGGCGTGAATAATGTCTCCGGGCTGCGGAGCCTGGCCGAGCAGGGTGCCGCTGGGCGTGCGCGCTACCACCAGCACTCCAGTGTCAATGCGCAAGTCCCCCAACGCGGAGCGCAAATCCGCATTGATGGTGACGCCCACAATCCCCAGCCTCAAGACAACGTTATCCGGGCCGGTCAGCATGTCGGCAAAGCGCTGCGGATCGTCTGGCCGTTCCGCCACCGTCACCGGCACCGTCTGCACCTGCCCATTGCGCAACACGCCAATGTCTGCCTTCTGCCCAACCTTATAGGTATAGAGATCGAGCACAAAGTGGCGCACATCGTTAATGGGTTTGCCGCCGACACTGGTCACCACCTCGCCTACCTGTAGCCCTGCCTTGTCGGCAGGCGAGCCCGGCACCACATCCTCCAGCAGCACCCCGTGATTCACCGGCAGGTGCAAGCCCTCCACCAGGTCGGGCGTGATGGTACGCAGATAAACCCCGATCTGCCCGTGGTGCACATGACCTTCGGTGCGAATCTGGTCGTAGACGTTGCGCACTACATCGCTGGGAATCGCGAAGCCCAATCCCTCGTTGCCGCCCGACTCGGAAAGGATGAAGGTATTGATCCCGACCACATGTCCATCCACATCCACCAGCGGCCCGCCGCTGTTGCCGGGATTGATGGGCGCGTCGGTCTGAATGTAAATGTCCGGCTTGTCGGCATCGATCTGCCGCGCGGTGGCGCTGATCACGCCCATGGTGACCGAGTTCTCCAGCCCCAGCGGGCTGCCGAAGGCAAATACCACCTGCCCTTGCTTCAGCTGGTTGGAATCGGCCAGCTGCAGCGCCGGCAGATTCTTCAGGTCGATCTTCAGCACCGCCAGGTCCGACTCGTGATCGACGCCTACCAGCTTCGCCTCAATCGGTCCGCGTGGAGCGGCCAGCTCGACGGAAGTTTCCTTGTCCAGTCCCTGCAGGCGGACGCGAATCTTTCGCGCGCCCTCGATCACATGCGCGTTGGTGACGATCAATCCATCCGGCGACAGGATGACGCCCGCGCCGATGCCCCGTTGCGCCTCGAGATATGCGGTGTCGGTTTTATCCGCGTCGGTGCTCAGGCCGTATCCCGAGGTGAGCACCTGCACGACCGACTTGGTAACCGTGGCCGAGAGCTGTTGCACCGACTCGCTGAAGACGTGTAGAGGATCGCTCTGCAGCAGCTTGGCCGCTTCCGCCGAACGCGTCGGCTGCTCGGTTTGCGCGGCAGCATAGCCCGGCGTCATCGCCAAAGCCAGGATCAATACCGGGGACCATCGCAGGCTTAGTCTCATCGTTCTCCCGAACTCGGGTTTCGCATGATTTGTATCAGGGCACGACTTCAGTCGTGCCGATAAGCCGTTTATTTTTATTATTCCGAGCGGGCTTCAGCCCGCGAGGAACCTGCTTTCTCGACTTTTTCACCAGCCTGTTTAGCCCCTGAGGGACTTCGCCGTGATTCGATCACGGTCTTCCTAACCATAAGATGGAATTCGCGCCCGCAAGATACCACAGTTCCATTTATTTCCTGCTGTTATCGTTTGCTCTGCCAACGCAGGCCGCCGCCCCAACAACTGGCCATCTGACTGCCGCGAGCCGATGCATACCTCTCCACGGGGATCTACTCCGAAAGAGTCTACTTGAACTTATAATCTGGTTTGGATCTGTCCCTTCCCTGACACTGTTGTTAACTCTTCAGCACACGCGTTTGTCGTCCAAGACTGCGTGCATGCAACATCGTAACTCGGCCGTCACTACCGTCCCGCCCTGCGGGACATCTCAGTTCCAGCCCAGGACCCTTCGGCTTCGCTGAGGACAAGCTACAGTCCTGGACAACGCGCCTTATGAATCCCCTCAGCCTCCGCTGGGAACACAATCACGATCCACGCCAAAGTATTTGCCAGCTCCAACGCCGCGAATACAGCGATCAGCCCGTCCCGCAACGCGGGACATCTCAGTTCAGCCCAGGATGAAGTCCTGGGTGGACTGCACTATTCACACCTCGAGTCCCGGCAGGGACGCCACGACCTGGCGAAATGTTGCCGTGCGGAATGCCACCTCGCATGTTCACCCGTCACAGAATTGTCTCCCGCGACCTGCATACACTGGAGGGTATCCATTACTATGTAAGGAGTCGCTGCATGGTCACTACCGCAGAACCAACTGCACTCATGGAAGACATTTCGATCCACCCTCCCAAACGTCTCTTGTACGGACCCGGCCCCGGCCAAGTCCATCCTCGCGTCTATCAGGCGATGGCTCAGCCCATCGTCGGTCACCTTGACGCTTATTTCTTTCAGGTTTCGGACGGCATTCAGCGCATGCTGCGCACCGTCTTCGGCACCAGGAACGAGATGACCTTCGTCATCTCCGCCACCGGCAGCGGCGGCATGGAAACCGCCATCACCAATTTTGTCCAGCCAGGAACCAAGGTCGCTGTCTTTGCCAATGGCTTCTTCTGCGACCGCATGACCGAGATGGCCCGCCGCAACGGAGGCGACATCGTTCGCTTCGAGAAGCCCTGGGGCGAGACTTTCGGCGACAAGGAAGCCGCCGAGTTCATTCATCGCGAGAAGCCCAATGTCGTGATGTATGTGCAGGCGGAGACCTCAGCCGGCGCCTTCCAGCGCGGCGAAGCCATCTGCAAAGCCGCCCACGAAGTCGGCGCATTCGTCATTACCGACTGCGTCACCTCTCTTGGGGCCATGCCCGTCGAAGTCGACAAGACCGGCATCGACATCGCTTATAGCTGCTCGCAGAAAGGCCTGAGCTGTCCTCCGGGATTGGCACCCATCACCGTTTCGCCGCGCGCGGCCGAGTGGCTGAAAGCGCGCACTACGCCCAACCGCTCCTGGTACTTCGACCTGAAGCTGATCGCCGATTACCTGGAAGTGTCGCACCGCTATCACCACACCGCTTCGGCGACCATGTTCTATGCCCTGCACGAAGGCCTGACGCTGATCGAAGAGGAAGGATTGCAGAATCGCTGGAACCGCCATAGCCAGGCGCATCTGGATTTCGTGAAGAAGATTGAAGCCCTGGGCCTGGAGATGCTGGTCGCCGACGGCCATCGCATCTGGAACCTGAACACGCCCAAGAATCCCGCGGGTGTGGACGACGCCAAAGTGCGCGTGACCTTGCTGAAGGACTACGGCATCGAAATCGCAGGAGGCTTCGGTCCTCTGGCCGGCAAGATCTACCGCGTAGGCCTGATGGGACCGTTAGCCACAAAAGAAAGCGTGACCGACTTCGTGAACGCCTTCGGCACCGCGTTACGCGGCGCCGGATACAAAGGCTGAAGATCGCCGAGCGAATGCCTTAAGTAGTGCATATCTCGGGTGCCCCATCCAGCCTTCCTTTGGTTGGGTGGGGATTTTGACTTTCACGGGTCCATGTCGGACAGTGTGGTTGAGTCCGCGATATAGCCACTGGACAGCTCACACGAGAATTCCGGCCCAAGCAAAACTGCCTTGGACTGGGCGCCGTCGTGATGGTAGGCTGGGCCACCCCAGCAGTGACGAATATGAAGGATCCACCTATTCGATATTCATCAGCCACGCAGCAGTGGACGAGGAAATTGTTTGTTCAATCAAGCAATATATCGAGCAAGTATTTCCTAAAGAAAGAGCTTTCGTATCAAGCGATCCAGGGGACCTTAAACCGGGAGACGAGTATTCGTTAAAATATTGAAGGCCTTGGAAAGTGCCAAGTGTGTCTTAGCTCTCGCCACTGAGCGTGGTCTCGGAAGAAAATGGGTGTGGTTTGAGTCGGGACGCACCTGGTTTTCGGAAATAAGATTAATCCCTTGTTGTATTGGGAAAGTCCGCAAAAGCACTCTGCCCGCGCCGTTCTCGGGGCACATGGCAATTAACATCGATGAAGCACGCGACGCGGCGACCCTGTTTGTATCGCTTCAAGAGCAATTCGGGTCACTCGCTCGATCTCTGGATTACGACGAGTTCGCTCGGACAATGACGCGTCTTGACATAAGGGCCGAAGAGACATGCAAGGTTCTCGAAGACCCACGCCGCGCTGATCCCATGCTCCCGGCACAGATCCGCTGTCTTCACTCCGGCCTCGTGTTGCTTCAAAATCGCAATGATCTGCTCTTCCGTGTATCGGCTCTTCTTCATCGCAGTCCTCCCTTTCAGATTACGGGAGAACTCTAGTTTTCCTTGGCTGAGTTTCTTGGGGGCAGGTCA
>JBARGS010000266.1:0-7126 GCA_049798495.1 Candidatus Korobacteraceae bacterium | reverse complement strand
CAGCACTCAGCATTCAGCATTCAGCACTCAGCATTCAGCATTCAGCATTCAGCACCCTCGTCCCCAAAGTTGGCCAGGGGAATTCGGAGTCTCACCAGTTCCGGATTCTGTTTGCTGATACGACCGGCGCCCGTCAATTGCCAACTGCCAACTGCCAACTGCCAAATGCCAAGTGCCAAGTGCCAAGTGCCAAATGCCAAATGCCGCCATGGCGAGTACAATTCGAAAAATCTTACGGTCGCTGCCATTCGGCTGCGCCCGTCCGCCGTTTTCGTCATCGAAGCTGGTAAGGATTATGCGTTTTCCCGGTCCGGTGCAGAGAACGTTCTTCTCCTGCCACGCGATTCTGTGGCTGGCCAGTTGGCTGGCGCCCGCGCGCCAGCGGCCAGACTGGCTCCGCCTGTGGACGGCGCAAGCCTGGCACTGGTGTCACTTCCTGGAGGAGTCCGGCCAGTTCACGCGCGACAAAAAGCTGGAACTTGCGCGCTTCTGCTGGAGCGCCTTTCCCGACGCATTCTGGCGCCGCTATCCGCGTGAGGCGTTCCTGCAGCGGGCCGGCCGCCTGCGTCGCTCGCCGTCCTTTTGTTTGGGAGCCATCGGGTTGACTCTCTTGCTGATAACCCTGGTTGGGGGCGTGATCCCGGCAGCTCGGTCGTTTCTCTCCTCGCCCATACCCAACCGCGACCGCCTGTGTGTTATCAGCCTGAATGGAAAATTCCGCAGAGTGCGTTCGGAAACTCTGTTTGATCTGGCGTCGGCGTGGCGAGGCAGCAAGCTGCTGGAATCGGTTGCCCCCTATTCATGGGGCCCCGGCAGGCTGGTGGCGCCGCGGCGCACGGTTTCGATTCTTTCGGCGCGCGTTGCCCCCGAGTTCTTTCAGGTGCTTGATCTGCCGGCTGCTCGGGGCCGCACGTTTCAAGCTGGCGAGGCGCAGCGCTGCGGTAATTGCGTTCTGCTTAGCCACGAGATCTGGCAATTGCAGTTTCATGGCGATCGCGGAGTGATTGGCCGGCATGTGCAGCTGGACGACAGCGACCGCGTCATCATCGGAGTTCTCCCGCGCAATTTCCACTTGCTCGCTCCGGAGATCGCGGTTTGGACTCTGCTGGATTCCAACTCGCCGCCGTTCAGCAACTTTGTGGAGCGCATTGGCGCGGTTGCTCGCAGCAAGCCAGGCGCCAGCGAGCGCCTGCTCGAAGCCGATCTTGTCGACCTGACGGAGAACGCCGGTTATATTTTCCCCGCGTCCATGCTGGCCGTTACCTCCGAGCCGCTGGAAGTACGTCGCTATTTCGGATCGTACCTGTTGTTTGTTTTTGTGGCGGTTGCCGGGGCGATGTTGATCGTCTATGTGCGCTCGGGAAACGGTTTGGGACGGGCGCCGGTCAGCCTCCGCCATCGCCTGTACTGGTGGTCGTTCCTGGTCGCGAAGTCGGTTTTGCTGTTGCTGGTGACCGGCTTGCTGGCTTGGACGATCGTGCACTGGCTGTCGGTGTTTCTCGTGGGATCGGTAAGTCCCATGGCGAATGGAATTGCCCTATGGGTCTTCCTCATCCTGTCGGTTGGGCCACTGTCCTGGGCCATTCGCGACCAGCAGAGACGCTGCCGTGTTTGTCTCAGCCGGCTGGGAACACCCATTCAGATCGGGGCTACGGGGTACGTCCTGTTGGATTGGTCGGGAACGGAAATGGTATGCGCGGATGGCCACGGCGTGTTGTATCTCCCCGACTCCGAGGCAAACTGGCTGGAGCGCGACCGTTGGGACAATCTGGATGATTCCTGGGCAGGACTGTTTCGGGAGGACTGAGTTCACTGTTCGCTCTCCGATAATCGCTCTTGGCTGTTAGCCTTTAGCTCTTAGCTTTTAGCAATCTTAATAAGAATCTGAAGCGAAACTGATTGGTAAGTCGGCTCAGTTGAGATGTGATTGCTGAGAGCTAACAGCTAAAAGCTAGGAGCCGAAAGCTGCGAGCGAATAGCGAGTAGCGAACAGCGGCCCCCCTCACTTTATCAGCACGCTCTTCATTGCCATTGCCTGATGTACGGCGCTTGCCAGCTCCGCCACGCTGAACGGCTTTTGCAAGAAGGCCGAGCCTTTCGTCAGGATCTCGCGACGCGCCGCCGAGTCCTCCGTGTAGCCTGACATGAAGAGCAGCGGTATTCCGGGATAGTATTTTGCGAGGTCCTGCGCCAGCTCGTGCCCTCCGATTTCAGGCATGACGAGATCGACCAGCACCAGGTCAACCTTGCCCTGAAGCTCTTCACAGGTCTTCAGCGCCACGGCCCCATTCTCTGCCTCCAACACCCGGTATCCCAGCTGTTGCAGGCACTCGCAAATGTTGTTGCGAATCATGTCTTCGTCTTCCACCACGAGGACAATCTGCCCCGAGGGCCGGGCCGGTAGTTCGCCGCGTGAAACCGCGCGCTCCACCGCCGCTTGCGTGGCCGGAAAATACAACTTGAAGGTCGTGCCGTGGCCAGGCTCGCTATAGACCCAGATGTAGCCGCCGCTCTGCTTCACAATGCCATACACGATGGAGAGCCCCAGGCCGGTGCCTTTGCCAACTTCTTTGGTAGTGAAGAAGGGATCGAAGATGCGCGGCAATACCGATTTGTCGATACCTGTTCCCGTGTCGCTCACCGCCAGCATTACGTAACGTCCAGGCTGTACCTGGGGATGCTGCTGGCAGTAGGCCTCATCCAACTCGACGTTGGCGGTTTCGAGGTGCAGCATGCCGCCTTTGGGCATCGCGTCGCGTGCATTCACCGCCAGATTCAGGATCACCTGGTTGACCTGATCGGGGTCGAGGCGCGAATTCTCCACGGTTGGGGCAAGGTTCGTTACCAGCTCGATGTCCTCACCGATTACACGCCGCAGCATGAGCGCGGTTTCGGTCACCACTGTGTTGAGACTTATCACTCGCGCCTGCATCAGTTGCTGCCGTCCGAAGGCCAGCATCTGACGAGTCAGCGTCGCGGCCCGATCAGCCGCCTGGGAAATCTGCAACAGCGGTTTGCTGAAGAGACTCTCGGGGGTGATCTGGCCGAGCATGAGCTCGGTGGAAAGCTTGATAACCACCAGCACATTGTTGAAGTCGTGGGCCATTCCTCCCGCCAGGCGGCCCACCGCCTCCAGTTTCTGCACCTGGCGCACCTGCCGCTCCAGCGAGCTCTGCTGCGTCATGTCTTCCACGTAGGACGAGAAAGTCTCGGGTGAGCCCTTGCCGCCCCCGGTGAGCGACGCCGTGATGCGTACTGGAAACGTTGTCCCATCACGCTTCTTGAAGACGGTCTCCCAGCCTTGAATCTTTCCGTTCCTGTGTAGCACTTCCAACAGGCGGTCGCGCTCTTTGGGATCGGCATAGACTTGCTCCGACATCTTCAGTTGTTGCGCCTCTTCCGGACTGTATCCACCCAACATGCTACGCATCGCGGGATTGATGGTTCGGACGCGGTTCTCGACAATCATGCCTTGCGCAATGCCAAACGGGGCGTTATCGACCAGTATTTGCAGGGTCTTCTGCGAGTCTCGCAGCGCCTCCTCCATGTGATGTCGCTCGGTTACATCCATCGCTATGATCAGTTTTCGTTGTTCGCCGTCTTGCTGAAATTCAAAGACCATGATCTCGGCGAACAGGATGCTTCCGTCTTTACGCCGATGCCGCCAGACCCCCGAATTCCGGTATCCCTCGTGCGGTTTGCCAAGGTGGTCCAGGAAAGCGGCCACGTCTTCAGGCGGACGAATGTCGATTACCGTCATTTCCAGGAATTCTTCCCGCGAATAGCCGTACGACCTGACTGCGGTGTCGTTCACCTTGACAAAACGCAGGGTCGCGCAGTCATAGATCCACATGGGGTGGGGATTCGCGTGGAACATGAGCAAGCGTCGTTGCTCCGAGTCGTGCAGTTCCTGCGTCCGTTGTGCCAGCTGTAGCTTGAGCCGTGCTACGCTGCGGCGCTGGCGAACCCAGGCGAGCAGCAAAAGCAAAGCTCCAATCGAAGCGACGAGTGAAACGAGATTGAAATGCGGCATCCGGCCAGACCCCGAGAAAAATGTGATCCGAGATTTTCAGAATACCTGGTACTGTCGCGCTGCCGAGAAACCCGGAAATACGGAATTCCTGCAAGCGCTGTCGAGCACTTTCAAATCGGCGAATTGCGTTTTAATACGGCAGACGCAATCGATGGTGCAGAACCTTTGTAGTCTGTCCTGCATCGGACGAAGGGTTCTCCCGCGCGGGAGCGCACGCGGTACTTATATATGTAGCAGCTGCATCAGGGCGAAGCTGTGACTTGGAGCACAGATTAGCGTAACAAGTCTGCAACATTGGTGCTATATGCGATATTACGACTTCAGCCGCTTGTAATCGTTAGAGCACGATAGGTTTATTCGTAGGCGCTCCGGGATGCTTTGGCGCAAAAGGTAGTAGCTTTCCCAGGGAACAGGCTGCGCACTGAGGGCTTTTCTTGTGACAATAGTGCTTGCCCACCTGCACGAATAGGCCGTGCATTTCATTGTAGACCTGAGTACGTCGACTGCGCCGTAATCGGCTCATTACAGAGGGATCGTGGACCTCAGGTCTGCTGGCTGAAAGTCTAGCTGTGTCCGCCGCCTCTTCTCGATCCAAGGCCCGTTCCACCAGTTGGCGAACCTCGTCATACTTTGCATCTTTTTTCAGCGCTTCGTGGCGCTCCAGGACGCGACGCGCGTAGGCGTCCACTACAAAGATTTCATGATTTCCCGCGTAAAGCAGAATTCCGTCGGCAGTTTCCGGGCCGATTCCTTTCAGCGCGAGCAGCTCGGTTCGCAATTGCGCCGTGGGGACCGCGAACATCTTCTCCAGCGAGCCGTCATAGCGGGCATCGACGAATGTCGCAAAGCCTTTCAGCCGCTGCGCCTTCTGCCGGAAGTATCCCGAAGGACGGACGAGCTCCTCCAGTCTGGCCAGCGGAGTTTCTCCTATCCCGGCAACATGAAGAAGATTGGCCGTGCGCAGGTTGGCGAGGGCGCGCTCGACATTTTTCCACGAAGTGTTTTGGGTGAGGATGGCGCCGGCAATCACCTCAAACGGCGTCTCGGCAGGCCACCAGTGCTGGGGCCCCCAAGCCCTCGCCAGCCGGCGATAGATCGCGCGCACCATGGCTTCGGGAGATTTTCGCTTCACGAATTGCACCGTCGAGGCGGCTCGTATTGGATTCACATTTCTGCGCAAGCTATGTTTTCTCAGGCATCGAGGATAGCGAAAAGCCCTGGCAATACTGTGTAGTTATACTGACTACACCGATGCGCAACATCCTGCGCTTTCTGTGGAATTCGACTCGCGGTCACCGCCTTGCCCCGTGGCGCAGCCCCTATCTGCGCTGGCGTATTGAAACGTATACCGGCATCAAGATGCAGAGTATCGGCTTCCTGGAATTCTGTGGCTTTACCTGGCGCGAAAGGGAAGAGCTGCTGCGCTTCTTGCAGTGGACCCGGGAGATGGAGCGTTACGCCCGCGCCAAGCCAAAGAATCCGTAGCCCCCGCTGGCTCACCAGATCGTTTCCAGCAACGGGGATCGGCGAAGCGCGCTGTCGGCCGTGACCAATGCCAACCCCTCAACCCTGGACGTAGCACCAATCAGCCGGTCAGCCGGATCCCTCGGATAGTCCTCTGGAAACCCCACCGCCATGCCTGCGATGGTGGCTGTAATCGGCTTAGGCATGACAGGCAAGGAGATTTCATGCAGGAACGAGTCGGGAGTCTGATCGATCTGTAATCTCCCGCGTCGCACCAGCAAGGCAATCTCCCACAAAGTGATATCCGAAATCCAGAGCGCACCACGGCTTCGCGCGTCCTGGATGGCTGCCATGGCTGCTTTGGAAATGCGGGCGGGTTCAAGCGCCATCCAGACCAGGACGTGTGTGTCCAGCAGGATCACTTCAGCGCATCCCAATCTTCAATCGGAGTAATCGGCGAGACGATGTCACCGACAATCCTGGCTTTCCCGGCCATGTAACCGAAAATGCTATCATCCTTGACCTTGGCCGGCACCAGCTTGACCACCGGTTTGCCGTGCTTGGTTACGATCACCGGCTGACCCGTTGCCTGGACCTCATCCATCACGGCCAGGCAATGTGTCTTGAATTCACCGGCTGGAATCTGTTTCATGCTTGACCTCGCGAAGAATAACTATGGTCATTCTACCATGGTTATAATTTCCTTACTCTGCAAAGAGTACTCCCACAGGCGTCCCTACTCCGGCCGCCAGCTTCTCCGCTGCCGACGCCTGCTTGGCTGCGATCTCAAGGTATCCCGAGCTTCCCACGATGGCGAAGAGTTCCTCGTCGCCGCCTTCGGCATAGGACTGGCACACGTGTGTGATCGTCTGCCCGGCGATCAAGATGCTCACCGGCGGCGGCGCGTTGCCGAACAGCGCGGGCGCGTCTAACTCGCCGATGTTGGTGATGAGGTTGCCGAATTTGTCCACCTTCAGCACCACGCCGCGCAGGCTGTTGTCGCCGATGCGTTCGACATGCGGCAGCGTTAAACGAGCATAATCCGAGATCTCGGGACCAAACTCCGATGGCGCCACGCCCTTGCTTAACCAGCCCGCGACGGGGGCGAAGATATCGCGCCCGTGAAAGGTCTGGCTCACCGGCTGGAGGAAGTAGCGTTCGGCGATGATGTGGCGCACGGTGAACTTTGACTCGCGCGCCTCAACGAGCGACAGCACGCCGTTGTCGGGAGCGACGAAGATGTAGTCATCGGTTTCGGCGATGATCGGCCGGCGCTCGCTGCCCACGCCGGGATCGACCACCACCACGTGCACGCTGCGCGGTGGAAAAAAGCGGTAGGCCTGCGCGATCGTCCACGCGCCCTCGAAAACGTCGTAAGAAGTCACGGCATGCGAGATATCGACGATTGTCGCGCCGGGGTGGATGTTGAGCACGACGCCGTGCAGGATGCCGGCGAAAGCGTCGCTCAGACCAAAATCGGTTGTGAAGGTAACGATGCGGGCTTCAGACATGGTAGAGACAGTTTCAAGTTTCGGGTTTCAAGTTTCAAGTGGAAGGCGGAATCATTCACCACAGAGACACGGAGGGCACGGAGGCGGGATTTACGGGCGGCGAAAAAGTCGAAAAGCA
>JBARGS010000265.1:0-18098 GCA_049798495.1 Candidatus Korobacteraceae bacterium | reverse complement strand
GCCGAGTAAGCGCCCATGCCGCCGGTGTTGGCACCCTGATCGTTGTCGAAGACGCGCTTGTGGTCCTGGGAAGCGACTAGCGGAACCACGCGTTCGCCATCGCTCATCACCAGGAACGACAGCTCCTCGCCGGTGAGGCATTCCTCCAGCACCACCTGCGAGCCGGCTTCACCCACCATCTTGCCGGCGAGCATCTCTTCCGACGTGTGCTGCGCGTCATCTTTGGTCTGCGCAATGACGACACCTTTGCCGGCGGCAAGACCATCGGCCTTGACCACAATCGGAGCGTGAAAGAGCTTGAGCGCCTCACGCACTTCGTCGTTGCTCGTGCACACGGAATATTTCGCCGTCGGGATGCGGTGGCGCTGCATGAACTCCTTGGCGAAGCTCTTGCTCGACTCGAGACGGGCGCCGGCACGAGTTGGGCCGAAGATAGGCCAGCCGCGCTTCTGGAACTCGTCTACCACGCCGAGGGTCAACGGCAACTCGGGGCCAACGACGGTCAGGTCGGGATTCAACGTGTTGGCCAGTTGCACCAGAGAGTCAAGGCTCTTCAGGTCGGCGGCAACGCACTCAGCCTCAGACGCAATGCCGCCGTTGCCGGGCGCGCAATAGATCTTCTTGACCCGCGGCGACTGCCGCAGCTTCCACGCGATCGCATGTTCGCGACCACCGCTTCCGAGGATGAGCACCTTCATAGGACCATTCTTGCCGCTACGCCTTACTGGCTGAAATTGAACGCGCAGCGAAAGAAAAGAGTAGGGGCGGGCGGTGAGGGATGTCAAACGCTCGGAATTGCCGCCCTGACGAACTGCCCCGCCCTGGTCCAAAGGCAGGGCTAGAACGGGGCCCCCAGACAGGTTCTGCATGATAGATTGGCCGACCGCTTGCATTTCTCTGTTAACTGGCGTTAACTATGATCTATTATTCCCGATGATTACGGTTTCCAAGGAAGACTACCTCAAGGCCATTCTGGAAGCGGAGGGCGAGGGCGAACCGGTGATCGCCGCGCGCCTGGCGCACTGGCTTTCTGTCTCCGCACCGGCGGTCACGATGGCCTTGCGCCGGCTGAAGCGCGACAGTCTTGTCCTGGTGCGGCAGGACGGGCGCGTGGTGCTTACCGCACAGGGGCGCAAGATTGCACGTCAACTGGCCGTTCGCCACCATCTCATCGAGCGCATGTTGCATGAGGTCTTCGGCATGGAGTGGTACAAGGTGCATGACGAAGCGGAGCGCTTGGAGCACGCGGTTTCGGGCGACTTCGAGGGTTTGCTGTCGCGCAAGCTCGGTTCTACAGCTCGCTGTCCGCATGGCAATTCGCCTACGCCGGAGCCCACTCGCGCCAAGCGCAAGCGCGGATGGTTGCTGCTCTCCGAAGCGCAGCCCGGTGGCGCCTACGCCGTGCAAAGCGTTTACGAGCGCGATCGCAAGCTGCTCGAATTTTTTGAGCAGAAGCGAATTCGACCGGGCGCCAGCCTCCAGGTTCGAGCCCGGAACTACGATGGCACGCTGTCCCTGATCGTCGAGAAACGGGGCATCTCTCTAGGCGGCCCGGCCGCGGACAAGATCTGGGTCTCGAAATCCGACTAATTCATCCCAAATTAATGTTAATGTAGGTTAACAGCCTGTGGTATGCTCCCGTTAATGCGAATGGAGCATCTCCGCCGCAGGCGCGTGCCAACTCCTATGGACGACTCAGAGGTCAACCAGACGAAAGGGTCCCCCCGCACACGCGTCGTAGCCGACGCCGGCTCCATATCGCTGGAAGACATGCACAGCTCCGTCAGTGTGCCGCACTATGAGGCGGGCTTCTGGGAGCAGTGGCGGGCATTCGTCGGTCCGGCAATTCTGGTAAGCGTTGGCTACATGGACCCCGGCAATTGGGGCACTGACCTGCAAGGCGGTGCGCAATACAAGTACGGGCTGCTGTGGGTGGTAGGGCTGGCCAGCCTGATGGCGATTTTTATGCAGGTCATCTCCGCGCGCTTGGGCGTGGTGACCGGCAAGGATCTCGCCCAGTGCTGCCGCGACTGGTATCCGCGATGGACGCGCTGGCCCAACTGGCTGCTGAGCGAGGTGGCTATCGGCGCCTGTGATCTTGCGGAGGTGCTGGGAAGTGCCGTAGCGCTGAACCTGCTGTTCCATATTCCGCTGTTATGGGCGGTCATCATCACCGGACTGGACGTGCTGCTGCTGCTGGCTCTGCAAAGGTCAGGCATACGCACGATCGAGGCGGTTGTTGTGCTGCTGGTCGCGACCATCGCCGTCTGCTACTTCATCGAACTGTTTGTGCTCCCTGAAACCAAGCCCAGCTTTTTAGAGATGGGACATGCCCTGATCTCGCCGACCTTCCGGCAATTCGGGATGCTGTACGTGGCCATTGGCATTATTGGCGCGACCGTGATGCCGCACAATCTCTACCTGCACTCGGCGCTGGTGCAGAGCCGCAAGTTGCAGAAGGACGAACACTCCATCCGGCGGGCGATCGAGTTCAACACAATCGATTCCACGGTAGCTCTGACTATCGCCTTTTTCGTCAACGCAGCGATTCTGGTGCTCGCGGCGATCGTGTTCTTTGGCAAGAGTAGCGTGGCCGTGTCGGGCGGCCAAGTGGTGAAGTTCAGTCCCGACAGCGATTGGATCCGTCTGGCTTACCTGACGCTTGCACCCCTGTTGGGGACAGCATTGGCCAGCACGCTGTTTGCGGTGGCGCTGCTGGCCAGCGGCCAAAGCAGCACCATCACCGGAACGCTGGCCGGACAAGTGGTGATGGAAGGCTTCATGCGCTGGCGGATCCAACCCTGGGTGCGGCGGCTGATCACACGGACTCTGGCGATTTTGCCGGCGGTCTTCATCATCGGCCTGCGGGGCGACAGCAGTGTCACCGATTTACTGACGCTTAGCCAGGTGGTGCTGGCGCTGCAACTTCCTTTCGCCATGTTTCCCCTGTTGCACTTCACCAGTTCCCGGCGGCGGATGGGAAAGTGGAAGAACGGCTGGTTCTTGCTGGTCACCGGTTGGGGCAGTGCTATCCTGATCGCCACATTCGACATTTACGGCCTGCCTGATTCCATGAAGGCGGCTTGGCAGGTGATTGTAGGCAAGTGATAGCGCGCTTGCCGCATCGGAACGACAATGTACGACATTATTCTCGTAACCCTGGACGGGACGCCAACGGACAGGGCCATCATCGAACACGTGAAGCAGCTTGCCAAACTGGCGGGGAGCCGGCTGGTATTGCTTCACGTGGCGGACGGATGGGCAGCCAGAACCTACGGTCGCGACGCTGTCAGCCCGGAAATCTCGGAGGACACGGCCTATCTGGCAAAGATCCAGGCGGAGTTCGAATCTGTTGGCATTCCGGCGGAGGCCGAGCTGGCGTTCGGCGACCCGGCTGAGGAGATCATCAAGTGGGTCAGGCAGAAAGGTTGCGACCTGGTGGCGATGAGCACCCACGGGCATCGTTTCCTGGCTGACGTCTTTCTCGGCACCACGGCCACCCACGTCCAACACAACGTCAGCGTGCCGGTGCTATTGCTCAGGGCCAAGTAAGGCGATGGCTCCGCCCTCCTGGTTGCGAATGCTGTTGTTGCCGGTGGCTGGAGCTGTACTCATCGCCGCGCAGCAGCCTGCGTCCAAAACCCAACAAGACCCAACGCAGCAGGTTCCGGAGGCCAATCCTGGGCGGCCGACCGTCGCCACTCCAGCCACCCTCACACCCACCGGCTATTTTCAATTTGAAAGCGGTGTCTTAGCGGCGTGGCACTCTCCAGGGCTTTCTTCACAGCAAGATCTTAATGAGGTAATAAAGTTTTCCGTTTCGAACCGTTTCGAATTGCTGGCAGGGGCTAGTCCATTTGTGCACACGTCCGGCGCCAGTCCAGCGAATGGATCGGGAGACGTCGATTTAGGCATCCAAGCCGTCATTCATCACGGTGAGGGCGCGAACCCAACGGTTGCCCTGGCTTACTTTGGCCGCGTCTACGACGGAGGCACACCGGACCTTGACGTCGGCAGTTTTGAAAATTCAACCTTGCTTCTCATCAGTGCTGACGTAAAAGGGTTTCACTACGACACCAACTACTTCTTTAATGAAGTTGTCCAGAATCCGGTGCGCCGGCTCCAGTCTGGACAAACGCTCTCGGTTTCACATTCTTTGAAGGGGAAGTTTGGCTTAGCTGGCGAGATCTGGCATTTTACCCAACCTTTTCTACGGGGGAATGCGGTGGGCAATCTGTGGGCTCTGAACTACAACGCGCGAAAAAATCTAGTATTCGACTGCGGTTTCGACCGAGGCCTCACCAGCACCTCCACACGCTGGGAGGTTGTCGCCGGATTTACTTATCTCCTGCCGCATAAACTTCGGACGCACTGAGCGCGCCGTGGCATTTCTTCGCTATCCGATTGCCCCTGTCGCCATTTAAGATGGTAGGTTCCACGTTGTGGGATTCCGCGCCCTTATACCACTCCTCGAATCTATATAGAAGGGACTCATCCATGAACAGCTTCGGCAGTCGTTCCGTCCTCCGCGTGGGCCAGCGGGAGTTTGAGATTTATCGTCTCGATGTGCTGGAGAAGCAGGGCTGCGGCACGCGGCATCTACCCTATTCGCTGCGCATTCTGCTGGAAAATTTGCTGCGCCGGGAAGACGGCAAGGCAGTGAAGGCCGACGACATTCGCACCCTTGCCCGCTGGAGCGGCAAGGCGGTTCCCTCGGAAGAGATCGCCTTCATGCCGAGCCGCGTCCTGTTGCAGGATTTCACCGGCGTGCCGGCGGTAGTCGACCTGGCAGCCATGCGCGATGCGATGAAGGCGTTGGGCGGCGATCCCAAGCTGATCAATCCGTTGCAGCCGGCGGAACTGGTGATCGATCACTCGGTGCAAGTGGATGAGTTCGGGACGCCGCAGGCATTTCAACTTAATGCGGAGCTGGAGTTTCAGCGCAACAAAGAACGTTATGCTTTCCTGCGCTGGGGACAGACCGCATTCAAGAACTTCGCAATCGTTCCCCCCGATACCGGCATCGTGCACCAGATCAATCTCGAATTCCTGGCACGTGTAGTGTTCGTCGGCGCAAATGGCGAGACGGGCAAGCCGCTGGCATATCCCGACACGCTGGTGGGCACCGACTCGCACACCACGATGATCAATGGGCTCGGCGTGCTCGGCTGGGGCGTGGGTGGAATTGAAGCCGAAGCCGCGATGCTTGGTCAGCCAGTGTCGATGCTGATTCCGCAGGTCGTCGGCTTCCGGCTGAAGGGCGAGTTGCGCGAAGGCTCGACTGCCACCGACCTGGTGCTGACCGTCACCGAGGAGTTGCGCAAGAAAGGTGTGGTAGGGAAGTTCGTCGAGTTCTTTGGTTCAGGTCTGCACGACCTGCCGCTCGCCGATCGCGCGACCATCAGCAACATGGCCCCGGAATATGGCGCGACCTGCGGCATCTTCCCAGTGGATGAGGAAACACTGCGCTACCTGCGCCTCAGCGGCCGCAGCGAGGAGCAGGTGCAACTCGTCGAGGCGTACTACAAGGAGCAGGGGCTGTTCCATACAGCCAGCACGCCGGAAGCCGAGTACTCGGATGTGGTCGAGCTCGATCTTTCTACTGTGGAGCCCAGCATTGCCGGGCCGAAGCGTCCGCAAGATCGTGTTGCATTGTCCAGCGCCGCCAAGTCTTTCGCGGAGGCGCTGCCCAGCCTGCTCAAGCCCGGTCAACACGTTCCTCCCAAACAGGAGGAGCGCTGGGAAGGCGAGGGTGGTCATCCCGCCGGAGTGGATTCGCAGCAGGACGTCGTGCAGGAGCACGTCAAGCTGGACAAGGCGCTGAGCCACGGAAGCGTGGTGATTGCAGCCATCACCAGTTGCACCAACACCTCGAATCCGTCGGTGATGGTTGCGGCAGGTCTGCTAGCGAAGAAGGCGGTCGACAAGGGACTCTCGGTGCCGCCTTGGGTGAAGACGTCGCTGGCGCCCGGATCGATGGTAGTGACCGAATACCTCACGCGCTCGGGCCTGATGCCCTATCTCGAAAAGCTGAAGTTCAACGTTGTCGGCTACGGCTGCACGACTTGCATCGGGAACTCGGGACCCCTGCCGCAGGAAGTATCGAACGTCGTGATGGACAAAGATCTCGTCGTCGCTTCGGTGCTCAGCGGCAATCGTAACTTCGAAGGCCGCATCAACTCCGAGGTGCGGGCTAATTATCTGATGTCGCCGCCGCTGGTTGTGGCCTATGCGCTGGCGGGCCGCATCGACCTCGACATGTACAAAGAGCCGCTTGGCTATGTGAAGAACGGCAAGCGGCAGCCGGTGTTCCTGAAAGATATCTGGCCGACCGCGAAGGAAGTCGACGAGGTGCTGCGCAAATACATCACGGGCGACTTGTTCCAGAAGGCCTATAGCGATGTTTTCAAGGGCGACGAGCGCTGGCGCGGGCTTAGCGTGCCTGAGGGCGAGACCTTCGCGTGGGAGGAGCAATCGACCTACGTGAAGAATCCGCCGTACTTCGAGAATATGCCGCCGCTGCCCGCCGCGGTGAAGGACATCGCGGGCGCGCGCGTGCTGTGTTATCTCGGCAACAGCGTCACCACCGACCACATCTCGCCGGCGGGCTCGATCAAGCACAACAGCCCGGCTGGGCAATACCTCGTGGAGCACGGGGTGAAGCCGTTAGATTTCAACTCATACGGATCACGACGCGGCAATCACGAAGTGATGATGCGCGGAACGTTTGCCAATGTGCGTTTGCGCAACAAGCTCACGCCGCATCGCGAGGGCGCCTTCACACGGCACCTGCCCGATGGCGAAGAGATGTCAATCTTCGACGCGTCGGAAAAGTACCGCGCCGCCGGAACACCGCTCGTTGTGCTGGCGGGCAGGGAGTACGGGTCAGGCTCGTCGCGCGACTGGGCGGCGAAGGGTCCCAGGTTGCTTGGCGTGCGCGCCGCGCTGGCCGAGAGCTTCGAGCGCATTCACCGCTCGAACCTGGTGGGCATGGGCATTCTGCCGTTGCAGTTCCTGCACGAGGAAAGCGCTGAAACCAGCGGACTCACCGGCGAAGAGACCTTCGACATCATCGGACTGACCGATGTGCTGGAGAACTTCGCTCCCGGCAAAACGGTGAAGGTCCGCGCGAAGAAACCGGACGGCGTCGTGCTGGAGTTTCACGCGACCGTGCGCATCGATACGCCGCAGGAGGTTTTGTACTACAAACACGGCGGAATTTTGCAGTACGTGTTGCGGCAGTTGCTGGGCAAGGCGTAACCAGCGACGGTGATTTTGCGGCGATGTGGGCGGAGCGATCCGCCCATTTTTTCTTTCCAGACGCGTGGCGGCGGCAATCAATTTCGAGTTGCAGACTGCCAACGTAAACGACGATACTGCTCGCGAGCGTGGCGGAAACGCCGGTTCAACTCGGCTTTGCCATCTCGATGCGGAGGAGGTTGGTATGTTCAAGGGCTTTCGCGAGTTCGTTCTGCGCGGCAATGTAGTCGACTTGGCGGTGGGCGTGGTCATCGGCGCAGCTTTTGGAACCGTTGTTACTGCATTTGTAAAGGATCTGCTCACGCCTATCATCGCGGCGCTCGTCAAAAAGCCGGACTTCTCAGGTTTCTCCTTCGAGTTGCATGGGGCAAAGTTCCTCTATGGCGATTTCACCAACGCGGTGATCTCGTTCATCCTGATCGCCGCTGCTGTGTATTACTTTGTGGTGTTGCCGGTCAACCATCTGATGAAACGCTTCGAGAAGCAGGCGCTACCCGACAAGAAGAAGTGTCCCGAATGCCAGAGCGATATTCCCATAGCTGCGCACCGCTGTGCCTTCTGCACGCAGCCCGTGGGTTAGTCGTTACGCAGCCTTATGGTGCTCAAGGTGCGATCGGGTAAGGGCGCGATCGTGCTTCCGATATTTCTTCCACATTGTGTAACCGAACCACGTGCCTAGAAAGAAAACCAGCAGCGCTGAAGCAAGCGCGGTACTCCATGCCATGCTGATTCCCGTCATGCGCGACACCACATAGAAATCACCGCAGGTGCCAAGCGCAAGAAATACCATCGCAGAGAGGAGCGCTCGTGCGGTGATGTGGTGCAGCATTTCGCTGTCTTCGCCCTGCTCGACGATGCGGTGGTAAGCAGCTGGCGTGATCAGCAGGATGGTACACAGCGCGGTCGATATCAAGCTGGCCAGATGCAGCAGCTTCCATGTCTGCGGAATCTGGTAGAACGCGGTCATCCACATGATGATCAGTTGAAAGCCCAACAGCGCCTGCGCGCCCGGCAGTACTACGCGGCACTCGATCAGCACCTGCTTTACGCGGGTCGCAAGATCGGTTTCCTGCTCTTCCTTCACATCCATCTCCCGTAGCGGATCGATCAGGTCGTAGATGCTCACACGGTGGCGCCTTCGACTGCGCGCCACGAGCTCCCATCCGTACCAGCAGGCGAGCGCTGCTAGCAATATGATGCCCGCCAAAACTCCGGCGCGCGTGTTGTCCAAGACCCAGCGCGCGCCGAGAAAGAAACTCAAACCCATGGCCAACGCGAACGGCAGCAGCCCGGTCGAAACGGTCGCCGTCGCCAGGCGATGCAGCTCTCCAGTGTTACGTCCATGCAGCACGATGCGATGGTAGGCTGCCGGCAGCAGCAAAATGCCGAGACCAACCAGCATCAATCCAAGCGCCGCTAGTTGCACTTGCTGCGCACAATGAGCCATCCTGGAATAGCCCGGCTCGAAGAAGGTCCGGAAACCGAAGCCGATCAGAATCTGAATCCCAAGTACCAGGATTCGCGTTTCATTCAGCGCGTTTTCAATCTTGTCTTTGAGCTTGGCCATGCCCGCAATTGTTACTGGAATGCAACTGCATCCAGTAAGATTCCCGTGCTTCTGCCCGGAGTTGTGCGCTACCTGCTGTGGATATCGCGATCGTTACTGTAAGCTATTGAAATGTAATGGGTTATGGCGGATTTGGAGGGTCGAAAAAGGGTCTGTTCTATGGTAAAATGAATACAGGTCGCGAAGGCGCTTAAGCCATTGAAATTTCTAGTAGATACGGGGTGCAGAAGGCGTCACTCCCCGGCTCATGCCGCGACCTTGGCATACAACGGCAAACACTCGCGATGACGGTTGCCGATCGAATGGAGCAGGATGGCCTCGAAAGATTCTCAAGCAGCCGCTTCGGCGGCTTCTCAAAATAAACCACTCGAAATTGAGAACGAAAAACTTCCCGCGAACAATGGGAAGAACGGCAACGGCAAGTCCGATGGAGACTACAACGCCGATTCCATCAAGGTCCTGGGCGGCATGGAAGCGGTGCGCAAGCGCCCCGCCATGTACATCGGCTCGACCGGCGAGATGGGATTGCATCACCTTGTGTACGAAGTGGTCGACAACTCGGTTGACGAAGCGCTTGCCGGGTTCGCCGATCGCATCGACGTCACCATCCAGATTGATGACTCCGTCGTAGTAGTCGATAACGGCCGCGGTATTCCGGTTGACGAGATGGATGTAGACGGCGAGCGTCTGCCTGCGGCGCAGGTCGTGATGACCATGCTGCACGCGGGCGGGAAGTTCGACAGCTCGACCTACAAAGTTTCCGGCGGATTGCACGGTGTGGGCGTCTCTTGCGTCAACGCGCTCAGTCATCTGCTGGAACTCGAGATCTGGCGCGACGGCTCGGTGTGGGAGCAAACGTACTCCAAAGGCGAACCGACCTCGAAGCTGAAGAAGACGGGCACGACCAAGAAGCGTGGGACGAAAGTCCACTTCGTTCCCGACAAGGAAATCTTCACCGCCACTGAGTACAACTACGACACGCTGGCGCAGCGGCTGCGCGAGTTGGCCTTCCTCAACAAGGGCCTGCTCATCACGCTCACCGACGAGCGCACCACCGATCCCAAGACCGGCGAGCCCAAGAAGACGGAGTTCAAGTACAACGGCGGCATCGCCGAGTTCATCAAGCACCTGAACCGCGGCAAGAGCACCTTGCACGACAAGCCGATCTACATGGAAGCCGAACGCGATGACGTGGCGATGGAGATCGCGCTGCAGTACAACGACGGCTACTCGGAGACGGTGTTCAGCTTCGCCAACAACATCAACACCGTCGACGGCGGCTCGCATCTATCGGGCTTCCGCACTTCGCTGACGCGCACCATCAACTACGCCGGCCAGCAACTCGGACTGTTCAAGGACGTGAAGGAAAACCTAACCGGTGATGACGTCCGAGAGGGTTTGGTTGCGGTGGTCAGCGTGAAGCTGTCGCAGCCGCAGTTCGAAGGCCAGACCAAGGGCAAGCTCAACTCCGACATCGCCGGAATCGTGCAGGCGTTCGTCAACGAGCGCCTGGGCGCATTCTTCGATCAGAACCCGCCGGTCGCGAAGAAGATTATCAACAAAGCGATTGAGGCGGCTCGCGCCCGTGAAGCGGCGCGCAAGGCTCGCGATCTTACGCGTCGTAAAGGTGCGCTGGATGGTGGAGGCCTGCCGGGCAAGCTGGCCGACTGCTCTGAACGCCAGCCCGAGCGCTGCGAGGTGTACCTGGTCGAGGGCGAGAGCGCCGGCGGCACCGCCAAGCAGGGACGCGATCGCCGCTTCCAGGCCATCCTTCCGCTGAAGGGCAAAATCCTGAACGTCGAGAAGGCGCGTTACGACAAGATGCTGGGCCACGAAGAAATTCGTGCCATGATTACCGCGCTGGGCACGGGCATCGGCAAGGACGACTTCGATGTCGCGAAGCTGCGCTACGGCAAGATCATCCTGATGACGGACGCCGACGTGGACGGCTCGCACATCCGCACTCTGCTGCTCACGTTCTTCTTCCGCCACATGCAGGAGCTGATCAAACGCGGCAACGTATACATTGCGCAGCCGCCGCTCTATCGCATTAAGAAGGGCAAGTTTGAGCAGTACATCAAGAACGACGCCGAGTTCGTGAAAGTGATGGTGAAGCGCGCGGCCGACGGCATCGTCGTTCGCTATGGCGAAGGCGCGGCCGCACTGGACGGCGCACCCCTGACTAAGTTCATGACCACGCTCAACGACTTTATCGGCTTCTTCGATAAAGTCGACAAGCGCATCCGCGACGAGAAGATCACCGAACTGCTGCCCAAGGCCGACCTGGCCAAGCGCGCCGACTTCGAGGGCGATAGCACGAAGCCGCCACAGAAGATAACAGCGCTGGAGAAGGCGCTGAAGGCCATTGCGAAGGATCGAGGCATTAAAGAGGTTGGTCCGCCGCGCTTCGAAGAAGAGCATAGCCTGTGGGAGCTGCGCTTCGTCAACTCGCAGGGCGCCGAGCATGTTATCAACTGGGAGCTGGCTTCGACGCCGGAGTATCGCCAGATGATGTCGAAGTACAAGCAGATCGAGCAGTACATGCAGCCCCCGTACTACATCGAGGCGGTGAAGAAGGAAGCTGGCACGAACGGCAAGGAAGAGCTGAGCGACGCCGAGCGCGCCGATCAGGAGAAAGCCGAGCAGAAGAGCCCGCGCGCTTCGAAACGCAAGAGCGAAGCCGAAGTCGTGGAGAAAGGTTCGCCGCGCGAGCTGTTCGACTATGTGCTTAACGAGGGCCGCAAGGATTACACCATCCAACGCTACAAAGGACTGGGCGAGATGAGCTCGCAGCAGCTCTGGGAGACGACCATGGATCCCGAGCGGCGAACCCTGCTCTCGGTCAGGTTGGAAGACCTGACGGAAACGGAGACGATCTTCACCACACTAATGGGCGAAGACGTCGAGGCGCGCCGCAAGTTCATCGAAGACAATGCGCTGGACGTGAAGAACCTGGATATTTGATGTATGGAATTTCTTCGATGTCGCCAGTTGGTCGATAAGTGAACGCGAAAGTTTATATCGAGACGACGATTCCGAGTTACCTGGTTGCAAGGCCCAGTCGTGATCCCCTGGTTGCCGCCCATCAACAACTGACTCGTGAATGGTGGGAGGTTCGAAGAGCAGCCTTTGAGTTATATGTTTCGGAGTTGGTTTTGGAGGAGTGCCGTGCTGGCGACGTCATTTTCGCTGCCAAACGCGGCGAGGCTCTTGTCGGCGTTCGTGTCCTGCCGCTGACAACCGAGATTCTTGACCTGGCCAGCGCTCTGATAATGGAAGGTGTCATCCCTGGTAAGGCCGCAGGCGACGCGATTCACATTGCCGTCGCCACCGCGTATGCTTGTGAATACTTGCTCACCTGGAACTGCCGGCATATTGCAAATGCTGAGATCCAGCGAGCGCTGCTGCCGGTCGTTGGAGGGCGAGGTTGGAATCTTCCGATTATTTGCACGCCCGAAGAGCTTATGGGGAGTTAACCGTGAAGTGGCATGATGAAATTGTGGACGAGGTCCGGGCTGCCCGTGAAGCCTACGCAGCGAAACTGAATTTCGAATTGGTGAAGATTTTTGAGGATCTGAAGAAAAAGGAGAAAGCGCACCCGCAAGATCTGGCTGCGCTCCAGCCAGTCGTGCCCAAACCTAAGAGCGTGTTGTCGCGATGATTGCTCCCTCCGCTGATGATTGCTTCCTCTGCTGAGGCCTGATCTACAGGCCATTCAAAATCCTTGTTGTGCCTTTTCCTTTTCACTCACCCCCCGTGTTACAACAAAAGCTCATGTCCTTTTCCGCCCTGCACTCACGCATCAGTACTCCGCAACTGGTCGCACTGCTTCTGCTCCTGGCTTTCGCCTGCCAATGTGTATGGTTTTCCGCCCATCAGCCGTTGTCGGCGCTGGAAGCCCTCTACGTCGAGGCCGGCCTGCTTCACATGGAAGGCTATGCCAGCGCCAATACCGCGGATCGTACGGCCCTGGTTCCGCTTCTGGCCGGCGGTGCGGCTCGGGTCAGCGGCGCGGAAAAGCATGTCGAGCGGCTTATCCACTACCGCTTTGTGATGCGTCTGCCGTTCGTGTTGATCGGATTGCTGCTGGGAGCGTCGGTCTGGTATGTCGCGCGCCGTTTGTACGGCAATATTGGCGGCTATGTCGCGCTCGGCCTCTACTGCTTCTCGCCGCTCACGGTTGGCTCCGCCAGCCAGGTTGGCCCGGCGATTGTCGGCGCCTGGGGAGGCTTCGGGCTGATCTTCACCAGCATCGCCGTGGCGCACACCTTGTATGCTCCGCGCGAAGTTGTGTTGTGGAACTGGCGGCGCATTCTGTTGCTCGGGCTCTCCATCGCGATCTGCGTGGGAGCGCAATTTTCCTTCTGGATCCTTCTGCTGCCCGCGCTGCTCTTCATGTTGTGGGTGGGCCACGTGCGACCGGGCGCCGCACTGGCCATCTTCGCCGCAGCGTGTGCCGCCGCCCTGATTTTTCTCTCGGTCCTATACCGCTTTCGTCCCGTCGTATTTGCCAAGGCGTTGATTGGCGCCCATTGGCTGGAATTCGGTTCTCACAAGCTGGTTCAGCCCGGCACCGGATCGCTGCTGCGAGACTTTTTTCTGCAGAACGGGCTGGGCCTGGTGCTATTGATGGCCGTCAGCCTGATCACCTTCCTTGTCTGGAAGCGGACGCGCTTTTTCGGAACGGCAGCGCCATTGATTGTCGGTGTGCTGGTGTTCACCTTGGCGCTGCGAATGCCCTTTTCCGCATACACTTTTCTGTTCTTATCGCTCCCCTTTCTGATTCTGTTCATGGCCGGTATCTCCGCCGATCTGCTGGAGGGCCAGTACGCTCTGGGCGCCAACGCCGTGGTTTTTGGCGTGCTAATTGCCAACGCCATGATCGACGTTTATGGGCTGCTCAACTTAACTTCCCGAAGCCGATAAGAACTTTGCAGCATCTAACGGGTTGGAATAAACTGAAGGGGCCATGCGGGGCGCAAGCCAATTCGTAACGTCAGGGCAGAACAAGAAACAAGTTCACAGGCTGGCGGTAATTCTTGCCCTGCTTCTCGCAACCGCTCTGGTTTCGAGCGCACAGATTTCCGGCGGTCCCCCAACGACGACTCACATTGGCGGACACGCCTTAGCTCCTCCTCCGAGTGTCACCTCATTGGCCGGCCGGCACACGCCGAACGCCCTGCCCAGTGTGACTTCGATCCCGAACTACAACATCCATTTCCACAACGGTTCCTTCAATGGTCATTATGGAAGCAGAGGCTCTCGCTACGGTGGCTGGGCCTATGCCATTCCGTACTACTACCCAGCCGACGATTCCGCCTACGGTTACGACTACGTAGGAGCTGGCGCAGGTCCCGATCTGTATTCCGGTCCTCCGCTCAACCCGTCCGATCCCAGTCTGCACATCGTGGCGGAACAGCCGCCAGCCAAGCCGTACGGCTCGAACTACCCGCCCGATCCCGAGGCTTACGCTCCTCCAGCACCGACGGTACCCTTTGCTCCGGCTCCCCAGCAGGATGTTACGCCGGGCGAGCCCACCGTGCTGGTCTTCCGTAACGGGCATCAGCAGGAAGTGACCAACTACGCCATCATGGGCGACAGCGTTTACGTCTTCGACAAGGGCAGCAAGAAGATTGCGCTTGCCGATCTCGATGTACCGGCTACCATGAAGGCCAACGACGATCGCGGCCTCGAGTTCAAGGTGCCGGCTACGCCGGCGGCCAAGAAGAACTCGGCGGCTCCGCAGAGCACGACGCCGGATCAGACCGCGACGCCTCCAGCCAAGATTGCGGCTTTGACGCAGTAAGATACTTTTTCGCGGATTCCCCTCGTCTTCGCAAGCCAACATTCCTGTCGGCGGATCGGAGGGGAAACACCATCAAAATCAGGGCTAAAAGTCCACTCCTCATGTTATAATCGTAGGTGTTCACCACAAGGGTAATCTCCTGATTTTGCAATAACTTGCATGCGATTCTGCGAAGATTCGCGAGGTCGGAATTGCGCTTGCATTTTGGAATATAAGGCGGTCCTAAAATCCCCGATTTGGCCGCGCAGAAGTTTTAAAGAAGGGACAAGCTGAAGGCTGAGAGCTGACGGCTGAAAACTGAGCATGGCAGACGATCCCAACCAGCAATTACCACTCGACAACATCGGCCCCGGCGCCGCCAACGTACAGCCGGTCAACATTGAAGACGAGATGCGCCGTTCGTATCTCGACTATTCGATGTCGGTGATTATCGGCCGCGCGTTGCCCGACGTGCGTGACGGTCTGAAGCCGGTGCATCGCCGCATTCTTTATGCCATGCACGACATGGGCGTGCTGCACAACCGCAAGCACATGAAGTGCGCCGGCGTTGTCGGCGAATGTTTGAAGAAGTATCACCCGCACGGCGACAGTGCCGTATACGACGCCATGGTGCGCCTGGCTCAGCCCTGGAGCCTGCGCTATCCGCTGATCGATGGCCAGGGCAACTTTGGCTCGGTCGACGGCGATCCTCCGGCGGCCTACCGGTACACCGAATCGCGCCTGACGGAGATTGCGGAAGAGTTGCTGGCCGACATCGACAAGGACACCGTCGACTTCGTGGCCAACTTTGACGACACCACCGTCGAGCCGGTGGTGCTGCCGACCAGAATTCCAAATCTGCTGGTGAACGGGTCGAACGGCATTGCGGTCGGCATGGCTACCAACATCCCGCCGCACAACCTGACCGAGATTGTCGATGCCTGCATCACCCTGGTGAACAATCCACACGCCACGCTGGCTGACATGCTGAAGCATGTTCAGGGTCCGGACTTCCCGACCGGCGGATTCATTCACGGACGCAGTGGTATCGCCGAGGCCTATCGCACCGGACGCGGCCGCTTCATGATGCGCGCCAAGGCTGCCATCGAGCACGTCACCAAGGACAAAGACGCGATCATCGTCACCGAAATTCCTTACCAGGTGAACAAATCGAACCTGATCAAACATATCGCCGAGTTGGTCAACAACAAGGTGATCGACGAGATCAGCGACGTGCGCGACGAGAGCGACCGCGACGGCATGCGCATCGTCATCGAGTTGAAGCGGGGTTGCGAGCCGCAAATCGTGCTCAACCAGCTCTTCAAGCACACCTCGATGCAGGAAAGCTTCAGCATGATCTTTCTGGCTGTGGTCAACGGCCAGCCGAAAGAGATGGGCCTGGTGCAGGCTGTCCAGCACTTCGTCGATCATCGCATCGACGTCGTGCGGCGGCGCACTGCCTACCTGCTGATGAAGGCGCGCGAGCGCGAACATGTTTTAGAGGGCTACCAGGTTGCGCTGGACCGGGTTGACGATGTCATCCGTATCATTCGCGGCAGCGAGAATCGCGCCGAAGCGCGGACGAACTTGGTTGAGTACTTTTCTGGCAAGACAGTGACCGTCTCGGAAGGGAAGGGAACACAGAACAAGCAGGCGACGCTCAAGGGCCTGGTGCCGACTACGCTCACGCGTCCCTTCGACGCAGTGCAAGCTGACGCCATCCTTGAATTGCAGTTGCATCGCCTGACGCGGTTGTCGATCGACGAGATCGTGAAAGAGCTGGCGGAGGTTCGCGGACGCATTGCCGAGTACGAATCGATTCTGGGTAGCGAGAAAAAACTGCGTAGTGTGATCATCAAGGAGTTGGAAGAGATCAAGAAGAAGTACGGGGACGAGCGCCGCACCATCATCCAGGACGAAGCCGCCGAGCTGAGCCTGGAAGATCTGATTGCCGACGAGCAGGTTGCGGTGACCCTCAGCCATTCCGGTTACCTGAAGCGCACGCCGATCTCGACCTATCGCCAGCAGCGCCGCGGAGGCACCGGGCGCAAAGGCATGAGCACGCGCGAAGAAGATTTCGTCGAGCGTCTGTTCGTCGCCTCCACGCACGATTACATCCTGGTCTTCACCAACAAGGGACGCGTGTACTGGCTTAAAGTGTACGAAGTGCCCGAGCTGAGCGCGGCGGGCAAGGGCAAAGCCATCGCCAACCTGGTTTCCTTGCAGCCGGGAGAGAACGTGCGCGCGCTGCTGACGGTGCGAGATCTGGAAGAGGAAGGCAAGTTTGTCTTCTTCGCCACCCGCAGCGGCACGGTGAAGAAGACGGCGCTGAAGGACTTCAGCAACGTGCGCTCGATCGGCATCAATGCCATTGGCATAGAGAGCGAAGATGAACTCGTGGCTGCCAACTGCACCGACGGCAATCAGATCATCTTCCTGGCCACCCATGACGGCAAGGCGATCCGCTTTGAGGAAGACGATGTGCGGTCCATGGGACGGCAGGCCTACGGTGTGCGCGGCATGAATCTGGAGCGCGGCGACTACATCGTGGGCATGGCGGTGACGCCGAAGGAGCGCAAGAAGACCAAGGATGTCGGGGCGGAGTCGAACCTGATCCTGTCTGTCACCGAGCAAGGCTACGGCAAGCGCACTGACGTGAATGAATATCGCCTGACCTCACGCGGCGGTAAAGGCGTCATCAATGTGAAGACCACCGGCCGCAATGGCAAAGTCGTCTCCATCATGCTGGTGAACGAGCTGTCGGAAGTGATGGTGATCAGCCAGTTCGGCAAGATCATCCGCATCGACAGCAAGAACATCCGCGAGTCGGGCCGCTCGGCGCAGGGCGTGCGGCTGCTGCATCTGGAAGAAGGCGACCGGCTGGCAGCCGCATCGGTTATTCCGCCGGAGGAGGCCGTGGAGAATGGCAATGGTGAGACGGGAGTGTTGGTGCAGTAACGCTGGAACTCAATAGATACCTGAGGGTGCCCCACCCAAGCCGATTTTGCTTGGGTGAGGATTTTTGTTGCTTATTCCGAACCAGTCTGCCGTTCGACGTCGTACTCCATGATGTTATTGCAAAACCGCATTCCAAGATCAGTCAACCTCCCGTTTTGAGGAGGTACCATGCCGGATGGGTACAGCTTTGCTAGAAGGCGCAGGTCCTGTAACCTATCTGCATCCTGCTCGATCAGTGAAGAAACATCATGTCCCAGATATTCGAAAACTGGATTTATCCAGTCCGTCGGTCTAACGCCAGCCTGAAAACTTCGGTTCGTCTGTTTTTCCTGTTGGATCGTTTCGAGTGTCCTTGCCTTAGCCAGTGAGTAACAAGCCTTAAGCAGCAATATCTGGCCAGATGTTAGCTGTTTTGCGATTTGAAAAAGTTGGTAAGCCAGGATCTTTTCAGCATCAACTGTTTTCACTGAATTGACCGAGAAAAACATCGCCTTCAAGGCCTCGAGGCGATCTGGGTCGGGGCATTCA
>JBARGS010000264.1:0-4219 GCA_049798495.1 Candidatus Korobacteraceae bacterium | reverse complement strand
CGACTGCGTTTGCGCGATGTGAGCGCCCGTATCAGCCAGTGCCTTCGCGATGCCATGCTGCTGATCGGGGGGAGTCTGCGGGCCCGCGCCATTGCTTTTTCCGGACTGTTCCTGGGCCAGCGCCGCTTGCGCCAGCGAGGCCTGGAAGGCAAGCTGCAACGCCTGTGTGGCCGCGCTGCGGGCATTATCCAGATACAGCACATCGCTGGGCTGGCCGGCGGTCACATCCAGGCTCGCGACGTGACGATACCAACTGATGGCGGCGTTCAAGTGAGGCAGAATCCCGTCGCTTCCCGTCTGAGGCGATTGCGCAGCCATCATCCACGGCACGGAAAGGAGCAGGATCGCTGCCAGGAGAACAACACTCAGGCTGTACCGCCGTACGCGGCGCCCGTTTTCAAGTCTCGCCAAAAGCTTCCTCACTGAATTTCAGGTCTGGATAGTGGGATGCAGGTAAGCTGGCCTGCGTCGGCTGATCCTTTGGATGCGTTGCATTCGAGAAAGGCTTGGATAAATGGATGGTCAACATTTTTGTTAAACCATATGGTTGACAATCGCTTTCTTGCGCGATATATTCAACCAGATGGTTTCACAACACTCAGTCTCGCTCGATCATATCTTCCACGCATTGTCCGATCCCACCCGTCGTGCGATGCTGCGCCGTCTCGCCTCCGGAGAGCGCAATATCGGCGACCTTGCCGCCCCCTTCAACATGTCGTTTGCCGCCGCGTCGAAGCACGTCCGGGTACTGGAGTCCGCGGGACTTGTACGCCGCCGGATCGAAGGCAGAAGGCATCTCTGTCGCATGGAACCTTCGCCACTCGCCGCCGCAGACAAGTGGCTGCGCTACTACGAGCGCTTCTGGAGCAAGCGCCTCGATGCCCTGGAAGCCCTGCTGAAGGCCGAAGATGCGGCTGCTGCAACGCATCAGAACCGGAAAGGAAATTTGCGATGACCGTTGATTCCGAGCACAGGGTGCGCATCACTCGCCACTTTGACGCCTCGCCCGAGCGCGTTTTCGACGCCTGGCTCGATCCTGAGAGCGCCTGCAAGTGGCTGTTCGCTACACCGTCCGGGCAGATGACACGAGTCGAAATTGACGCGCGCGTCGGTGGCAAGTTCGTGATCGTCGAGCGGCGCGACGGCGAGGACGTCGATCACGTTGGGGAATATCTTGAAATCGATCCCCCGCGCCGGCTGGTCTTCAGCTTTGCGGTGCCAAAATATTCTTCGCAGTCTACACGCGTAAGCATCGACATCGCGCCCGCGCAAGCGGGATGCGATCTCACGCTGACGCACGAAGGCGTGCTGGCGGAGTGGGCGGACCGAACCCAGCAGGGATGGAGCACGATCCTGGATGGACTGGCGGGTACGTGCGAAGGTTCGTCCGGCGGTTACGGCGCGGTTCTGGAAGCGGGAACAATCCGCTTCGAACGGCTGCTGCCCGGACCGATCGAGCGCGTGTGGGCCTATCTGACAGAGCCGGACAAACGAGCGAAGTGGCTGGCGTCGGGCGAGATGGAGCCGCGCGTCGGCGCCCCGCTCGATTTGAAGTTCCATCATTCGAGCCTGTCGCGAAATACCGCGCCCATTCCCGAGAAGTATAAGAACCAGGAAGAAGGACAAGTCACGCAACACACCGTGACCCGCTTCGAACCGCCGAGGCTGCTGGGTCTCACATGGGGAAGCGGCAAGGAAGGACCGTCGGAAGTCACATTCGAATTGACTCCGCAAGGCGACAAGGTCCTGTTGGTTCTCACTCATCGCCGTCTGCGCGATCGCAAAGCGATGCTCGCGGTTGCTTCCGGCTGGCACTCTCATCTTGCAGTGCTGGTCGATCGTCTTGCAGGACGCGAGCCCGACGCCTTCTGGTCGGTTTTTGCCAAGGTTAACGGTGAATACGAAAAGCGGCTTCCGCCGGAATGATGGTGAAGGAATTTGAACTGGCCGTCTACGTTTCTCGCTGGAAGACAACCTTCAGCCGGTCGGCTTCGAGGATGCGGGCAATCTGATTCCTGGCATGCACCGACCAGGGACCGCTGCGGTCCAGCTTGATGTAGATCTTCCAATGACGCAGCGCTTTGCGAGGCAAGAGCAGCCGCTCATAAGCTAGCGCCAGATTGTAGTGCGCATCGCCGTAGGTGGGCGCCAGCTGGATGGCGGTGCCGTAGGCCGCGACGGCGTCGGGAACGCGGCCGGTTTCGTCCAGGACGTTGCCCAAGTCGAAATACGCCAGCGCGTAGCGCGAGTCAGCTTCGACCGCGAGCCGGTAATGTTTCTCGGCGGCCACGAAATCCTGGCGATTGTAGTAAATGGTGCCCAGGTTGATGTGCGCGGCGGCATGATCGGGATCAATCTCCAGCACCTGCTCGTAGCTGCGAATGGCTTCGTCGTGGGTGCTGGGATGTTCTTCCATCGCGATGCCACGAGCGAACCAATCCGACACGGTATCGTACGTGCCGATCGGCTTGACCTTGGAAGTCGAGAGAACCGTGCCGACCGGCCCGAAGTCCATCACGAACTGCCCGGCAATCGGTTCGACCGAATGGCCCTCGTGCCGGTAAGCAACGCGTGAGCCGAAGCTGAAGGCGCTGGCTTCGAGCAGCGGATTCTCCATGCCGGCCACCTGCTTCTGCATCGCCTGCAAAGACTCGCGGATGGCCGTCGGACGCACTCGTTTGGCGCGAAGATCGCGCACTTTTTTGAGCTGAAGGAGGTCGTAGAAGGTGAACGTCTCGGCCACGGGAACAAGTCCGGCACGCTGCCAACCGACAAGCTGCTGCGCCGTGATGTGCAGGATCCGTAGGACGTCCGCTCGACAATATCGATTCATGTAAGCTCGGAGTCGCCAGCTGAGCTTGTTCTCATTATCCGGAGATAGCAGTTCTAGCGCAAGTGCAAAACCCGGCAAAGCAGTGGAAAACACGGGCGTGCGTCCCTTTACGGTAACCTCCTGGCAATTTAAAATCGAAAGCAAGCCGACGTAGCTCAGTTGGTAGAGCAGTCGATTCGTAATCGACAGGTCATCGGTTCAAGTCCGATCGTCGGCTCCATTTTTTCAATAGCTTACCGACAATCAGTTCACCATCTGCTGCACAACTGCTGCACACTCGAGTTTTTCCTCGAACTTTTTCATCGCATCCATGGCGTCTTCACGGGCCGTCTTGATGTAAAAGCGCTGAGTCGTGCTGACGCTTTCATGCCGGAGAATGGCTTGGATGGTAGTGTCGGGCACGCCTAGCTTTTTCAGGTTCGTCGCGAGCCCGCGACGATAAGCGTGCCAACCTTTCCAATCGAGACCGTCGGCCTTAAAGACAGGCTTGATCACTCTCTCTGCAATGTTGGCGAGGTCTAGCGCCCCCCCGACACTGTTTGGGAAGATCCAGCCGTACGCGTTCGCAGGCCGGATGGCGTCGAGCAGCACGCGCAGAGGCCGGATGATGGGAACCACCCCCGGATTCTCCTCGTCTTCGTGTGTCTTCGTATCCTTCACCTGAGTACGCCATACTGATCGCCGAATGGTAAGCCTGTCATCCTCGTCGTCTTCCCACCACAACCCCCGAATTTCGCCATGACGCAATCCGGCGAAAGCCGCAACTGCGATCAGAGCCCGGACAATGGCCGCGGAAACCTCGGGAGTGTAAACACCCCCGTCCTGAGCATGCACCGTGATCGACTTGCCAGAAAACAAATCAAGGTGCATCTCGATTTCCTCGAGGGAATAAGCAAATCGTTTCCGACCGTGTTTTTTCCCTTTCGGAACACTGACACCGTGGATGGGATTGTGGTCAACGACGCCGACTCTCTTAGCGTGCGTGAAAATGGCTGAGAGTGTCACCTTGATGATGCGATAACTGGCGTGAGCTAGGTCGGTTCCGTGTTCACGCTCAATATCCCGCATCAGGGTTTCGCCGTCAGTCGTTCGAAAGTCGCGTGCGCGGATACGGTCGACGCGTTGCCTGAGATGGCAGCGCCACGCCTCGCGATAGCCTCTAACCGTACTCGCAGCCAGCCTCTCTGCAATCCTCGGGAAATAGACATTCTCCACGAATTCCACGAGGCTGACTCCGGCTTCCGGTGTGAACCCTACTCGATTCAACTTGGCCATAAACTCGTTCCTGAGCTGCACGACCTCCGACTTCTTCGGAAACTCTCTCGTGCTTGCTAACCTTTTTGAACGTTGTACACTCGCGATCGACCCGTCAGGTTCATACACCTG
>JBARGS010000263.1:0-6912 GCA_049798495.1 Candidatus Korobacteraceae bacterium | reverse complement strand
CCCACGTCCTGGTCGCAATAGCAACCGGCGCCGATGATCGGCGAGTCGCCTGCTCGTCCGGCGAGCTTCCACGCCAGGCCGCTGGTCGTCGTCGCGCCTGACATCTCGCCCTTCTCGCTAATCGAGGAGCAATTGATGGTTCCGGTCGGCGGATGCAGCACACGATGAATCGCCGCCGCGCGAAATTCTGGCTCGATCCTGAGCCTTGCCGCGAGCTGCTCCATCTTCTGCATTCGCTCGTCGTAGAGTTCGGACTGGTTGTTGCTCTGATCGGGCAGCCTGTACTTTGGGCTGGCCAGTCCCGGGCCCCACCAGTCTTTGTCCGACATGGTTTCCTTCCACAGCAGCCAGATCTTGCGCGAGCGATCGGTGAGCAGGTTTTCGCGCGGAAAGCCCATGTCGAATCCGAACTTCTGCGCGCCTGCGCCGACCAGCATCACATGTCCGGTATGCTCCATCACTGCCTTTGAAAGCAGCGAGACATTCTTGATCTCGCGCACCGCGGCGACCGAGCCGGCCATTCGCGTTGGCCCGTGCATGCAGCAGGCGTCGAGCTCGACCACGCCGTCCTCATTGGGCAATCCGCCCAGTCCGACGCTGTCGTCGTTGGGATCATCCTCCGGCCCGGTAATCACCTGCATGACGGCATCGAGGGTGTCGCCACCGCTGGTCAGCAGGGCATACCCGCGATCGAGATAGTTGTAGCCATTGTGCGCGCAGATGATGACGGGCTTCTTGGGCTTCGGTGCGGACGAAGGAACTGGAGTTTCGGACTTGTTCTGCGCTTGCAGATCGAGTGCGAGCGACGCGGATCCAACAGCGGTTGTGGCAATAAAATCGCGGCGGGTGAACTTCATGCGGTCCTCACAAACAAACGAAGCAGGATAGCACGAGGAGGGGGCGGTGGCGTTTGATGCCGTATCTGGGCACCGCAAATCCCCTTCGACAAGCTCCGGGCAGGTTCTCCACTCGGTCTGAAGCCCTCAGTCGGCCTGACAAACGTAAAGGGAGTGCTGCGGCAGCCGCACCCCTTCTTCAAGATGAGCTCCTCATGACAAAGGCACAGCCAGCAGCTGTGCCTTGGACGTGATACCTCTCGCGATCCTAGCCAGCGGCCTTCACGGCTGTATTCTGGTCAGCGCGAAAGCGCAGCAGGGCGGCAATCCGCCCAATTCTGTCGAACTCCTCGTCGTCATGGATATAGACGAGCTCGACCCCGGTGCGGATAGCATGCCCCACGATGGCGTCGCCAATATCCTCCAACTCGGTGTTCGGCTTGCCGCATACCGCGCACGTCGGGCCGGTGTGCAAATCCATATGGCCGCAGTGATAGCACTTCACTCCCGGCGCCTGGAAGTTGGAGCCGATCAGCAAGGTCAGCACTTCCCCGGTTTCCAGCGAGCGCAGCACGCGGCGCAATCCGATGGCGCCCCGGCCATTGCGATGCGCCTCGCCAATGACGTCGCGGATGAGGTTCTCTTTCTCACGTGTGTCGTATTGCGCCAGATGCTCGCGCGCCATCTGCTTCACCTGCTCGGGAGTGGCGACCTTGGGATCCATGCGGAAATGGCCGACCAGACGCTGTCTGGCCAGCGACTGGAGCTGCGGCTCGATCTCGGGCCACGTTTCATCGTGGCAGCCAATGAGCAAGCGGTCGCAACCGCCGGGCTCGAAATACTGCTCGATGCGGTCGGCCACCAGCTTGAAGTGCTGCAGGGCTTCATTCATTACCTTGCGCTCGGCGTGTCCTGCATCGTAGCCACCATAGCCGTCGCTCTTGCCGCGCCGGGTGAGCTCGTTGATGAAGTCTTGCTTCTCGACGATCTTGTCGTCCACCATCTCGAAGACGCGCGCCTTGGTGCGGTCGGCCAGCAGCACACAGACGCGCTGCTCGCCATCCAGTACTGCTGCCAGCGGCTTCAGATGGAAGCGCTGGCTGACAGCGATCTTCGGCTTCGGTAATTGCGCGGGGGGAATGTCGAACTCGCGCCAGAATCCCAGACTGCCGCAAGCGAAAATAGCTTTGCCTTTGCCGGCGCTGCCGTGCAGCGGATCGATCAAGCTTCCGATACGTTCCAGATCGCTGCGGGTGCTGCCGTTCTTGCCGTGCCGTTCCGCGTCACGAAGGGCATTGCGAATCAGGTCTTTCACCAGGATGACTTCTTCCTTGTGCGACTTGTTGAGAGGCGTCGAGGGTTGATAGTAGAACGTGACGGCGCAACCCTCCGGCGACTGAAAGTTAGCGAGTTCACGGATGTCATCGCGTGTGATCATTCCGGTTCTCCTGTCTTTAGGATTCTTCTGCTTCGATGCGTAGCGGGGACTGCGGTGCAGCCCCCGAAATCAGGCGCTCTTGGAATACTCCACGAGCTTGTCCTTGAGGGAATCTTCGATAGGTAAGGCGCGTTGCAGATGTTCTCGCCCCTGGCGAATCGCCGCGCGCACCTCCTCCACCGTGTGGTTAGTGATGTCGGCAATCTCTTCCGCCGTGAAGCCCTCAATGGTGTAGAGAATGAACGCTTCCCGCTGGTCGCGGCCGGCGTCGCGCAGGGTCGTCTCGATCAGGCTGATTAACTCCCGCCGCGCCGCCAGCTCTTCCGGATTGTTGGCAGTGGGATCGGGAATTACATTTTCCTCAAACAGCTTTTCGTCGGGCTGATGAAATTGCAGTAAAGCTTCATCGCTGCCGCGCACGTTCTGCTGGCCACGGGAGCGCTCCAGCGGGATATGGCCATCATCTTCGCCGTCGGCTGCCAGCTTGGCAATCGCCTGTTTGGCCAGGCGGTGCACCCAGGGTTCCAGCTTTATGCGCTCCGGCTTTTCCTGTTCGTCGAGCGCGTTGGCGATGGCTTCGCCTACCACGTCCTCGACCTCGATCTGGCCTGGCGCGAGCTGCCCCTGGTCAACCCGATAATTCAGCTCGCGTGCGATGAATCGCTTGAGCCGCGGCAAATTAATGTCGAGGTAATTGGAGATATCGCCGGACGATACGGGTTCCGGCTTCACCGCCGCCACGGTATCCTCGAAAGGCACGGTGCCGACTATTTCGCGGCCCGGACCACGCCGTCGCGGCCATTTATGCTGGTTGCGGAGCAGTTGCTTGTGCTTCTTCACCTGCTCCGTGATGTCCTCGAAGGCAGCTTTGATAGCCGCGATGGCAGTCGAGCTACTCTCCCGCGCGGCCAATTGTCCCGACGGGAGCCGCAGGTTCAACGACACAGCGAAACCCTGCGGCGCGGGGTTCTCTTCGACGATGCCTTTCAGGTGTACCAGCTCAGGCCGAAACACCTGCAGGTAGCGTCCCAGTTTTTCCACTTGTTGGTTGATTAGCTTTTCGAGGTCGGATGTTTTGGAAACCTTGTAGCTGATGTGGACATTCATACCAAGCCTCAACGGACGGAGCGCCTCCCGCCCGCAGCTACAGTCCTTTTCTAACTTGAATTTTACTCCTCCTATTACAGAAGCAAGTAGAAAATGATGAGTTGCATGGCGAAGTGCCCAAGCAGGGAAGAGGCAGGTTTCTCGCAATTCCGGCGAATTTCCGATTCCGTGGAATCTCAAGGAGCGGGTGCGCCACCGCCGGCCTGTACCGCATCCTCCTGGCACTGGTGGGCCGCGGTCAGCAGCTTGTCGATATCGGGGTCGGCGCGCAACTTGGCCAGCAGCGGGTCGGTGAGCAGGTTGGAATAAGAGCAGTAGTTATTCTCAATGGCGCTCTGCAGCAGGTGGAGAGCTGCCGGCTTCTTGCCGCAGTAAGCGAACAGCGATCCCTCGATGTACCAGGTCTCGGGATCGGGATCGGCCGGGAAGCTGGTTTCGGCGGTGTGCGCAATGCGATCCAGCTCCGACGCCGGGCGCAGATCGAGGCACGATTCCAGCAGGTCGCGATGGTAGCGCGGAGCGGCCGGCATGTGCTTCACCGCCTCGCGCGCCTCCGGAATCTTGCCTTCGCGCAGCAGAAGGGACGGCGTAATGTAAGCTGCCCATTCCGAGCCGGCGTCCAGGCGAACGAAATCCGCCGCGCGATCGGTCTTGCCCAACTCCATAAAGGGCCAGGCACAGGAGCGGAAGACGTAGTTGCCGGGATCGAGGCCGAGCGCCGTGTTGCACTCGTTGGTGGCCTGCTCCAGCATGCCCGCGTAACGGTAGACATAGCTCATGACAAAATGCGCCTGGGCGCTCTCCGGATGCCGTTTCATCAACTCCTGCGCCGCCTGATAGGCCTTGCTCAACTCGCCACGCTCAACCCGGTTGGTGATCAACTGGCCAGCGGCGACGATGAGATTGGGATCCAGTTTCAGCGCTTGCTCACAAGCTTTGTTGGAAAGCTGGAACATGGTCTCGCCGCCGTCGGAGTAGGTCGCATCGTAGTAGGCGCGAAGGCCCAACTCCTCCCACGCCGGCGCATAGGTCGGATCCATTTCCACGACGCGCTGCAGCACGGCAATCGCGTCTTTGTTCGGGCCAGGATCGTGCGGCAGCGCCAGAGCGTGCAGATAAAGGTCGTAAGCCTCGGGATTCTTCGGGCGCGTGCCGCCGGCGACGGCTGCGTTCGTGATGCCCAAGGTTGGAAGCAATCCCTGGCGCATTTGAGCGGCCATGTCCGATTGCAAGGCGATCAGATCTTGCGCGGGTGCGGTGAAGCTGCTCTGCCACAGCAGGCGATCATCGCGCACATCGATGGCCTCCAGCGTCACCAGCAGGTTCTCGCCCTGTTTCAGAAAATGTCCGGTCAGGACAGTGGCAACGTGCAGTTGCCGCCCAACCTTCTGCGGATCAGTGTCGTTGCCGGCAAACTTTTGCGTAAGCGAAGAAGGGCGCACATCCAGCGTCCGGGTGTAGGTGAGAACATTGGCGATTTCGTCGGCGAGTGCGAAGCGCAGGAAGTCGACGCTGATGTCGTTATTCACATTCTGCAGCGGCAGTACGGCGATGGTGTTCTTCGGCCCGGCTGCGGCTGCCTGGCGATGCTTGAACCACCACATTGCCGCCAGGGTCAGCACCATGACCAGCACGGCGCTGACCCCGAGCAGCAGATAGGTCTGGATCCGGCTGGTGGTTTGAAAGGTGTTGGTGCCGATGCGATAGGGAAACGGCGATCGAAACCTGCCGCTGGTGGTCAAGCCGGGATCGGTTTCCCGCTTTAGCGACTGGAGATCGGCCTTCATGGCCAGCGCGTCGGGATAGCGATTGCCGCGATTCTTCTCCATCGCTCGGCCGATGACGCCTTCCAGTTGCGGCGGGAGGTTGGGGTTCAGCTTCAACGGCGGCAGCGGCTTCCTGTTGAGCACGGCCTCCAGCGTGGTTACGGCGTTCTTCCCGGCAAACGGCTTCTTGCCGGTGGCCATCTCGTAGATCACCACGCCGAGCGAGAACAAATCGGTGCGAGGATCGAGTTCCTCGCCGCGCGCCTGCTCGGGCGACATATAGACGGCGGTGCCGAAGATATCGCCCGCTATGGAGAGCGGATCTTCGTGCGATAGCGGATCAGTCCACTGGTCGCCTGACAGCTTGACCAGCCCGAAGTCGAGGATCTTGATCTGCCCGCTATTGGTCAGGAAGATGTTGGCCGGCTTGATGTCGCGATGAATGATGCCCTTGGCATGGCAGGCGGCGAGCGCGTCCGACACCTGGATGCCGATGTCGAGGATCTCCTCTACGTCCATCGGCTCGCCACGCAGGCGGTCTTTCAGGCTGAGGCCTTCCAGCTTCTCCATTACGATGAAGGGCTGGCCGTTCATCTCCTCGATGTCGTAGATGGTGCAGATGCCCGGGTGGTTGAGCTGTGAGGCGGCGCGAGCTTCGCGGATGAAGCGGTCCAGCGCCTTCTTGTCATTGACCAGGTTTTCAGGAATGAACTTCAGGGCGACGTGCCGGCCCAGACGCGTGTCTTCCGCATCGTAGACCAAGCCCATCCCACCACCGCCGAGTTTGCCGACGATGTGATAGTGGGAGACTGTCTCGCCGACCACCATGCCGAGAACCTCGGTGCCGCCCGCCGTAATGTTAGGCTGCGTGCGAGATAGGGTCAAATCGAAAGGTGGTTGCAGCTGTCAGCGTCGGAGCGGTCATTCCGACTGAGCGCTTCAGCGCGAGTGGAGGGGACTGCTGTCGACCCAAGCTTATAGTAACCCATACACTTCGAATCATCCGCCGAGCAGGAAGGCGCAAGCTCCGAAGGACGGCATGATCGTAGCCCAGGATCCTCGACTCCGCTCAGGGCAGGTCGTGAGTCCTAGGCGGCGAAGAAATAATGTGCGCCCCGTGGGTGTCTGTGTCGTAGCCGCAATTCGCGCGATGCAGTGGAACAAACCGTCGCATTTGGGATCGAAGCAGCCGCGCAGCGGCGACACTTGTGTTAGCCGCGGGCGTGAGCCCGCGGTGAAGTGGAAAAAATAATAGAGCCGCGGAGCGGCGGCACAGCTACGAGACGGACACCGTGGGGACGGCACGGGTTTGTGTCGGCTCTGAAGGGACTCGAGATTCGCATTGCAAATGTTCCCAGCGCTCACGAGTCTGTGCGAGGACACACCTCGATCTTCGGCTGTGGAGTATAGCCCGCGAAAATGGAACCCCGAAGGGGTGGAAGTGCAGTTAGCCCAGGACGAAGCGCAACCGGGGCCCCCGATTCGCGCCGCTTTTATCGAGGTCCCCGGCAGATGCCGCTTTTGCGTCTGCTGGGGTGATTGTGCGCGAATTGGGGTGGTGAGCGGAGTCCTGGGTAAAGTGGAAAAATTAGTCGGAGTCCCGTAGGGACGACAGGGTTCTCACACAGACTCTCACGTGCTGGGCTACGATTGTTACGCCCTGCGGACTCTCATATGGCGTCCGTCATCAGGACGGCTTCGCAAGTTGAAAACAGAGCGGCGCTTAGGGAGAATAAGGCGGATACGAAAAGTATCGGCTCATGCC
>JBARGS010000262.1:0-59441 GCA_049798495.1 Candidatus Korobacteraceae bacterium | reverse complement strand
CATTGGGGAACTATCCTCTGACTATCACCGCGCAAGGTGGCGGAGCTATTCAACACGCAACGGTTGTCCTCACTGTTACCGCTGCCGGCTCTCCTGCGTTCAGGTTGACGGCGCCGAGCACCGTGACGGCGCAGCCAGGAGGACAGGCGACAGGGACCGTCTCCACCACAATCTCAAATAGCTTTAACGCCGCGGTCAGCTTGTCGGCTTCCGGCGCTCCCAACGGAGGAACGGTTAGCTTCAGCCCAGGTACAATTTCCGCCCCTGGCTCCGGCAACTCGACCATGACTATCAATGTTCCGGCTGGTACACCTTTTGGAAGCTATCCGATAACCGTAACGGCAACCAGCAGCCAAGGTAACCAGACAGCAACGGTTACGCTTACGGTTTCGGCGTCAGGGCAGGTCAATCTTCCCGCGGGTACCGGGTGGGTTCAGCTTAGCAGTGGAGTAAACTTCTGCAACGTCAGTCCCGGCTATACGTATTACAACCCCGAGGTCGGTGCGGTGGACGCGTTTGACTTCCTGGGCGGATGCATAGACGGACAATTGGTCGCATACGGAGGTGGCGCAGCCGACACTACCAACGACCGCTATTTCCTCTGGACATCAGGCCACAATAATTACCAGGGCAACGAGATGTACGTTCTAAACCTGCAAGGAGCAAGTCCCTCGGTTGCCCGCGTCACGGATCCAGACTGGACCGTTATCAATACCGATGTGCCGCCTGACTGCGCCTGCCGGGGTACCAACAATTGCGGCCAGGGACTTTGGCATAATGGCGCTGGTCAATTAGTGAACAATCCCTATGCCGAGTCAGGTTACAACGGTGTGATATTTGAATCGACGCCCGCGCCGGATGGAACTCATAACCAGCCTTCCTGCGGCTACGGAACAAGATTTACTCCCAATGCCCGCGAGATTTACGCCGGTATGGTTTATAACCCACCATCCAACCGGCTATTTGCGTGGGGTGGAGCTGGTGCATCCGATCCGAGCGGTGCGATTTATAGCAATTGGGCTTTGGATTTGAACCAGAATCCAGCTAAATGGACACGGCTCCAGAACTCTTCCTACCCATGGTTAACGGCTGCCGTCTATGATTACACCGTAAATCATCCCACCAGCGGATCGGATCTGGTGTTCGATGAGAGCCTCAACCTCTATGCCTATAATCCCGTAACCGACACCTACACCACTTTAGCAAGTAATCTCCCCTACATTGGCTACAACGTCAATGTTGAGCTCGATCCCGTTCATCACTACCTGGTCATGCAGAATGGCGACAATTACAGCGGATACCACTTGCGTCTCATTAACATCGACAGCTGCAATGGCAGGACTTGCATGGTGACCAACCTGGACAATACAACGTCGTGCAAAGGCGCCCTCGGATACTGGGCTGGCATGGCCTGGGACTCCAAGCGCAGTGTCATGGCTCTGTTTCCTTCCTCCACGAACTGTAGTGGAAGCGGGTGCACTCCGCCATTCGACACGGTCTATCTGTTGAACCCTGATCCGAACAACGCGGTCACAGTCACCTACCAGGGTCAGCAACAGATGATTCAGCCGCAACAATGCTTCGCGGCCAGCTATGGTCCAGTACCCCCCACATCTTTTGGGCCTGGAGTTTATAGTCGCTTTAAGTATTATCCGAACGAGGATATCTATCTTTATGTTCCCAACCCGACGAGTGCGTGGATTCTGCGGCTTGAACAGTAGTGGGGATGCGGCGTTTCTATGGCCCTAGCCTAATTTCGCGCGTGCTGTCCGCTGAGAGGGTACTGCCCAGGCCTTTGGCATCGCCTCACCTGCCAATTGACCCTATAGCGGAACCGATCCCAGCGTGCCCGGTCCAGGACGAGGCGAATTACCACACGCGCGAACTCCTGCCGAATTAAACTAGCTCATGAAACCGTGCGGTCGCGGCGGTTATGACGGGGCAGTCTCAGCCGCAGCCCTCACCGGCACTTCATCACTCGTCCCGAGCGGCCATGCACGAGTTCGAAGGTCCCAACCGTTTTCTCGTCCTTCACGAGCGTGACCTCCAAGTGCATGGATTCACCCTTGATCGTGCCGGAATAGACAGCTGATGCGGCCTGATTGCCGTTCCCGATCACTGGCCCTGGGCGCTCCCGCGTGTAGGTACCCGTCGTCCGAAACTTTCCTTCGTTGGGGAGCACCAGAGGATGATCAATGGTTCCTGTGACGCAATCGAAGTCGAGGTTTGCTCCCGTCCTGGTGAGTTCCAGTTCTACATGTTCGCCACCCCACAGATTCACAACGTCGTCGCCGGACTGGGCGGTGAATGGCGAGTGAGGAACTCCTTCCATAGCGGTTGACATTGAACCGACAATCAGCAACGTCGCAGCCCACACGTAGAAAAGACGAGATCGCATCATCCATCACCGACCCTTTAGCTCCAATGTAGGCTAGTAGTACAACTCTGATTATAATCTTCGTCGATAGAGTACTGAAGAATCAACCGCAAAGAAGCCGGTTGACGCTAAGTTTCCAGATAATTGTTTTTCTTTTTTGCCCTGCCTTTACGTAAAGGGTTGCACACATTGCATACGTTAACGACGGTTGTCAAGTGATTCGGGACAAGCTACACAAAATTAATTTTCCAGCAAGAAATCAGGGAATAGTCAGGCGAAAACCTATCTACTACTGCCGGCGTGGGACGACCCTATGAACGGTGGAGAAGAAATTGCGGATAGCCTCAACGAAGTGCATACCACCGGGAGTAAGAGCTGCCCTCGTCTAGCGCAGAGGACGCTTCATTCGCGAAAGGACCACAATGAAGAAAGCGCTTTTGCCACTCCTCATCATCGGGCTTTCCGCCTTCGCTTTTGCAGGCTCGCAAAGCTTCACTGTCAACTTCGAACAGTATGCCGGCTACACCCAAATCACCAACCAGTATTCGGCCAGTGACGTGACGTTCACGAACGCGTTGCAACTGGTCGCTCCGGGCTACGACTTTTTTGACTATCCGCCGCACTCAGGCAATGGGGTGATCACGAATGATCCGAATGACCCCATTACTGTCACTTTCTCGACCCCCATGGAGGTCGTGTCGGGTTGGTACGCCGATCCCAACGGCGTTACCGTCAATGCGTACAACACCCACGGGACGCTGATCGGAACCTTCAATGGCTCCGCCATCCTTGGTTCGAATGCCCAATTCAATCTGGCTAGCACGCTCAGTGGGGGGTATATCTCCTACCTCACCATTAGCGACAACAGCGGCCAGCCGGACAGCGAAACCGTGGATGACTTGTTTTTCGAGGTTCCCGAGCCAGGCGCGCTGTTACTGATCTTACCGGGTCTTCTGGGAGCATTCGTAGGGCTGCGCCGGAAGGTCGGCGTCGCCAAAGTGTAGAGGCCGCAACGAATTCGTGCTTGCGGCAAGAACGCGAAGCGTGAGCTCGTGAGATCAAGACCCCCGGAGCGCGTGACGCTGGCCGGGAACTCCGGAAGGAGAGCCTAATGAGTGGCAGATTCCGTAATATTTCGTTTCTGTTCGCTGTCCTGGCATTCGTTTTCACCCTCAACCTTGCTTCCAATGCAGAAGCCCGGCGTGCGCAGATCACGCAGAAGGTTGACGACTCCCGCCTGACGACGCTGGTGGGCAATACACGCCCGGAAACAAGATCGGCAGTCTATGACCGGGGATCGGTTGGCGCCGATCTGCCGATGGACCACTTACTCCTGCTGCTGCAGCGCTCGCCCGAATCGGAGAAGGCGCTGGAGCAGTTTATCGAGGCGCAGCACAATCCTAAGTCTCCGCTCTTTCACCATTGGATTGGCGCGCAGGAACTGGGCCAGAGATACGGAGTCGCGCAGTCCGACATCGAACAGGTCACTGGCTGGCTGGAGAGCTATGGCTTGAAAGTCGAGTACGTTTATCAGAACCACATGTTCATCGACTTCTCAGGCACGGCGAGCCAAGTGGAGAACGCGTTCCACACGGACATCCACTATTACCTCGTCAATGGGGAGACGTACACCGCCAACACCAGCGATCCCAAGATCCCGAGCGCGCTGGCGGGTGTGGTGGTCGGTCCTGCGTCGCTCAACAACTTCCGGCCCAAGGCGATGAATCATAGAATTCAGCAAGCGCATATCGATCCGCGAACCGGAAACGAGAGGCCCGATTACACCGCGGGCGGCGGATTTCCCCTGGTACCCTACGACTTGCAGAAGATCTACAACATCGCCCCGCTGTACCCGGCCGGTATTTCGGGACAGGGCATGAAGATTGTCGTTGTGGAAGACACCAATCTGTGGAACTGCAATAGCACGAACACAGTCGGTCCGTGCAATCCGGTCACCAGCGATTGGGCTGTGTTCCGCAACACCTTCGGCTTGGGCAGGTACCCGATGGGCAACCTGGCGGAAGAAAACCCCGGGACGACGATCTCTAACACCTGCGCCTCGCCGAGGACGGGTGGCGGCTATCCCGCCGGCTCGGGCATCAATGCCGACGACGTGGAAGCAGCGATTGACATCATGTGGGCCACGGCAGCTGCTCCCAGTGCTTCCATTATCAATGCAGCGTGTGCCAGCCCCAGAGGAGGATTTGGCGGTCTCCTGGCCATCCAGAACATCCTCAACCACCCGAATTCCGACAATGTGGACGTCATCAGCATGAGCTATGGCGAGTCGGAGGAATCGAGCGGCGCGGCTCTTAACGCTTCGTTCAACACCACGTTCCAACAGGCAGTAACGGCGGGTATCGGTATCTTCGTCTCCTCCGGCGACGAGGATGCGGCCAGCTCCGACGGTGGCGGCAACAACTGTTCCGGAGGTGCCGGGGGATCCTGTGCTAGAGACGGCATCACCATCAGCGGCTGGATGTCTTCGCAATATGATGTTTCGGTCGGGGGTTTGGACTTTGCCGATACTTACCTCGGCCTGAACAACACCTACTGGAATCCCAGCAATAACGTGTTCTATGGCTCCGCCAAGTCTTACATCATGGAGCAGCCATGGAATGATTCCTGTGCCGGCACGCTGTTGGCGCAGTTTGAAACCGGCTCGCCAATTACCTACGGCTCGACCGGCTTCTGCAACACCGGGAGTTCCAGCTTCCATCTGGCAGTCGGCGGCAGCGGCGGTCCGAGCGCCTGCGCTACCGGCGCGCCTGCCGTCGGCGGTGTTGCCGGCGGTACTTGCGCCGGATATCCGAAGCCGTCTTTCCAGAGCTCGCACCTGGGCTCAATGGCCGGCTTGCTCAACGATAACGTTCGCGACACACCCGACGTGTCCTTGATGGCCGCCAATGGTCTCTGGGGACACTATTACCTGATTTGCTACTCAGACACGACCCCCAGCGGCATAAACAATGGCGGGACTCCTTGCACTGGGCAGCCGATCAACTGGCCCGGCTACGGCGGAACCTCGGTTTCCTCTCCCATCATGGCTGGCATTCAGGCGTTGGTGGTGCAACACAAAGGCAGCTTGCAGGGGAATCCGAATCCCCGCTACTACGCGCTGGCAGCTACTGAGTACGGCGCAAGCGGCAATGCATCCTGCAATTCCACCCTCGGCAACGGTGTCGGCAACTCGTGCGTCTTCTACGACGTCACGCTGGGCGACATCGATGCGAATTGCCAAGCCCATAGCGGCGGGACTAAGTACAACTGCTACCTGCCTTCCGGTTTGGTTGGGGTGCTTTCAACGAATAACAACGCTTATCAGCCGGCTTATCCCACAACCACGGGATGGGATTTTGGCTCAGGCATTGGCAGTGTCAATGCCTTTAACTTGGTGATGGCGTATTAACAGTCGTTTGCAGTCAAAGCGACTGACTCCGGACCTTCCAATCTCACCCCATCCGAGCCCACGACTCGGATGGGGATTTTTCTTGTCTTGGGGGAAACCGACAGGCTGAAGCTCGTCGACCCTAGGACGATTCAGTCTTCCGTCGTTGCTGGAGGGTGTAAAGGATAAGTTCGGAGCGGCTGGATATGCCAAGCTTTTCGAAGATGCGAAACAAATAGTTCCTTATGGTATGTTCGCTGAGCTTGAGCTGCTCCGCGATCTCTTTGTTTCGGAGCCCCTCAGCTACCAAGTACACGATCTCTTCTTCCCGTCGCGTCAGCAGACCGTTGCCGCGGGCGTCGGTCAATCGGACGCGGTTGCCAGTGCAGAGGGTTTCCAGTACATAGTGCAACTGCTCGCTGTTGGCCCAAATCTGGCCGTGGAAAACCCGGTCGATGCATTTGCACAAAACTTCGCAGGACTCGTGACGGCCGCAGACTCCCATCACGCCTGAGCTGAACGCCTCGATGACCTGCTCGCGATCGCATTCGTCCAGCAACATAACGCAGCGAACCGACGGCTGGCTCTGGCGAATCTCTCGCAACAGCTTGAATCTTTTGCCCGGACCATCGGCCGCATTGACGCTGACCAAGGCGATGTCGGCTTCTCCCAAGGGTAAGTCGGGGCTGACGGTAGGGTGCTCCGAAGCCGCTATCACGCGAACATGGTACGGGGAGCTTTCCAGCATGCGGGACAGCAGCTGGCAACCCATCCTCGTCGAGTCGAAGATCATTACCCGAATCGGATTGTGGGCCGTAATTTCCCTTGAATGCTCCATTAACCCTTCCACGACAAATGTTTGATGTCCATCCGCCATTGTTGCGTCATTGGGGAGCGATTTGCCTGGAGACAAAGCCTAAGGACTCCGCGAGCTCAATGAGAGGGGAGACAATCAGCTCATGTTCATCTTAGGTTGCTTGCCGAAAGAGGGTACCTCATTGTCCTCAACATTGCTAGTATTTATGTGTTGCTTTTCCGAGGACGGCTGGCTGGTTCGCCCCATTCTGGTAAAGCTTGGCAGGATCGACCGGATGTGGCCAACCGGCCGCGAAGAAAATGCGGCGCCTCCTCAATTGCGGGAGCGACTGGCCATCGCAAATATATCTGTCCTGTTTTCAGTTGGTTAGATCAACTCCCTGGGGGCAATGTCGAATTAGACAACGGGGTCCGCAGATAGTTGGTTTTTCTCCGACCGCAGTTTTAAATTCATGCTTCCGCTTCGCGATAGCGAATTGGCTCACAGGGCGCAAGCCTTCGCGGTTTCAGGTGGTGTCTCAATTCGAACAGGAATACGCGCCTTACGCGCACCGGCTAAGCGGCGGGTGGCTGGGACGAATCGGGCCCTTGCTGCAGGGAATATGCGATCAGTTCGGAGCGGCTGGAAACTCCGACCTTCTTAAAGAGCCGGAAAAGATGGTTCTTGATCGTGTGTTCGCTCAGGCTCAGACGTAAGGCGATCTCTCGATTTGTTTTGCCTTCAAGTACAAGCCGAACGATGTCCTCTTCTCGCTTAGTGAGCACAGTGCGCAATTGCGCATATTTTCGTGTGCGGGGGTACTCCGATCCCAACGCCTGAATCAAATAACGCACTTGCTGATTATTGGCCCAGACCTGGCCCTCGCGAACTCGCTGAATGCATTTGCAGAGGCTCTCGCACGAATCGTTTCGTACAAAAACTCCGGAGGCGCCCCAGCGAAAAGCCTCCAATACCAGTTCCGGATCGTCGTGATCGAGCAACATCACGCAACGGAGGGTTCCCCGGTGGGGACGCAGGGACCGGAGAACATTGAAGCCTGAAAGCGGACCATCTTTCAGGCCCGAGCTGATCAGCGCCACATCGGCCGCTTGCACCATCTCAAGGTCAACTTCCGGCGAGGTGCTTCGGTACCCGACTACTCGAACTCCATAAACGGATTGCTCCAGCTCATGTGCCAAGAGCTGGCATCCCATCTCCGAAGCTTCGAAGATGATGACTCTTGTCGGCGTTGGCGACCCATCCTGCATGAGGTCTATCCTCGTCTGTCCTTGAGGAAAGGAAGGGGGGGGTGGATTTTTTGGGATCCCAAAGTGTCAGAGAATTCTAGCTTCGTGACGTTCTCTCCTTGGTCACAACGATCCTGACCGCGGATGCACAGCTATCCACGAAAGTACGCTGCAATTGTGCAACCAGAGTGCAATGGTCCGACCTCCAGCCACCGGACCCGGCTTAGGAAAACTGCGAAAAAACGGCCCGTTTTCGCCTTTCGACAGGTGGCTCACATGCTCCATTCCATGCAGCGGAACCCCGGGCTTCCTGTTTCCAAGAGGAAATTTTATTCCGATTTCGTGCGAAAAACGCATCAGAGTGCTCAGAATCTTATAAGCGCGTTTCTCGCGGCCGGAGAAGGCCAAACCGGCCGGCGAGTTTCCGCGTGACGTCGGTAATATCCCGTTTGGTCTTCGAATGACCTCCGTCTCTGACGCACCTCTTTATCGAGAAAAGTGGACGCTTATGCCAATTGTCTCGGAAAAGGCTTGCATCTGCTTGCGTCCGGGTGAGCACGACACCCGACCCCTTTCCTCTAAAGCCCGAGAGATCAAAAGCAGTTCCGTACGACTTGGCAAAGCCATGTAAGTATCAGCCGATTAGGTGCTTAGCCGTCCCCCACAAGGCTTTCTCCGTTGAGTAAAAGGCCCTCAGATAGAGAAAAAATTCTCTCATTGCAGGCCATCTTGGTCCCCACCATCTTTTGGCTACCTGAATGCAATAAACAAATCTGACGACTGGAAAAGAAGCGCATGTCGCCACTGCGACTGGAGATTGTATGTTTCGAAATTGGAAATCCCGGATGTGTCTGCGTTTCGCGTTGCTCGCCACCTTACTAAGTGTGGCTGTTGCCGCCCACGCGGGGTCAAGTGTTAACGTTCAGCTCACCGGAGCCGGTGGTGCCGTATATGGCTTGGGCTCAAACTATGCCGACGGCGAATACCTCATGCCCTATTATGTTTCGCTCAACAATGCCACCCCCATTGCCGTTATCTGTGACGATTTCAATCACACGGTGAGCATCGGCGATCAGTGGACCGCCACGATAAGTACGTTCAGCAATCTCGCTCTGACGCGCTTTGGAACTGCGAATGCCACCCAGTACCACGAAGCCGCATGGATTGCTTCGCAAATCTCCTCCAACTCGGCTCTCGCCGATATTGCGGGTGCGCAGTTTGCGATTTGGGCACTGTTCTCCAGTAACACGCCGATGGTTCCGGGAGAGGCGCAGTGGATGTCGCTCGCGGCCACTGCCTCAGCCAATAACTATTGGGGCATGAACTTCTCCAATTGGGAGATTCTGACGCCTCTCAACCCGACTTCTCCGCAGGAATACTTTTTCGAAGTTCCCGAGCCCGGCGCTCTCGTCGACCTCACGGTTGGACTGGTTGCATTCGCAGGCCTCTGGAACCTGAAGCGTCGCCGCTTGCTTCAACAGCGGGTTAATGCGGCTGACCGGGATTTCACCAATCGTTAGAAGTTGGATTCCACGCGAGGGGACGCGCCTTGAGGTGTTAGCGACAGCACCTCGCAAAGGGCGCGTCCCACCTCAATTTTACCTGTCCTCTCCTTGCCGTTCTCCGTTGTGGATCGACCACCGCTTCTGCCGATAAACTGCGAGAAACAGCGGCTACCGCGAAAGATTGGCGTTCAGAAGATTAGGGGAAAGTTGCCACTGTCGGTCGCCCCGACGGAGGATTGCGGCCACGGGTTAACTGCTGGGATCAGGTGGAAAGCGCACCATGGAGAATCGCGGACTCCTTGCCGATCGAGCGTCGTAAAAAGTCTTCGACCCGTTCAGCGACCCGATCCCAGGTCCTCGAACGGCCATAGGCCGCGATCGTGTCGCGATTCCATTGCCGCTCAATTGCCTGCCGCAGACCTTGGTGAATTGATTCCGGTGACGGATCAACAAGGATTCCGAGCTCCGGGCGACTGAGAATCTCAGGCACCGAACCTACCGCAGTGCCCACGACCGGCGTTCCGCAAGCGAGTGACTCGAGCACCACGTTGGGACAACCTTCGTTGCGGCTGGCAAGACAGCTTACGGCGGCGGCGTTATAGTAATGTCTCAATTGCTCGTTTTCGATTGCTCCAACAAATGTGCAAACATCCGCGCAATCGAGTTGGGAAGCCAGCCGGCGAAGGGCCGGCAGCTCCGGCCCCTTTCCCACAAACAGAACCTTGCACCGCGGGGTACTCTTCTTCAGCAGAGATGCGGCGCGCACCAATAGATCACAGCCTTTCACTTGTTTGAGAGCGGCGACGCTCACGATCAGACTGGCGTCAGCCTCAATCCCGATGGTTTTCCTTGCAAGCAATCGATCCTCGGGGAAAAAGCGCTCTGCGTCCACGCCGTTTCCTATCACCGCGGCTGCCTCGAGCGAAGGCTCAAGCTCGGACATAATGCGAGCCAGCGAAGCGGAAACCGCAGCTATCCCGTTAGCGTGTCGCAGCGTCCAGCGTATCTGGGGACGTATCGTCGAGAAGTCCGAAAAGGTATGGATATCTGTTCCGCGAGCGGTCAGAGTGACCGGGACCCCCAATGATTTTCCGATAAGCGCCGCCGCCAAACCGTCAGGAAATATATAGTGCGAATCAATGCAGTCGAAGTGGTGCTGGCGATGAAGAGCGCGCACCAGGCTGAGGCATCCGCTGTACATCAAAAGCCCATGAAAAGGCATCGATATCCCGGGAACCAAAGGATAGCGAGGATGGTAAACAGGCAATCCAGCAATCGTTTCCACTTTAGGAACTAGAGCGACAGATCCTCTCGACGTTCCTCTCAGGAATCTGGGCGCATAAGGAAGGGGGGCCACCACCACGACATGATTACCGTCGCGTTGCGCAAGGTGAGAAATCCGTTGAAGCAGAAAAACAGCGTAATGCGGCATCACCGAATTGGGAAAGAGGCTGGTGAAGGTCAGGATGCGCATAAGTTTAGGGTTGCAAGCCGCGCGGGTGGCCGGCAACCATTAGAACCAATCCATTATTAAGGCTTGCAAAAGAGCCTCCAACTTAACCCTCATTCTGGACTTCTATAGGGCTGGAAGCAATTGGCACCTTATCGGGAATCCTGGCGCGTCCCCCGATGACACAAGGCCGTTCTTGATGGCCGTGGCAACGACCTTCTGACGCGAAGATATCGGCCAGCCAGCGTAAGAAAGCGCCCGGCGATTGTTATCCGAGAAAAACTTAGTGGCCCCAATGTTGTATCGTCTGCTAGCCAGAATAGAGAAGGGTTGTGGCCGTAACGTGGAATGGCAGGGCGGTGCAGCGAGCAAGGCACTCATTCCAAAACCTACCTTGGTGCGAAATAAATTTACGGGTCCCCGAGCGATGCCGCTGGCAGACACATCCTGGCAGAATATCGAGCACCCGGGATTCAGGAGCGCATCTCCTCGGAGGAAACCTGTTTGACCAGTGACCGGCCAGAAAAGTATTTCTGGCGAATCTGGGTTTGTGTAAAGAGTTTCGGGGTTTGTGTTCTCGTGAACATCTCACTCCGGGAGGATTGCAGATTCGTTAGTCAAAAAGTATACCCCATCAAATACGTGGGTCATTTGTACCTCATCGACTATTACCTTTGGACTCTTGCCAACCTCAGGCGACTGCTTTACCGTTGCTTACACAATCAATAACAGCAGTAGGAAAAATTTTAGCTGCTGCTGCCCCCCTACTCTCGCGTGCGCCGCTTTGTAGGAGAGCATCAGGTTCGTCCATTTATCTCTCCGCGCACAACGTAGTCTGCAGCCCCTGATTTACCGGACTCATTCTGTGAGTCGCAAGGGCGAAGCTTTGTCCGTTTCTTCCGAGTGGTAGTGCAACTCAGAAATCAAATGGACAGGGCCGGATGCCTGGCAGGAGCGAAGAGCAGGCGTTGTTAGTGTCTGGGCCCCGTGTAATACCAGTTTTGGGCCCGCGGAGAAATAATTTGTTTGGGACAAATTTCATGATTTCGTGATCTTTGTTGCTTATTCGTTTCACACTCGAACCCATTCCCCAATGGCTACTCATCACTAGCAGGATGCAAGACTATGGCCACTGCAGTTGTGAGATCTACCTCTCTTCCGCTGATTCTCGTCGTTAACCACCAAGCCGTCATGCTTCGGCAGTTAGCTGCCGCCATCCGTGAGGACACCTATCAGGTGGAGACAGCCACATCGGCTCACGACGCATTGGAGCGGCTCCAGCGGCGTCCAGTGCCGAACCTCGTCCTGATGGACGTAGGAATGCCCAGCGCCGACGGGTTGGAGGCGCTACGCAAGGCGCGGGAATTACACCCGGAACTGAAAGTAGTAATGCTGGGCAAAGGCAACGATACCCGTAGCGCAACTCAGGCGGTCCGGCTGGGAGCGCTCGATTACCTGCCGGAGTCGGTAGAGGGATCGGAGTTGGACGCGCTCCTTCAGCAGTATCTTGTGCCCCCGGCATTGGCAGTAGCCGAACCCGACGATTCCAAACCGGCGGTCATTGAACTGTCGGAAGGCGCAATGTTCGTCTGCGGTAGCCCGGCGATGCAACACATCTATGCCCAGGCGGCCCTCATTGCTAAGTTTGACATGCCCGTCCTGATGCTGGGTGAGACAGGTACGGGAAAGGAAGTGCTGTCTCTCCTGGTTCATCATCTGTCCCCCCGCGCCAATCATCCATTCTTGAAGGTGAACTGTGCCGCGGTGCCAGCGGATCTGCTGGAGAGTGAATTGTTCGGCTATGAGGCGGGCGCCTTTACTGGGGCGACGAAGGCGAAACCGGGAAAGTTCGAGCTGTGCGAGCAGGGTACGATTTTGCTCGACGAAATAGGGGAGATGCCGCCGGCCCTCCAGGCAAAGCTGCTTCACTTCTTGCAAGACCACCGCTTTTCGCGGCTGGGTAGCCGAACGACAACCAGAGCGGACGTTCGCGTTTTGGCGGCTACCAACATCAATATTGAGGAAGCTATTACGTCCAAGATGCTGAGGGAAGATCTCTACTACCGCCTCAGCGGATTTACCATGCAGATCCCGCCCCTGCGTGACCGAAAGAAAGAAATACCTTTGCTGCTCGAGCATTTCATGAGCCGCAATGCGGTTCAATTCTCCAGTCCAGCGAGATCGTTTAGTCCCAGGTTATTGCAGGCGTGCCTAAGCTACTCTTGGCCGGGCAATTTACGCCAACTTGAAAACTTCGTACGCCGCTACCTTGTACTCGGCGATGAGGACTTGGCGGTCTCTGAGCTGCAGATTAATTCGCGAAGCAATGGCGGAGACATGCGCGCCGCTCTTATGGCTGCCGGCGGCGCTGCCGACACCAACGGACTGAAGTCCTTGGCTCGCTCCGTTAAGAATGAGGCCGAAGCTGCGGCAATTGCGCATGCGCTTGAGCAGACCAACTGGCACAGACAAAAGGCCGCCACGATGTTGAGGATCAGCTACAAAGCACTGCTGTACAAGATCAAACAATACGGGTTGCACCCGCCGGAGGCAGTTTAGTCTCCCCGCCAATTGACTCTGCCGCGAACCGAGCGAAAGTGTGGGTTTTTGAGAGGGGTATGCCCTCCCATGTTTGCTAACAAAGATTTATCCCCCCAAATCCCGCATAGGTGGCCCCTTAAGTGCAATCACCATCGTGGAGAGTGGTGACGGTTAATGCTGGCAAGACTTCTTAGCCCCTTCAAAGACTTCGGCTTCTTTGCTGGCTTCGTCTATGCGGCTGATCGCATTCTGCAACGATTGTCCCCGCATCTCCGGTTGTATTTTTATGAGCTTCTCGCGCAGCCGATACCGGAAGAACCCCTGCTTCCAACTCGTCTTGCCGGAGTCTTGGAGATGCGTGAAATCGTCGCCGGAGCCCCGGAGATCGCGCAGATGCCGGCCCGGCCCGATATCAAGGAGTCACGCTTCCGGCAGAATGCGATCTGCCTCGGCGCATTTCAGGAAAACCGATTCATCGGACACATCTGGTTCTGCTTTCATGCTTACCAGGAGGATGAGGTTCGATGCACGTTTCTCTTGCCGGAGGGCAATCAGACGGTATTCGACTTTGACCTTTACCTTTTTCCGGAACACCGCATGGGTTTGGGCTTTGTTGGAATATGGAACGGAGCCAATCAATTCCTGCGCGGCCGCGGAGTGCAGCTCTCATTCAGCCGTCTCACGCGCTTCAATCTTCCATCCCGGAGGGCCCACCTGCGACTGGGAGCGCGGCGGGTTGGGCGGGTCTTTGTGTTGCGAACGTGGGATCTGGAATTCATGATCTCTACTGTTTCACCCTATCTGCATTTGTCATTCGGAGAGCATGATCGCGCGCGCTTAAGACTACGTCCCACTACCAGCATTTTCCAGCAAAGGCTCCGGCGTTTGGTTGGATTGCATGCCGGCTGAGAAGCGATGTCCTAACCATTGACAGGAATTAATTCAATGAGCGACTTACAGATTCTTTCTGACTACATCAGAGATGAAACCGGTTATAAAGGGGATCTTGCCCCCGAGGTGGATCTGCTGGAAAAGCAGATCCTGGACTCATTCAATATTGTGCAGTGGGCCATGTTTATTCAGGAGCGTTTCAGAATCGAGCTCGAAGCCGAGGACCTGGTACGCGATAACCTTTCCAGCCTATCGAGAGTGATGGCGTTGATTGACAGCAAGAGATCCGCCATCGGAACTGGGGAGCGAAAGCCATCCTGATCATATTGGTCGCCCTGCTTCCGCCGAACCGGTTCTAGGCGACGTTCTGCGGGGCTCGCTAAGGTCACATTCGAGGAGAACTATGTTGTCCAGGTCAATTCCCCAATTTCTCTGCGATATCGCCGAGCGCTTACCGGACAAGGTTGCTATTGTCTCGGAGGCGCGATCGGCGACCTTTTCCCAGCTTCATCAGGAGGCGCTCGCGACGGCCGAATGTCTGCGCGGAATCGGTGTGGCGCCCGGCGACCGGGTTGGAATCTGTATGGAGAAAACGGTCGACCAGGTCTCGGTCATCCTGGGCGTGCTTTTCGCGAATGCGGTGGTAGTTCCCATCTTGCCGCGGCTCAAGCAGTCGAACATCCGCCACATTATCGAGAACTCAGGCATGGTTGCGCTCATCACCGACTCCGACCGAATGAATGAGGTGGTGGAGTTTGGCGACATGACGAGGCTGATTATCGGCCATGGAGAGCTCGATCGCGACTGGCCGAACCTTCCTTATATGCGCCGCTTTATCCGGCCGCAGATGTTCTTTGACCGCATCAGCAACGATAATGCCGCCATCATCTATTCCTCAGGTTCGACCGGCCGGCCAAAGGGCATTTTAATTTCGCACCGCAACCTGGCGGACGGCACAGATATTGTGGCGGCGTATCTGGATACAAGTGAAGCAGACCGGATTTGTTGTGTGCTGTCCTTCAATTTCGATTATGGATTGAATCAGATCTGGCAGACGATTCGAAAGGGAGCGACGCTCTATCTCCACAACCTCGCACTACCCAATGATCTATTTGTGCTGCTTGCCAAAGAGAAGATTACCGCACTACCGGTCATGCCAGTGATCATCACCAAGATGTTCGACAAGCGGCTGAAACTTGCGACTGGATCGCGCGACTTTTCGTCTCTACGATACGTTTGCTCCACGGGTGGGCGGCTGTCCGAGGATATGCTCTGCGACCTTAAGGCGACCTTTCCGACAGCTAAGATTTATTCCATGTTTGGTCTAACGGAGGCTTTTCGCTCTACCTATCTGGATCCCACAAAAATTGATACCCATCCCACATCTATCGGCCAAGCTATCCCGGATTGTCAGGTATTTGTGCTAGACGAGAAGGGTGAGGAGTGTCCCCCGAACGTAGTTGGCGAGCTGGTGCATCGCGGGGCAACGGTTACCAAGGGATACTGGCGCGATGCGGAGAGTACAGCGAGGGTATTTCGATCTCATCCCAGATTTCCGGGTGAGACCCTCGTTTTCAGCGGGGACAAAGTCAAACGGGACGAGGAAGGATATCTATACTTCGTCGCCCGAGGCGACGAGATGATCAAGACCAAGGGCTTTCGCGTCAGTCCTACTGAAGTAGAGGCGGAGGTCGTTCGTCATCCTGAAGTCGTCGACGCCGTGGCCTTCGCGGTGCCTAACATCGCAATTGGCGAGGACGTAGCATGCGCCTATACCACGGTAGCTCGTCAACCGATTCCTGAGCACATCCTAAAGCAGTACCTGAAGACGCATCTCCCAAGCCACATGGTACCGGCCTACCTCATACACTTTGAAGGCTTTCCTATTACCGGCAATGCCGGAAAGCTGGACCGGAAGACCATCAAGCAATCTGCTTTCGAGCGACTCGGCATGCAGGCATCGCCAGTCGAGTCCAATTCGGTTCACGCGTGAGAGGTGGGAAGGTGAGCGCTTATCGGGGACGGGTGATCATCGGCGTCATAGGTGACGATATTCACATCGTTGGCAACCGGATTATGCAGCTGGCTTTGGAAGAATCCGGATTTCAGGTGTTTAACCTGCGGGCTCGCAACCGTCCTGAAGAATTTTGCCAGGCTGCGCTTGAAGTCAATGCTGATGCGGTTTTTGTTTCATCGTTGAATGGAGAAGGGGAATACTGGTGCGCCGACCTTCGAAGCTTGTTCCATGAATATGGTATGGGGCATGTGCTCCTGTATGTGGGCGGGAACATTGTAGTCGGAGAGCGTCCCAAGCAGGAGGTCGTAAGACGGTTCAAGCAGTTCGGATTTGATCGCGTATACCATCAGGAACTCGACATTGGTGTTGCTATCGCGGATCTTCAGGAGGATCTGAATCGTGGCGCTGCCTAGCGCTGAAGCAAGGCTTCCGAGCATTGACAAGTACCGGTCGCAGGTACTTTCGCACCCATTGGCTCGGGGAATTTCCCCGGACGAGGTTCGCGATCACTTGGCGGGAGTGCCGTGGGGGCGCTTTCCCAGTATTGCCTACGCGAATCGCGGCCCGGATCCCTGTATCCAGCCACGTGGCGGTTTTCCCCTGTTCGAGTCGCAATATCAGCTGACTCAACAATTAGATCAGGCGGGCGCGGATTTTATCCCTCTCACCATCGACAGCTACACCCGGCACAATCAATATGATACGGCAACCCAACTTCTGCACCGCAGTGAGGAAGAAGGAAAGAGCTATTTAAATGGCTACCCATTAATAAGCCATGGCTATGAGCTGACTCGGCAACTGTATTGTGGACTTGAAAAACCGGTTAGCCTGCGCCACGGAACCCCCGATGCGCGGCTGCTGGCTGAAGTTGCGATGGCTTCGGGAATTGCTGAGATTGAGGGTGGTGCAATCTGCTATTGCCTGCCTTATTCGGAAGGGTTCCCGCTGGATCGATCGCTTCTGTATTGGCAGTATGTGGATCGTGTCTGTGCCGTCAATTCTACGGAAGAGCGGCCAATTCATCGCGAGAGCTTCGGTCCACTGACCGCGACCCTGGTGCCTCCCGCGCTGGTAATTGCGATAGAGATCGTAGAAGCTTTACTTGCGGCCGAACAGGGAGTGACATCGTTTGCAGTCAGTTTCGGACAGACTGGGTCCCTAATCCAGGATATTGCGACCGCAGCCGTTCTGAAGAAACTTACTCGTTATTATCTTGACGAGCTTGGATTTGGATCGGTACAGAGCTATCTCGTCTATCATCAGTGGATGGGACAGTTCCCACCGGAACGCGAACGGGCGGCTGCGCTCATTGCCTGTTCGACCATCATCTCCAGCATAGTTGCCGCTGACAAGGTCGTGGTGAAAACTGTTGATGAGGCTCTGGGACTACCACGTGCAGAAATCAATGCTGAGGCGTGCGACACAGTTCGATATGTTCTGCGTACCTTCCGTTCTGCCGAAACCGTCACTTCACCGATGATTGAACGCGAAGCCGCGCTGATTGAATCGGAAACGAAAAGCATTCTGGATGCAATTTTCGCGATTTCCGGCACAGCTTTCTGGGAAACTATTTTCCGGGCGTTCCAACTGGGTTATCTCGACATACCTTTTGCGCCGCATGCTGATAATGCCAACCGGCTGTTGTCCGTGCGGGACGGCAATGGTTCCATCCGCATTGCAGCACCTGCCGCCGTACCTATTTCAAGTGCGGACGCGTATCTCGAAAAAGAGCTGCTGGAATCGCGGGAGCATCGAACCGACAAGACTTACCGGCAAATGCTGGCTGACATAAGGGTGATGGTGTGAGCCTCTATCCGAAGCCGCCTTCGCCGAACGCGCGCGTTGCCGTTGATATAGGCTCGACGGTCGTAAAGGTTGCGCTGGTCGGAGAGGACCGTAATCTCGTCTCGCAGCGGTTTTATGCTCGCGATTTTGAAGCGGGCATTGTCAAGCAGGTCGAATCATTGCTTGACTCTCACGGTATCTCGCCAGACCGCTCAGATATTCGTATCTGTTCCTCAGCGAATGGCGGATTGCGAGTCGGCATTGTGTGCCTCACCAAGCACTTCAGCGGCGCAGCCCTGCGTAATCAGGTGCTTCTCGCGGGCGCCAACCCCGTTTTTGTGCATAGCTTTGACGAGGAGTCAAGAGATTTAAGCTTCACAGATATTCTCCTGGTAGGGGGAGGAATCGATTGCGCCGACGCAGCGCCTCTGGAGCAGCGGTTGGAACGGTTTGAGATCGACAAATACCGCCATGGAGCATTGGTCTTCGCGGGCAATAAATATCTTGGCGACGTGTTTCGCCGCCGCTTTCCTTCTGCCGCGATAGTCCAGAATCCACTTGCCGATAAGCTAGTAAGCACCGATAACTCTGTACTTGAAACGATTCGAAGAGCATATCTTGACGATCTTGTTTACAAAGAAGGAGTAAGCGAGTTAAGCAGCAAGTTGTCCTCTGGTATAAGGCCTACTCCCGAAGTGGTAAGCCTTGGGTTCCAGCGCGCTGTGAATGGCGCGAGCATTGGCGTCATCGCCCCCTGCCTGCTCCTCGACATCGGTGGTGCTACCACGGATCTGCACTACACGGTGGAGATCGTCAAAGACGGAACTCGATCAGTTTCCGCTGGCGGTAGTTCGGTGGGGCGTTACGTCTTTACTGACTTGGGTATTGTTGCCTCCCGCGACAGCTTGTTGCTTCAGCTGCGAAGCCACTCGCGGCTTTACGAGTTTCTGGGCGCAGTTTTGTCGGAGGATATAACCGAGACTTACCGGCTGTTTCGCGAAGGAGAGTATCAGCCTTCGCCCGAACTGCTTGCCCACGGATGCTTGTTTCTCGCGATGGACCGCTTTGCTCAGGGGCGTGGGCCCGGACTACCCAGCGGCGACCTGGCTCAGCTATCGCAAGTTATTCTTACCGGGGGTGCGTCGCAGGGACTGTCGGAGGATACGGCAGCGAGCGTCGTCCGCCTGGTAACGCCCAAGGGCAGCAAACCAAATATCCTGATTGATCGGAGATATGAAATCTGGGTAGAAGGCATTAGCTTTGCCGAGCGTACCGTCGCAGCGGCGACGACGGCCTCAAGATAGCTCCGGGTTCGTTATGGAATCGCACGAAGAAAGCTGGCATGGCACGTCGCTGAGCGATCTGCACGCGGTCGCGGATCGTTACGGCACCCCTTATTTCTTGTACGACGTCGATGAGATCACGCGACGAATTGATTTAGTTCGAAAATCTTTCGCAGGGCTGGTCGCGGTCTACTACGCCGTTAAAGCCAACCCGAATCTCGCACTCTTGCGCAAGTTACGCGATGCTGCGGACGGTCTCGATATTTCGTCTGCAGGTGAATTAAAACAAGCTTGCCTGGCTGGATTCGACATGTCGACTGTCAGCTTCGCAGGTCCTGCGAAGACGGTCAGTGAGCTTACCACATCCATAGAACATGGAGTCGGTTGTATCAGCATAGAGTCTCTCCGCGAATTGATTGATTGTGTCCGCATCTCGCGAGAACTGGGACGGAAAGCGAATATTGTTGTGCGGGTCAATCCCCTGCTCGTCAATCGCTCGTACGGAATGAAGATGGGCGGCAAGGCGGCGCAGTTCGGCGTCGACGAAGAAGAGCTCGACCCGGTTGTGGAATACATTCGCAGCAATGCCGACTACCTAGAGTTTCTCGGGATACACATTTACGCCGGCAGCCAATGCTTCGAGCCTGCCGGTATTGTTGCAGGAGTAGAGAACTGTCTGGAAATCGCCCGCCGGATTGAAGCCAGTGGCCTGGAGTGCAAGGTCGTAAATCTGGGGGGAGGCTTCGGGATTTCTCACACGGAAGAAGGCCGCGAGTTAGATCTAAACGCCCTTGCAGCAGAACTAGTTCCCATTCTCCGCAAATTTGTTCAGTCGTCACCAGGGAGCAAGAAAATTATCTTCGAGCTGGGGCGGTTCCTGACCGCCGATGCTGGTATCTACGTCACGCGAGTCGTGGGAAGCAAGCAATCACGAGGCAAGAAATTTTTCATGGTCGATGGAGGCCTGCACCACCATCTTGCAGCTGCGGGAAGTTTTGGGGCCGCTTTCCGCTCAAACTATCTGCTTCACAACTTGTCCCGGCCAGGCGCCGAGAAGATACGGTGCAGCATTGCAGGTCCATCCTGCAATCCGACTGATCTGCTGGGCATCGACGTCGATCTCCCAACGCCCGAAATCGGCGACCTCATCGCGGTTTTGAAATCTGGCAGCTATGGATTCTCTGCGAGTCCGCTGCTCTTTCTGGGACGGCAAACTCCCGCCGAGCTTATTTACCACCAAGGCGAGATCACGCTTGGACGGCGTCCCCGAACCATCGTGGATTTCAACTAACACCTTTCTGACAAATCCGGTGCAGCAGGGCACAGCCTTCAGCCGTGCCGCGCTGGTAGATAACTGGGGCTTTAGTCGCTGCGATTCCTCGCCGCAGAGGCTAAAGCCCTTATGTTTTCTGAGCTTCGTTCGGCGCGATCGAAGTTGCGCGCTGATAGAACGCGAGGTCTTTATGGCGTCGTGACTAGTACGCCGCTCAGGCAGTCGGCCAGTTGCCCGGCTTGAGTGCGGCGGCTGTAAATGCTGCTGGCATGAGGTAGAGGATGACTTCTGTCTCGAACACTTCGCAGGAAGCCGGGTAGCGAGGAATAAATTGCGTTCTCATCTTCCAAATCGACGATGGTCGCGCCCCCAGCTTCCCTTAGGAGACCGGCCGTGTCGCCAGCGTTCGTAGTTAGCGCAAGAATTGGCTTATTCAGGCGAAGATATTCGTAAGCCTTCGCTGGAATCTGGTGATCGCAGCACGCGGCTTGCAGCAGGAGCAGGCAGTCGGCCTCGGCGGCGTCTTGCAGCGATTCGCGGTAGGGAAGCGCGGGCAGTAAGCGAACCAGGTCCTGGATTCCCAGGTCCCCGAGTTGCTGTTGATACCTGGCTTCCGCGCCGCACGCTCTCAGATCGATTGAAATCGTTTCCGAACGGATTTGACCTTCCGTCTTCAGTCTGGCGAGTGCACGGAAGAATGAGCTCGGATCTCGCTCCCAGGGATAGATCAGGCCGGAGTGCAACAGTCGCAGTTTGTTAGGGACGGGACGCGGCGGGATCAAGCTTGCGAAGTCAGATTCGTCGTAACCGTTCGGCAGCAGGAGGCAGCGCTCCGGGTCGAGACGCGGATATCGCGCAAGGTACATGCGAATTGCCGCGGGCGCAGTAAAGATAAAACGCGATCCATGTTGGATCGCCTTGCGCTCGATCCACTGATAAAAGCGGCGGGTAAGCGGATCCTCGGGATAACCTTCCTCCGTCATGGAATCGCGAAAGTCCACGATCCATGGTTTGCCGCTCAGGATGTGCAGGAAATATCCGATCAATACCGCGCTAGCGATGGGATAAGTGGTGAAGATGGCATCGATCTTCTGCTTTCGGATGGTGTAGAGCCCGGCTGGAATGGCTCCGGCGAGCCATGTGACCCAGCGGTCGGGAAGCGCGGTTGGGCGGAGATAGCGTCCCGCCAAAGACAGATGCCGGCGCGAATCCAGACCAAATGCTCGGATGACTTCGACAAATGACGGGACCTCCGCCATCTGTGAAGTGTCGATTCTTTCATAGGCTCGAGGGCTGATCGTCAGCACAGTGGGCAGCCATCCGAACTCAGGAAGGTAGCGGCAGAACTTCAGCGACCGCAGTAATCCGCTGCTGCCGGCCTGCGGGGGAAAATGGTAGGCGACAATCAGTACCCGTCCCCGAACGGCGTCCGGCGAAAAGTTATGGGTAGCCTGTCCGGCGCGCTTGGAGTCGCCGTCGGAGCTTAGCACCTGCTCGGCGCTCTCAAGGCCGGTATGTTGCGCGTAAGGAGTCACGGTTTTCAGTCGTTCGCCTTGGCGAGTGCCGCGAGGCTGTCGGTGAATTCGGTGTCGCGACAGTAGTCAGCCACATCGCCACGCTTGCGGATGGGCCATGCCCGGCCGCCTTCAGCCATAACTTCCGGCGGCGAGGGATGGCTCAAAAATCCGAGCGGGCTTGCCGTGCGCGCATACGCTCCGGACTGAAACACCGCGATCAGGTCCCCAACCTCGACGGGCGGCAGTTCCACCGATCGTCCGAGTGTGTCGAGCGGAGTACACAGCGGACCAACCACTTCAACTGCTTCTTCGTCGCACTTGTCCATCTTGTTTGCGATTGCGATGGGGAAGTTTCGCTTGATGGTTTGGCCGAGATTGCCGGAGGCCGCCAGATGGTGGTTCATCCCGCCATCGAGTATTACGAACATTTTACCTCGCGAGACTTTGACATCGAGAACGCGAGTCAGATAGACGCCCGACTCCGCGATGAGGTAGCGTCCCGGCTCGATGATGAATCTGGTTCCGGTAAAGCTGGGATCGGCGGAGGTTTCGTTTTCGAGATCAACGATTCCCGCGCGCAGAGTCGCTACGTCCAATGGATGATCGTTGGGGAAGTAGGGAATACCAAGGCCTCCTCCGAAGTCGAGACTATGGAGTGGCCGACCGATCCGTGAGACAACTCGTCTCGCGACCTGAAGGCCCTTGCGATATTGGGCGATCAGTACCTGGGCATCGAGAATCTGGGTGCCGGTAAACAGATGAATGCCGCGAAACTCGATGGAAGGCTGTGACAGCGCGAAATCCAAAGCCGAATCCAGGGACTCTTCGTCGATGCCGAAAGGAGCAGGCTTACCGCCCATGCGCATGGCGCCGCCCTGGGCGTCGGCTTCGGGATTGACCCTGATGGCAACAGGAGCGCGCCGTCCCAGATTCGCGGCGATGGCGGCAATTCGCTGCAATTCGGTCATCGACTCGGCATGTATTTCGGCTATGCCTTCGGCGAGAGCCAGTTCGATCTCGGCGGGAGTTTTTCCCGGGCCAGCGAACAGCAGACGATCAGCGGTGCAACCTGCCACTCGCGCCTGATGGAGTTCACCAGCCGAAGCTATTTCCAAGCCAGCGCCTTGTGCCAGGAAGAAGGCCAGAATATTCAGGTTCGGATTGGCTTTGACCGAATAGTAAATTTGGAAGTTTGGAAAAGTGGAGCGCAGCAGCTTCCATTTTCGCCGCATGACCGACTGGTCATAGACGAACAACGGAGTTCCAAACTCCTCGGCGAGCTTACTCACGCCAACGCCACCGACCAGCAGTTCGCCATTGGAATTGGGAAACGAATCTTCGATGCCGGCCGCCAGTTGCATGTCAGAGACCTTCGCGGCGACGAAGCGCCGGGTAATCGACCTTTCCGCTCGAGGTCTTCGGCAACTCCGTTAGGATTTCAAGGTGCTTGGGAACCATGTGCCGCGGCATCTTCTCAACGCAGTAGGCCTGAATGGTTTCGCAATCGAGTTGGGCGCCATCTTTAGCGACGATGAAGGCTTTCACTGTCTGGCCCAGCACTTCATCGGGGATGCCGATGGCAGCGGCCTGGCGGATCTGGCCAGTCTGGAAGAGGATCTCTTCAACCTCAGTGGGACTAATGCGATACCCCGACGATTTGATCATCGTATCGCGACGACCCACGTAATATAGAAATCCATCTTCGTCCATCTTGACCAGATCGCCGGAGTAGCAAACCTTCTCGCAGTTTCCCAACTCCGCAGGAAGTAGCGGATTGGGTTTCAGCACGCGATCGGTCGCTTCGGGATTTCCCCAATACCCCATCGACACCGTGGGCCCGCGGTGTACGAGCTCTCCCACCTCGCCGGGCCGGCAGCGCCCCCCCATCTCATTCAGCACGAGGATCTCGGTATCGGGGATAGCCTTGCCCATCGAGGTTGGGCGGCGATCGAGTTCCTCAGGAGGGAGATAGGTTGAGCGGAAGGCCTCTGTAAGACCGTACATCAGGAAGATCTTCGTCCCTGGTAATGCTTGCCGCAGTACTTTGAGAACGGCTTGGGGCATCGCTCCGCCCGTGTTGGTGATATAGCGCAAGTCTGGAAATTGGTGCTTGAGAATTCCTCCGTTGGCCAGCAGAGACCAAACAGTCGGCACGCCGGCTAATCCAGTGATGCGCTCCGTCAGCAAGGCGGTAATGATCTCTTTGGCGAATACGAACTTGATCAGTACGATTGTTCCGCCGTGCTGGAAAGCAGTCATCAACTGATTCATGCCAGCGTCGAAGCTGAAAGGCAGGACAGCGAGAATTCGATCGTGCTCGGCAATCTCGAGATAAGTCGAGACGATGGTGCTACCTGCCATCACGTTGGCATGGCTTAGCATGACGCCTTTGGGCTTGCCGGTCGAGCCTGAGGTGTAAAGGATCGCAGCCAGATCCGAAGAGATTCCCCAATCTTTCCAGGGAACTTCGGCTGCCAGGTTCAGCATTTCCTCCATCCGATGGACGGACTTGGAATTTACTTTCGTATCGCTTAAATCGTGTCCATTCGGTTTGCCGGCCAGGACGAAGAAATGGAGTGATGGAACGTCGCGCAGCACAGGAGCGAGCGTCTCCAGCTTGTCGGGCGTGGTGATGAGTGCGGTCATTCCGCAATCGCGAGCGATATGCGCAACCTGATCCGGTAGCAGGACGGTATTGATGGGAACATATACGCCGCCGGCCTGAGAGACCGAGAAAATGGAGAGCACCTGTTCGACGGATGGATCGAGATAGATACCGATGCGATCGCCACGTTCAACGCCCGCGCCGCGAAGTCCGGAAGCGAACGATGTGCAATGAGTAGCGACCTGGCTATAGGTCAACCGCCGCGTTCCGTGAAGCAGAGCTTCTTTGTCCGGATAACGCTCCGCGCTGCCGCGCAACATATGGTGAATGAGAAAGTCCATCGGGATACCTGATTGCCTAAATCACTGAAGCGATCGGGACTGCGGCTCCAGCATTCGCTCCACAAACTGAGCCATACACTCGATACTCTTAAAGTTGTCGGGAGTCAGATCGTCATCGTCGACCGACACCGCGAACTCTTGTTGCAGGAAGGTCACCAGGTCCAGAACGCCAAGGGAATCGATGATGCCACTCTCCAGCAAATCGGCGGAATCGGTTATGTTTCGCCTTCGTGCAAGCGGGAATGTCTGCAGAATAAACTTTCTGATACGCGAAGTTGGGTTTCCGTTCTCTATCACTCCACTCACCTTCACTAACTCTCCCGGTCGCCATGCATCAGTAACATCTGCGAGCTGGATATACCAGCCTCACGGCCAAGAACAAATACCGGCACCGCTTCGCGAGCCCAGAATCCAAATTTGCGCAGCAGCTGGTTGCGGGGATCGCCGCTCAACAGCGGGAGGCTGAGGGTGGCTACGCCCCGGGCTCGCAACAAAGCCGCTAGTTTTCGCAATAAGCTCGCCAATACATCATTGTCATTTTCCCTGCCAAACAGTTCTGCGATCGTGGCGGTTCCCGACGACTCTGTGAACGTGCAATACGCCAGCAGTTTCTGGTCTCGACGCGCAGTCAGAAACTCATACTTAACCTGCGGATGCCGCCGGTAACGCCAGTTCAGATATTCCGCGCTGCGTATCGTACATGTACCTAACGATGCGCCCACCTTGTCGGCCAGCGCGGAGTATTCCGACGTACATGGTTCTTCTTGCAGGCAGAAGTCCACACCGGCGGGCTTTGCTGACTGATAGTCCCGCAGTACCAATGTGGCATTCACAGCCGCCGCCAGCGGCCGGGGAATGCGTTGCAGGTGCAAACTGCGCGCAAATGTTTCGGCCCTCAATGCCTTGACCTGACGAACCGATTTCCCCGCCGGCTCAATCCCCAGGTATCGATAAATGCCTGCCATCGTTGAACTTGGGAAATCATAAGCCAGGGCAAAATCGGCCGATCGGGCGCACGCCAGGCAGGCCCGTTGCAGTTGCAGCGCCGGCCCCAAACTCCGGTACTCGGGACTGATACAAAGGTCGCCCAGAACACATGCGGAGACCACAGCGCCATCGCAATACATCTTCCTGGGGAAAATCGCGGCCATGCCAATGGGTTTGCGGTCCTTTTCGCAAGCAATCCAAGCTCGTGCGGCGCCGAAAGGATTTTCCCGATAAAGCCACTGGAATCGCCTCTCGTCAGCATCAGGAGCAAGGTACTTTCTAGCGAGGCCAGTCAGAATGGGACTGTCATCGATGAGATTCGCCTCGCGAACAGACACGGCCATTCTTGGTCCTGTAGCTAGCACAATGGTTGCAATCGTTTATCCAGCTAAACCCAATATGAAATGCAAGCGGCTTGCCAGATGGCCAAAAGGTGGAAATCCGATGCAGTTAGACGATTCTTACGCAAGGAGACTACAAGTTTTTCCAGCCTGCACGGAAAAGATGTTCCCATTTTCCTGGGCGGAAAACCGCGACCGTCGGCCCTGGCAAAGCTAAGAAGCGACAACAGCCGGCCGGCCGGCCGAGCCATGTCGCTATCTGCTGTGCTGGCTTGTGTTTATCTGTTCCGATTCCTGCCGTTGGCTTTTGGACTGTTACTTGCGAATGTTTCTTGCGGAATAGGCGGATAGCTCAGTTGGAGAGCGCCCCGATTACAGCGGGGAGGTCGTAGGTTCGAATCCTGCTCCGCCTACCATCTTGATCCATGAGAATTGGTGGACAAAGAATCCCGGGCAAGACCTTGATTCTGATCTTGTCGGAGGGCGCTCTGATCGGCTGCGCATTGTTATTCGCGACCGCGCTGCGCTTCCGCGACCTTACGGCCCTTCGTCAACAATTGAGCGAGCCTGACACGCTGGCGCGTTACCTGCTCGTCATTGCAGCCTGCGACTTGGCCCTGTATTACTGCGATCTCTACGATCTTCGCGTGGTGCGCCGGCGGCCTATCCTTTTTGCACGACTTCTGCAGGCATTGGGCGGCGCCTGCCTGCTATTGGCAGTGATTTATTACATTGACCCGGACTTGAGTCTGGGCCGCGGAGTGGCAGCGATTGCCGCGCCCATCATCATTTCGTTTGTAATAGGCTGGCGATTATTGGTGGATGCCGGGCTGCCTTTCCTGAGAACTCCACAGGCGATCTTGATTATGGGGAGCAGCCGGGTCGGGAAATCGCTGGCATTGGAGGTTGCGCAAAGGCCGGAGCTCAATGCTGAGATCGTCGGCTTCCTCGAGGAGGAGCACACTTCCCGGGATAGCTTGCCTAACTCCGCGGCCGGAGAGGTTGAAGGCGATTATTACCAGGAGTCGCCGCAGGCGGCGGAATACGCCTTCCATCGTGGGGGCGGAAGGGCAGTGGTTCGCAAAAGCAATCCTCTTCATCTCAGGTTTGCTTCAATTGCGGATTCGGGTGGAGGCGCAACGGCGGTTGCCACCGCATTGGCTCCGCCGTCCGAGCAAAGCGATATCACGTTTCCAGTGATCGGGAGCGTGCGAGATGTGGAACGGGTCGCGGTCCAGCAAAAGGCCGATCTGGTTGTACTGTCGTTATCCGAGCGCAGGGCCCACATGCCGCTGAAGGAACTTCTCAATTTGAAGTTCCTAGGCGTTCAGGTGGAAGAAGCTCACAACATGTACGAGCGCGTTGCCGGGCGAATTTTATTAGACGAACTTTCGCCCAGTTGGCTGATTCTGTCGGAAGGGTTCCGCAAATCACAAGCGCTTTTGGCGGCAAAACGTTTCTGCGACATCGTGTTTTCCATTGTCGGGCTCGTGCTGATGGCTCCCGTGGCGGCGCTGGTCGCCATCGCTGTGGGTCTGGAGAGCGGCTTCCCAATTCTTTTCCGGCAGCAGCGCGTTGGTCTGAACGGGCAGGTTTTTCAAATCCTCAAATTTCGTTCGATGTGGCATAACACAAGAACATCGAACACGGCCTGGACCACCGACGGAGATCCGCGCATAACCAGGGTAGGACGGTTCATTCGCAAATTTCGCCTCGACGAGATCCCGCAGCTGATCAACGTGCTGCTCGGAGATATGAGCCTGGTGGGACCGCGGCCCGAGCAGCCGACCTTTTCCGAAATGCTGGAACAAGAGATCCCCTATTTTCGTCAGAGGCATTCGTTGCGTCCGGGTATCACGGGCTGGGCGCAAGTCAAGTGTGGATACGGGGCGACCGTACAAGAATCTCGGATAAAACTCGAATATGACCTGTTCTACATCAAGCACCTGTCCCTGATGTTGGACTGGGCCATCCTGTTTGAGACCGGGAAGGTGATGTCGTCAGGAAAGGGTGCAAAGTGAAACCTTCTCGAGGCAATACGATGGAAATTACAAGTCAGCGAGAGATGTCTGCCTCCGTAACAGTTCAGCATGGCAGCGCCGCCAGAAAGCTTGGTGCGATGGTTTGTTGCGCGGCGATCCTGCTGCTATCGATGGCGGGATGTGTGCGCGATCCAAAGGTAAGGGCGGAGAACAGCTACAATCGCGCCGAAAAATACTTGAAAGAAAATAAGCTCGATGCCGCCGTGATCGAGCTAAGAAGGGCTTTGCAGTTGAATCCACACCTGGCGAAGGCACATTTCGCCCTGGGTACGGTGGAGATGCAGCGTAATAACGTGCTGCCCGCCTTTCAGCAGTTTCTTGCCGCCACGGTGGACGATCCCGACAATCATGAGGCGCAGGTCATGGTGGCCGAATTGTTGACGCGGGCGCACAACTACACCGAAGCCAAGCGCACGGCTGATCTGATCCTCAGTCGATGGCCGGACGACAAGACAGGAACTTTGCTGCTGGCGGAGAGTGAAATCGGGCTGCAGGATTACAAGCGCGCTTTAACGCTGGTGAATGAAGTTTTGGCCGCCGATCCCAAGAACGTTCGGGGGCTGCAGGATTTGGCGATCTTGCAGTTGACGCAAAAAGACCTTCCCCAGGCGCAGGCCACGCTTCGCCGAGCCTGGCAACTGGATCCCAAATCTCCCCAGGCCGTAGGGTTGCTCAGTCTTACGTATGAGGCACAAAAGGATCCCAAGACCGCTGAGTCCATTCTCCAAGAAGCCTTGGCACAGAATCCCAATCAAATCGCCTTCCTCTCGATGTTAGCCACCTTTTACATGCGGAACCAGCGCTATGGCGACGCCGAACCGCTGTACCAGAAGATTCAAGCCCAGACGAATGTCCAGGCGCAATACCGCGATGTTCTCGGGCAGTTCTATTTGCATTCGGGGCGCACGAAGGATGCGGAGACGGAATACAAGCGCTTGCTACAAAGCAACGACAAAGACTGGCAAAGCTGGCGTGGACTGGCGATTACCTATCTCATGGAGAACCGGCCCGACGATGCCATCAACGTTTTGGATCGATTGCTCAAGGGTAATCCACGAGACTGGGAAGCCATGGCGATGAAAGGCCGGATCCTGCTTGACCGGGGTCAGGCTGCGGAGTCCGTTTCCCTGCTGCAGCAGAGTCACAAGATCCATCCCGAAGCACCCGCGCCTGCCTTCGATTTGGGGCGTGCCTACATTGCCGAAGGAAAGCTTCCGGAGGCGCAGGCTGCCTTGCAGGACGTCATAAAGATCAACTCGAAATACCCTGGAGCCTTGACTCTTCTGGCCGCTATAAATCTGCAAAGTGGCCGCGTCGATCAGGCCATCCAGGACCTCGACCAGGATCAAGCGCAAGGTGTCGACCGCTCTTTTCTGCTCTCCCAGGCATATGCTGCAAAGGGCGATTACCGTTCAGCCGAGTCGCAGTTGCAAGGTATTCTGGGCAATCCCGGCTCGGCGCAGAAGAAGGTCCTGATTCTGCAATCGCTGGCCTCCATCAAATTGGCACAGAAGCAATATGCGGAGGCGGCCGCCCTGGCCTCTAATGCGCTCGAGCTGTCACCGCGACTGCCAACGGCGCTCTATGTCTTGGGAATAAGCTACGTCGACCAGAAGCAACCGGATAAGGCACTAGAAGTAGTAAAGGCGCGGGCGGGAAAGACGCCAGATTGGGCCCAAGGCTACCAGGTGCTTGGTCAAGTTGCCCAGCAGGCGGGCCGGCTCCCGGTTGCGATCGATGCCTTCAATCAGGCCTTGCGCATCGACCCGAAGCTGACGTCCGCTGCCTTATCTTTGGCCGACACCTATTTTCTGAACAAGCAACTCGAATTAGCGCGACAACAGTACGAAAAGGTGGCGCAGGAGAAATCCGCTCGTTCCTATGCCATGGCTCGACTGGGCCAGATCTACGAAGCGCAGGGGAACTTTGAAAACGCTCATCTTTCCTACGAAAAGGCACTGGCAGCCGACCCGGACAATGTGCTGGCAAAGAATAACCTGGCGTGGGTTTACGCCGAGCATGGCGGCAACATCGACATGGCTTTGAAGCTGGCAGAAGAAGCGAAAGAAAAAGCCCCGGAGGATGCAAATGTCGCCGATACTCTGGGGTGGATCTACGTCAAGAAGGGTTCCTATGAAGCGGCGGTGGCCAACCTGAAGAGTTCGGTGGAAAAGAATCCCCACGATCCCAGTGGCCTTTATCACCTGGGAACCGCGTACTACATGTTAGGTCGAACCGCGGATGCGAGGAGAGAATTGGAAGCGGCGCTGAAAATGCCGGATTTCGCGCAGGCTGCGGATGCTAAGAGGATGTTGGCTCAAATGACGTCGAAATGAATGAAGCAGCTGGATTCTTGGAGGATATTCACTTCCGGAATCGGGTTGGCGCGCCAAGCGATGACCACGGTCTAGCTTAGGTAACATTTTATGTTACTGGTACTCTGCTAAGTATCGGCGAGATGCAGGCGGAGTTTCCCCTCTCCTCCCGCCGCCGCCGAGTGCCGGACGAGATGTTTTGGGGCTCTCCAAAACATCGGCGACAGGCTCAACATCCGCACAATATTCAGGCAGCCCTAAGTGGGTATGCGACTAAGAATGAGCGCATTCTACCCAGCTCTGCAAGTCAATTGTCACAGCCCAGTGCGATGACGGACGAGAGGAATTCTTCCCTCCCCTTGAGCGCTGAAGGTTGGCGGAGCATGTTCTTGCGGAAAAAGAAACGCCTGTCCAATTCATAAAATTCTGAGTCGGCAAAGACAAAACCCACAACTGACAAGCGCAGCCGGGTTATTGCGCCGTATATCAAAAACGGTACGGTAATGTTCCTCCCGGACCGGGCGCGAGCAGCCCTTGGGGCAGATTTTCAATTTGGGCGTGGAGAGCCATGACGCCTTGTGTGATGGCCTCACCACCTGCTTAACGGATTGGTAGAGCAGGGGGTTAGAGCTGCCGAAGATCCATTCGATTAACCCGTGAGCCAAGCCTGTAAGGTACACCTCGGTAACGGCAACCACCCAATTTTCCCATTACGGGAGTAACTTAAAAGGCAGAAAAAATGGTTACCGAAGTCTCCAGCTTTTCCCCTATTCCTAGTGCGGAGTGGACGAGTCACCCGGTAAGGTGGGAAGTGTAGGAAGTATGGAGCAAGTTATGTTGCAAGACCAAACCCTCGTAAAGTTTTTCACGGAAATTGTGTGGTCGCGCGTTCTGGCTTTTGAGTCTGGCAGCTCGCTTCGGCTTCTAGGGATGGTCCAGCTTCATGCCAGTTATTGGAATTCTGTAAGTTTTAGCTCCCCTCTCGGAGCAATTCTCCTATTGCTGGTTTTTGCCCTTATTTGCGTCGGAATTACCGTGCAATTCGAAGATGCTTCCAGATTCATGCATCGTCTGCGGAAGAATACTGTTGCCTTTGCTGGATGGGTGCTCATACTCCTGGGTCTGGTGGAATCGGTACTTCGCCACCTGAAATGAACGGAAGCGTGAGGCCATGGACGCTTCCTCACACGACGTTGGCCATCTTCGGTCTATTACGGATCGCGTATGGCAACTCGCCGTATAAAGTAGAGTGGGACGAGTGAAGTCGTGCGACCTAACTGAAAGGCTGTTTCTTGCATTCGCCACTTCACAATGGCAGATCGCGCTCAGCCATCGGCTCACCGTAGACTCCAATTGACCATGGTCGGTTCCCGGTCAAGCGCCGAAGCGGGTGACCACGCTCCGGCCCAGTAACATTTTTATGTTACTGGTACTCTCCTGAGCAGCGTCGAGGGCGAAGGAAAATGCTTCTGCTCGGACCCCCGCCAGAGTGCCAGACGAAGCACCTTCGCACGCCCCAAATACCTCGTGAGTTTCCGGTTGATGGCTCCATCCAACGGCGCGCCTCGCAGGCGGCACTTTGGTGGACATTAGATCAAAGTAGGCATCCTACCCACTGTCTGCGAGTCAATATAACCGCTAATCCGACCGGCAGAAGAGGGCATTCGTCCGACCGTGATTTCCGCAAATTTCTCGACAAGAGTCCTTGCTGAAAGAGAAAGGCTCTGTCCAATTTCATCCTCCTCGAAACCGACAAAACCACCTTAGTCACGGTAAGAAACGTAGTTTCCTGTTACGGGAGTAACTCCCAAAGTTAAAAAACCGGTTACCAAAGTCTGATGTTTCTTCTTGTTTCCTGATGCGCAGTGGACGAGTTACCCGTTAAGGTGGGGGCATGTCGATACTCGCTCCCTGCTCTACTACTCTCCGTCGTAGTTCGCATGACCTTTATAAGTCCGGTTTTTCCGGGATTGTCATTGTTGCCATTCTCCTTCTCTGTACCGCCGTCAGCTACGGCCAGGCGCCTGACTTCACGGTTGCGGCTTCGCCAGCCAGCATACGAGTGCCGCAGTTGGCGAAGGGAAGTACGATCGTTCACACCACGATCGCAGCTGGCTTCAAGAGTTCCATTGAACTCTCGGTCACAGGACTCCCCGCAGGTTCGAGTGCGACATTCTCACGAAGTTCGATTCCCAGTCCAGGTATCGGCACTTCGGCGTTGACGGTTTCGGTCGGTGGCAACACGCCATTGGGTGTTTACGTCGTGACCGTCACTGCCAGCTCCGGCACTACGATTCATCAAGCCGCATTCAGCTTAAACGTCACACCGTCCCAGACGCTGCCTACCGGTTTTGGCTGGCATCAGCTGGCGAACACGAGCATGGAATCGGTCTGCCTCGGCAACGTGTCCAACGGCATGTACAGCGATCCAACCATGACGACCACCACGAACTACGATTTCGACTGCAATCAGGTCGTGCCGTGGAGCGGTGGGGTGATGGATGATAATCATCAGCGGCTGATCGTTTGGGGCGGAGGGCACGTCGATTATGCGGGCAATGAAATATCCGCACTGAACTTGAGCGGCACTCCTTCCTGGCAAGTCGTCAACAGTCCCACCATACCGATTCCGTTTACCGGTGATGGAAACAATTGGGAAGGTCTTCAGCCTTACTTCGTGCGCGCGGCTGACGGCGGTCAGTACCAACCGGGAGCTAGTCCATCGTCCCGTCACACCTATAACGGGGTTCAGTATGTTCCTTATCAAAACAAGGTCTACTCTTTTGGAGGTTCACTGGCTAACGTAGGTTTCCTTTCGCAGGAAACCTGGACGCTCGACATGGGCACGATGGGCTGGACATTGTTAGGTCCGCCCTACTCGCTGGCGCCGGGAATGCCGACCTCTGCCTACAATCCGAACACAGGCCACATCGTAATGCACGACAAGAACTGGAGCCTGTTGGACTTTAGCCCCGCTAACGGAACCTGGACGACGCTGACCACCCAGTACCATGTCGATGACGGTACGACTGCGATCGTCGATCCGGTCAACAATCTCTTCGTAGTGGTGGGCGCAGCTGGAACGACTGACAATCTGGGATATCCCAATGTGCCGACCACCCGCACTATTCAAATATTTCCCCTGACTGCGCCTTACGCGATGCAGACATGGTCGGATCCCAGTTGTGACTTGATTTACCGTAACAGCGGGCTGGCGTGGGACTCAGCCCTGGGATTGGTGGTGGGATATCCGGGTGGCGGCAATCAAGTCTATTTTCTCAATACCGGAGCGCAGGACGTAGTTACTCCTTTTGGCACAGTACCCTCGCATAAATGTCTCGACGTGCCGATCAGCTTGAATCCGTCGCCGGTGAAGGGCGTGGACTACCCCCAGGATCCCGAGGGCACGGGGAGTGATGCCAACATCGGAATCTTTGGGCGGTTCGGATATTTTCCCTCGCTCGATACTTTCGCGCTGGTCAACAATCGGACCAAGAATGCATGGACACTGCAGGTGACGGGAGGCTCTCCGGCCCCGAGTTTTGCGGTTTCCGTCGCGCCCTCGTTGACAGTGGCGGAAGGCTCGCAGGGCACGTTGGTCGTCACGACCACGGTTGCCAATGGATTTAACAATTCGATTGCACTGTCGGCGGCGGGCGCTCCCGCGGGTACGACGGTCACCTTTGCGCCCAGCCAAATTGGCGCCCCGGGCGCCGGCAGTTCGACCATGACCGTTAATGTGGGCGCGAGCACGCCGACGGGAACGTATCCGATTGTCGTCAGCGCCTTTGGTGGCGGTGATACTCAGAACCCAATTGTCACCTTGACCGTGACTGCTTCGGGCCAGGCAAACTTCGCGCTCTCCGCCTCGCCTGCTGCGATCACCATTCCTCAAAGCAATCAGGGCACATCGACGATTACCAGCACCATCAGTGGAGGCTTCAACGCAGCCATCAGTCTCTCGGCTGCGGGCGCGCCCCCGGGGACGACGGTAAGTTTCAGTCCGCAGACGATACCGGCGCCCGGCTCAGGCAGCGCGGCGATGAACATCACGGTGGGAGCGAACACACCGGCAGGAACCTATCCCATCACGGTGACCGGCAACGGGGGGGGCGTCCAGCAAAACACTACCGTCACGCTCACGGTGACGCCCGCGCAAGGCTTCAGCTTATCCGCATCGCCGGCCTCCCTCAGCATTCAGCAAGGCAACCAGGGCACATCCACGATCACCAGCACCATTGGCGGCGGCTTTAGTGCGGCGATTAGCTTGTCGGTCGCAGGCGCGCCGGCGGGAACGACCGTTAGCCTGAACCCGCAGACGATCCCAGCGCCGGGCTCGGGGAACTCGACGATAGCTTTCACGGTGGGATCAAACACCGCGGCGGGGACCTATCCCGTCACCGTGACCGGTAACGGCGGCGGCCTCCAGCGCACCGCCACGATCACTTTGACCGTGACGACGCCACAGCCAAGCTTCACGCTTACCGCATCGCCGGCGTCCCTCACGATCCAACAAGGCAATCAGGGCACATCCACGGTCACGAGCACCGTCAGCGGAGGCTTTAGCCATCCGATCACCCTCACGGCTTCCGGCGCGCCTAGCGGTACGACGGTGAGCTTTAATCCGGTGACGATACCGGCTCCAGGCTCGGGGAATTCGACGATGACCGTCATCGTGGGCTCGAGCACGCCGACGGGAACATATCCCATAACGGTGACGGGCACCGGCGGTGGGATCCAGCAATTCACGACCGTCACGCTGACGGTGTCGGCGCAACAGGGGCAGCCCAACTTCAGCCTCTCAGCCTCGCCGGCCGCAATCACAGTTCAGCAAGGCAATCAGGGAGCATCGACGATCACCACCACCAGCAGCGGCGGCTTCAACAGCGCGATCAGTTTGTCGGCGTCGGGCGCGCCCTTCGGCACAACCGTCAGCTTCAATCCACAGACGATTCCGGCGCCGGGTTCGGGGAACTCGACGATGACTATCACGGTGGGCTCGAATGCGCCGCTGGGGACCTATCCCATCACGGTAACGGGCAACGGCGGTGGATTGCAGCGCACCGCGACGGTCACGTTGACGGTAATCGCAACTCCAAGCTTTACGCTTTCGGCCTCACCAGCTTCGCTCACGGTGCAGCAAGGCAATCAAGGCGCATCGACCATCACCTCCACCCTGATTGGCGGCTTCAATAGCGCGATCAGCCTGTCGGCCGCGGGCATGCCAACCGGTACGACGGTCAGCTTCAATCCGCAGACGATACCAGCGCCGGGGTCGGGCAGCTCGGCGATGACCATCACGGTGGGATTGAGTACAGCAGCCGGCACCTATCCCATCACGGTGACAGGCAGTGGCGGCGGGGTGCAGCAAAACACCACCGTAACCTTGACAGTGACAGGCGCCGGAGGCGGGTGGTCGCAGGGGTTCGACTTCCGCAACACCGCCAGCTACGTAACCGATCCTCCGGGTGATACCTACGTGCTTCCGGCGACGGCCTACCCTACGCGCGGCAACGGAGTGACGTATGGCTGGGTAAGACCCTCCATGGTGCAGGGGCGAGATCGCAATGCCGGTCTGGATCCGCGCCTGGCCGGGATCAACCTCATCACCAATGGATTGCCGGCGACCTTCAATGTGGATCTGCCATCGGCGGGCAGCTATAACCTGTCACTGGCCATGGGCGATGCCGGCTACGAGGAATGCTGGGTGAAGTGCCAGATCCAATTTCTGGATGGCAACACGGTGTTGGCTACGGTGACGAAGGGAACAACCAACCAGAATTATTTCTACGATGCGAAAGGGAACAACTGGTCGGCAGCATCGTGGCCGGCCAGCAACCTGAGCCAGCAGGTGACGCTGACCGGAACGCGGCTTACTGTGGTCGTAGGTACGAGTCAGAGTACGGGAGACTCTACGCCGATCGCCTTCCTGGGAGTGGTGCAAGTCTCGGGCGGTTCGCCGAACTACGCGCTGTCGGCATCGCCGGCATCACTGACGATTCAGCAAGGCAATCAGGGCAGCTCGACAATTACCTCGACGCTCAGCGGCGGCTTCAACGGGGCGATCAGTCTGTCGGCTTCAGGCGCACCTGCGGGGACGACGGTCAGCTTCAATCCGCAGACCATTCCATCTCCGGGTTCGGGGAACTCGGCAATGACCATCACGGTAGGCTCGAGCACTCCGACGGGGACGTATCCCATTACCGTGACAGGCAACGGCGGCGGCTTACAGCGCACGATCACGGTGACGCTGACGGTGACCGCGCAACAGCAGGCGAACTTCGCGTTGTCGGCTTCACCGGCAGCAGTGACAGTTCAGCAAGGCAATCAGGGCGGCTCGACGATCACCTCCACCCTCAGCGGCGGCTTCAACAGCGCGGTCAGTCTTTCGGCTGCCGGTATGCCCACGGGGACGACGGTAAGCTTCAATCCGCAGACGCTTCCGGCGCCGGGTTCGGGGAACTCGGCGATGACCATCACGGTGGGCTCGAATACGCCGCTGGGGACCTATCCCATCACGGTGACGGGCAACGGCGGTGGATTGCAGCGCAGCACGACGGTCACGTTGACGGTGATCATGGATCCGAACTTCACGCTTTCGGCCTCACCGGCTTCGCTGACGGTGCAGCAAGGCAATCAAGGAAACTCAACCATCACCTCCACCGTGATTGGCACCTTCAATAGCGCAATCAGCCTGTCAGCCGCAGGTATGCCGTCGGGCACGACGGTGAGCTTCAATCCCAACCCAATACCGGCACCGGGCTCGGGGAACTCCCCCATGACGATTACGGTGGGATCGAGTACGGCAGCCGGTACCTATCCCATCACGATAACGGGCAACGGCGGCGGGGTGCAGCAAAACACCACCGTAACCTTGACAGTGACAGGCGCCGGAGGCGGGTGGTCGCAGGGGTTCGACTTCCGCAACACCGCCAGCTACGTAACCGATCCTCCGGGAGACCTCGGCGTGCTGGCCACGACGGCCTATCCCACCCGCGGGAGCAATGTCACCTACGGTTGGGTGAGAACCTCTCTGGTGCAAGGGCGAGACCGCAATGCGCATCAGGATGCACGGCTGGCGGGGATCAACCTCATTACCAATGGTTCTCCGGCGACCTTTAATGTGGATCTGCCGTCGGCAGGCAGCTATAACCTGTCGCTGGCCATGGGCGATGCCGGCTACGAGGAATGCTGGGTGCAGTGCCAGATCCAATTTCTGGATGGCAGCACGGTGTTGGCCACGCTGACAAAGGGAACAACCAACCTGAACTACTTCTACGACACGAAGGGAAATAATTGGTCGGCCGCGGCGTGGCCGGCCAGCAACCTGAGCCAGCAGGTGACGCTGACCGGAACGCGGCTTACGGTGGTCGTAGGTACGAGTCAGAGTACGGGAGACTCTACGCCGATCGCCTTCCTGGGAGTGGCGCAAGTCTCGGGCGGTTCGCCGAACTATGCGCTCTCGGCCTCGCCGGCATCGCTGACGATTCAGCAAGGCAATCAGGGCAGCTCGACGATAACCTCGACCCTCAGCGGCGGCTTCAATGGAGCGATCAGCCTGTCGGCTTCAGGTGCGCCTTCAGGGACGACGGTAAGCTTCAATCCGCAAACGATGCCGGCGCCGGGTTCGGGGAACTCGGCAATGACCATCACGGTAGGCTCGAGCACTCCGACGGGGACGTATCCCATTACCGTGACAGGCAACGGCGGTGGCTTGCAACGCACCACCACGGTGACGCTGACGGTGACCGCGCTACAGCAGGCAAACTTCGCCCTCTTAGCCTCACCCGCCGCGATCGCAGTTCAGCAAGGCAATCAGGGGAATTCAACGATCACTTCCACCCTCAGTGGTGGCTTCAATAGTGCGATCAGTCTGTCGGCTGCCGGCATCCCCGCTGGGACGACGGTAAGCTTCAATCCGCAGACGATCCCGGCGCCGGGTTCCGGGAACTCGGCCATGACTATCACGGTGGGCTCAAACACGGTACCAGGGACGTATCCCATCACGGTGACGGGCAGCGGCGGTGGGCTGCAACGCAGCACCATACTCACACTGACGGTAACGGGACAGCCAGGCTTCACGCTCACCGCTGCACCGGTTTCGCTCAGCATTCAGCAAGGCAATCAGGGCGCGTCGACCATGACGACGACCATCAGCGGCGGCTTCAACGGTGCAATCGGTTTGTCGGCCGCGGGAGTTCCGGCGGGGACGACGATCAGCTTCAACCCGCAGATGATACCGGCCCCGGGTTCGGGGAACTCGACCATGACCATCACGGTGGGATCGAGCACCGCGACCGGGATCTATCCCATCACAGTGACCGGCAACGGTGGTGGCGTCCAGCAAAACACTACTGTCACCCTGACGGTGACATCCGTGGGCGGTGGGGGCGGCAACGGGATCATCGTCTACTCTACCTCCGGATCGGACCAGTCGAATCGCATGATCTCGATAGGACGCGTCTTTAAGCCCGGCGACATTCCCAACTTCGCGCAGGCGGTAGTTGCGGGAACGCCAATATTGACGCAATGCGACGTCAAAAACCGCTGGCAAGATGGCTCGCTGAAATTCGGAATTGTCAGCTTCATTGTTCCGACTGTCTCCATTGGCGGTACACAGGTCACCTTCCAGAATCAGGCGACGGGCAACAATAACAACTACCTGGCGCAGTCCGATATGCTGAATCCGCAGTACGATTTTGATGGTCAGATGCAGCTCACCGGCGCGGCAAGTCCTACCATCAGCGCCCGCAGCATACTGGAAGCTGGGAATTTTACTTACTGGTTGCAGGGTCCAATCGTGACCGCTGTAATTCTGGAAGACCGCGCCAACCGCAGCTTCGACGTTAACACCGACAATTCGGGCGGTAATCCTTTGCATCCTATTTTTGAAGCCTGGTTCTATCCGCAGACGAATCAGGTGGAGGTCGGATTTACGCTGGAGAATTCGTGGGCATCGTCTACCGCAGCAAACTCGGCACGAAATCAAACCTACGGATTGACCCTGACTACCGGATTCAACAGCCCGGCCACTCAGCTTACGCAACCACCGTTTACCCAGGATATTTTCACCCGCTGGCGTCGTAGCTTCTGGGTCGACTCGGCTCCGCCGCCCATCCAGATTAACTACAACTGGACTTACCTCGCCTCGACGACGGCTTACGCGAACTTCAACGCTAACTACACTCCTAACGAGTCGGACCTGGAGGCCATGTACGCGGTCTATACCAACCAGCCGGCAGGCCGGCTGACGATTCCCGGCATCGATAACCTGTACGGCGGTGGAGGCATTGTCAACTATGACGAATACCTCAATGGCGCCGGCTACAATCCATGGATAGGACCGTATTCACAGTGGGATGTGGACTATCTGATGACGGGTGATAGCCGCATGCAGAAGATGATGACGGATAACGCCGATCTGGCGGGCCGTTTCCCCATCTTCTTCCGCGAAGCCGATCACAACGCCGGGACCGGCCATTATTTCGATGCTCCAGGGAATGGCAGTGTCGACCCTTATGGACACGTTGTCTCTATCAATGCGCGGCAGTATGCCACGCTCAATCTGGCAAACCAGTGGAATGTAAGCTGCGATAACGACGGACCGGACATGATCGCCACAAGCCTGCCTGGAGATGGCAGCGGCTGGTATGGCGTTCCGGGGGACACAAGCCATTTGCCGGACTTCGCGTACGTTCCCTACACGCTGACCGGCAAGTATTTTTACATGGAGAATGAAATGCTGGAGGCGGGTTTCGCCGCCGGCCACGGAACCGGCTGCTACGCCGCAACCTTCCCCTACGACCGCCAGGGACACTATGGCTTGTTGTACAGCACGACGCGCGAGCTGGCGTGGGCGATGCGGACCATGGCCTATGCGGCTTTTATCGCGCCGGATGGTACGCCGGAAGGCGCCTATTTCACCAGCAAGATCGGCAACAACATCGCCATGATCGAAGGCGAGCACGCTATGCCTCAGACCATCAGCGGAGCCGATCCTACCTGGTCTTACAACTGGGGCAAGAACTACTTCCAGTACTCGCAGGCCGCTGACCCATCAACCCTGTACCTGTGGCGGATGGGTGACTGCCAGGATGGCACATCCACCTGCTATGTCGCCAACGGACAAGGAGCGAACAACAATATCAATGCCAATATTGTTCAGTCAGCGGAGAGCGGCTTCATGTCGAGCTTCGTCGACATCGTTCTAGGATTGACTCACCAGCTGGGAGTTGTCGATACCACGCCTATCCTGCAGCGCAATGCGCGCCGCTACTTGAACATCCTATTGAACCCGACGATCAATCATTACCTGATTGAACAATATGTATACCCGACAACTCTAGTGGGTACGATATGTCAGAACCCAGCCAATCCGGGGTGTGTGTGGATCTCAGATTGGAATACCTTCCAGACAGGCTACCTTACGCTTCCGACCGCCTGGAGTACTCGCGAGGTGGATTACGGGGCGGAGGCGGCCAGTGCGCTGAGCTTCATGACCAACTACACCGTCGATGGCTATAACGGTCAGGACGCCTGGAACTTCTATTCGACAAGTGATGCCACGCAGCTGGGTATCGTATACCACAATGAACCGCAGTGGAGTATTGCGCCGCTGCAATAAGACCGGCGGGAATTTACTTTGACGATTCAAGACTACTGGAGTCTTGAATCGTCAACTCGTACCGGCATTCTGGGCCGGAGCAGTGCGTCTCATATAACTGTATGGTTGCGGGTCCGTCACTGCTCCAGCCCTTAGTCTTTTTGCCGGGTGCAAGTCCGTTGACCTTGAGCCGATACGGAGAAAGCATTCTGCTTCCGATTATCACGGTGGCACGATCGAGTGATCCCGTGATTCGATCGGCGATGTGGATCCGATTATCCGACCATGACAAGGTACGAACAAGCCGGATGTCGTTCGGCGTTTGCCTCATTGTTGACCTGCCGAACAGAAAACGAAGCGCACTGGGAATATTCTGGCGAACGATTCCCGTGAAATGAAGCATGGCTGGTTCGTAACCCGATCGAGGCTGGCCGACAAATGTATGCTCGGTCACGAGAGTCTCTTTCTCAAGCAGGGGTTCGTCTGCGCTCAAAGGCAGGTAGACCCTCCTGCCTTTCAGGATGACAGGCAAGAACCCAACGAGTTCCGCATGCAGGAACTCAAATCCCTGTTGCCACCGGTAAGCCAGGAGATCCCGATGCCGCCCAAGAGCCGAACGATTCTGCCAGGGAATAACTGCGTCTGCGTCTGTGGCGATGGTCATTGGGATCGCGCCGATCAGTAGCGCCCCACGATTTTCAAGCCGCAAGATCGTCGGTCCCAGCTGTCTGCGGTCCTGAGCGGGAATGTTCGACATGGTACGCACGAAAAGATCCTGTTGAGGCGCGCGGCGGACTCGAATAAGTCCAAGGTCACGAGACACGGCGATCACCGGCTGTTGATCCGTCTTACCTTTATCGTCCTCTGACGCAACCGTGCTGCTGGGCGGCGCGGGAAAAAGCAACTCCGCTAGAAGACAATACGCGGAGCCGGCAATCGCATATTGCCACCGATAAGCATATGCGTCGCGGGAGCGGAGCAGATCCTCTGTGGAAGCGGGCAGCGGATAGCGATTCGCCTCCATGCAGCCGTCGATGCTTACAGGAAAACCGAGAAATAGTTCCGGGGCCTTTCGCGAAAGGGCTACCGTGGTTTGCAATTCAATGCCGAAGCTAATGGCGGCGCGAAGACAGAAAGTGGCAAGGCCGGCGGCAAATATCGTGTTGTCGGTTCTTCCCGAATAACTAAAGCCTCCGTCGGAAGCAATGAAAGGCAGAATAGCCGAAAATCCCTGCCGGAAGAGCCGTTCCAGCGAAGGGGCCGAAGTTAACTTATGGCAAAGGGCTTGTAAGAAAAGAAACTTGAGAATGTAGGTAAAAGGGAATTGACGCGGGCCGGAGAGGTTGGGTCGAGGAAGGTCAAAGAAAAATCCCTCATCACTCATACAGGAGGAGAATGTGGTTGCGAGTTGATCTACCAATTCAGTCTTTACATTGCGACCTAGGGCCAAGGGAGCCAACACCAAATCAACGCACAATTGCTGAAGGTACATGTTGTTCCCGGAGGAGCTATTCCAGGCCATTTCCGCGGCGTCCGACCTCCTTTGCAGAATCGGCGCGATCGAATCCTGCAGCTCCGAAGCACTTTCGTCTTGCTTCACTAAAACACCTAGTAAAGAAACAGCAAGAGCGTTGAAAAAGATAGGCGCTATTCCGCGGTTATTCCACAGTTCAAGGCGCGAGGCGGACTGCTTCAGACGTTGGGGATCGCCGCCATCCAGGCGATAGAGAAGGTACAGCAACAAGGCAAGGTGGGTCTCGGTATAGAGGATGTCGAAGTTCGGAGAGCAGTCGCTCTCCAGAAGAGGACCGGACCCGGCGCGCCGCAGCGCTGCATCTGCCAGATCGCGCAAACGGGTCATGATCCTCGGGGTTATTTCCATGTATCAGGAGTTTAGACGAAGATGGCTACATCGTCAGGATGTGCGCGTTTCGTGGAGAGTGTTCTTTCGGCGGGATATCCAAACATGTACATCAAATACATGAATCGATAGGATGGAACGTCATATTCCTGCCGGAACGAAACCTGATCGAACATTTCGGCGCCATACATCAAGCATCCGCCCAATCCCACGCTGGTCGCCGCCAAGCTCAGTTGCAGTCCGATGATGCCGGCATCTTCAGCCGCAGCCCATACTTCGGGGTACAGCCGCTGGTCGATAGTGATGTAGATCGTAACCGGCGCCTTCTTGCGAAGGTTGACATTCCCGGCGCCGGACACTCTCGTGTTCAGCTCGAGTTCGGTATTCTTGTGTACGTATAGCTTCCAAGTCTGACGATTACAAGCCGTCGGGGCAAAGGTGCTGGCTTCCAGGATTGCCCGTATCTTCTCGTCTTCTACGGGAATGGGCGCCCAGAAGCGGGTGCTGACGCGGTTTCTGATTACATCCCAGGCCGGAGACTCCTTATCGAAGGTAGGGAGGTCATGCTCGGAATGCATTTGCGGCTCCCCCGTGGCTCGCCAGACGCTGTAGTCTTCCAAATTCTCTTCAGCCCAAATGGTAAATGGGCGTTGCGGATAGTCGCGCCGAGACCATTCATCCAACGCAGATCGCAGCAAGTTGGCGGGACGACCTCCATGCGTAGAACCGGGAGTGCCCTTGTAGCGCACCGTTTTTTCCACTTGGTGCCCGTTCCAACGAATCACCATGGCCAGAAGGTCCTGATCCATCTGAGCCAGAGGCATAGCGAGGTGGGACTCCGCCCGGCGCTGTTCCAGAGTGCAATGCAGAATTTCTTCCTGAATGTAATCGGAGGTCTTGTCCAGTCCCTCGCACAAGTGAAACAGCCGGTTCTTAACGAACCGTTTGAAGCGCTTGACCAGCGGAAGACGCTGCTCGCCACGGAGGTTAGGGCTCGCCCCTGCCGCCTTGCTCTGCTGGACGCTAATTCCCGAATGCGCTTCTGCTGTCGCCATATCAAGCCGCTATGAGCGGTAAGGTGTTTCTATCCTTAAAGTCGGGACTCGCTTCCGAAACTTGAGCACATTATGCACAGTGAGCGCTCGGGGTTTTCCGCAGTGCTCTCCTGAGAGTTTCCACCGGTACAACCGTAGCACTTTTCACTCCAATCCGGCGTGGCTGTAGAGCGCCAGGTTACTCCCGCCAGAACTTCGTCGCTCACTTCGGAAACAGAAATTTATTTCCCTGCATTAGGCAGTTAATTTGCTCATCTTCCACATGGATCGCATTGATCGAGTCTGACCTAAGTTGATCCGCTAATATAAGGTTACCGACGCCAGCATGTCGCCTTGGATTCCCATTTACCTTTGCCTCGCGGTTATTGCAGGTTGGCTTGGCAATCCCGGCCAGCTAGCAACCGATCAGGACACACCGGCTGCGGCCGGTTCCCATGCCGGGCTCACGACGGTACAGATTAGGGCCGCCAGCTTGGCGATCCCTCAGGAAGGTGTCCCTCGTACCGCACCACCAACCGCGAATAACGGAATAACAATCTCTGGGCATTCGCAAGACAATCGCTTCGTTTCGGTACCGCGTTTCTTCAAACAGGGAGACATCCCCAATTTTGCCCAGGCGGTTGTGAACGGGGCGCCGCTGCCGACTCAGTGCGATACCAAGAACCGCTGGCCGGATGGATCACTCAAGTTCGCAATTATCAGCTTCATCGTTCCCAAGGTGACTTCCCACGGTCCCGAGGTCAACTTCCGGAACCAGCCCACAGGCAATAATGAAGGCTATCTTGACAAGAACGCCATGCTGGATGGTGCGTATGACTTCGATGGAATAATCGCTGTTGCCGGAAGCGCCAGCCACTCGATCAGTGCTCGTTCCATCCTACAGGCCGGACACTTTCGATACTGGCTCCGCGGACCGATCGTTACCGCGGTCGTCATCGAGGATCGCGATGAACGCGGCTACGACGTAAATACAGATGGGGGAGCCGGCAACCCATTGCATCCGATATTCGAGGCCTGGTTCTACCCGGCGTCGCACAAAGTAGAGATCGGCTTTACCTTAGAAAACTCGTGGGCATCGTCCACGCCGTCCCAGAGCGCGCGTAATCAGGATTTCGAACTTACCCTTTCCACCGGGCATGCCGCGCCGGAGGCTCGACTGAAGCAGGCGAAGTTCACGCAGCTAGTCTTTACTCGTTGGCGCCGGGCATTTTGGATTGGACCAGATCCAATTCCGATACACATCAACTGGAACCCAAAATACCTCTTGAGCAGCGGAGCATATCCGAACTGGGAGACCGATGCTTTGCCCAATGCAAGCGCGGTGGCCAGCGAAAATGCCCCGAACGCCAAGCTAAATTCCGCGCGTTTTACCATACCTGGCTATGACGATATCTATGCCACTAAGGGAAAAGGTCTGGGCGGAATTGGACGATATGATCAGGCGCTTAACGCGGGGGGACAAGCCGACTGGATTGGTCCTGCGACCACATGGGACATCATGTATCTGCTGACTGGCGATCCCGCGATGGAGCAGATGATGATTACTAATGCTGACTTGGCCGGCCGCTTTCCAAACTGGTATCGGGAGGCTGACCACAAGGCGGGTTCTGGTCATTATTTCGATCGTGCTAACTCCGGCAAGATCGACACCTATGGCAGAGTAGTTTCGATCAATGCTCGCCAGCAGGTGACACTCAACCTCAATAATTGGCATCCAGGATGTCCTGGTGAGGAGCGTGATAACGTTAACCTGCCGGGAACCGAGCCCGTCGGCGGGTGGGGTGCTTCGCAAGATACAAGCCATGCCCCTGATTATGGCTATATTCCCTATACTCTGACCGGGAAGTATTATTACCTGGAACAGCTCCAGATGGATGCAGCCTGGTCGGTGGGCACCTATATTGGATGCTTCATCGCTAACCCTCAACCGGAGAGCTATTATCGCCAAGGCTCTATGGGAGTGATCCCGAATGTTAGTCGCGTGGAAGCTTGGGCTATTCGAACCATGGCCTATGCAGCCTTTATTTCTCCGGATGGTGAACCTGAGGGTCCTTATTTTGCCGATAAAGTACGCAACAATATAGCCATGCTGGAGGGGGAGCATGGAGTCCGGCTCTCAGTTCAGGACTCTGCCGATCGCACCGCTGCGTATAACTATGGAAAACTAGACCTTTATACACAGAACACGAACCAGTCTCCGCTGGGCGCCTGGCGCGCCGACGACTGCGCAGGTCCCACGCCATGGCATCAAGTCGGTTGTTATGCCGTAGCTAACAATAACGTGACGGCAGCAGCCTATGGGGCTGAGGCTACTTTCATGGAAGGATTCTTACTGGTCACTTTAGGTATGGTGAATCAGTTAGGCATTGCCGACGCCACTCCGTTATTACAATTTACTGCGAAGCGTTACTTTCACGTGCTGTCCGATCCAGAAGTTAATCACTACCTGATCGAGCAATATGTTTATCCCACCCGCACCGTTTCTGGATGGGTGAAAGACTGGGCTACATATCAAAAACTATATGGGCATGCACCGAATGGCTGGCATGTGCATGAGTCACGCGAGGATACCGACAATGCCTACGGATTCATCGCGATGAGTGCGCTCGGTTACATGACCAGAATGAGTGTGGACAACTACCGCGGGCAGCAAGTCTGGAAGTCGTTTGAGTCAAATTTCACGCATTTGCGGGCCTGTTCGAATTACAGCCCGAAGTTCTGTATCAACCCCTTCTGACGAGCTGGAGAACGGCCCCAAAGTGCGAGTGCGCAGGGGCGGGTGGTGTGTGTGATTTGCAGGTTATGAAAGGGTTTTCTCGACTGGATGGAAATGAATTTCCCATGCGTTGGGACCCGGTCTTGCTCTCCCCAAGGTTATAGGCCCCTCGGCGAAACCCGTGCCGAATGGCAGCCCGCTTGCCTCTACAAATCGTTGAGGGCCGGTACGTCCGGAGGACACATGAGTATTCGTTTTAGCTGTGCAGCGACCGCAGTGTTGGCGATCGTGACTTTTGGGTCGGTATGTCGCATTTCGGCTCAGGTTCAAACCTCCCCAGCGGACAAAGCAGCGTCACCAAGTCCCATTCCGTCCGCCAATGGAGATGCCCCAGCCGAAATGACCGCGGCGAGCACAAAAGTAGGCGTCCCACCGGTGGAAGAGTCTTCCAGCAAAGGCAAGGTGCATCCCGATCTGAAGGCAGTGTCGGCTCCCAAGGATAAGGATAAAGTCAGTGATTTGTATATTGTAGGGGTTGCTGACGGCCTGTTTATTTCGGTATGGAAGGAACAGGACTTGTCGGGTGCGGTCGTGGTGCGTCCGGACGGAATGATTACCGTGCCGGTGATTGGCGACGTCCACGTTGCCGGTCTGACGACCACACAAGTGCAGAATCTGCTGACTGAAAAGTTGAAGGACGTAGTCGCGGAACCGCAAGTAACGGTGATCGTACGCGATATTCGCAGCCGGAAGGCGTATCTGGTCGGCAAGGTGGCTCGCCCCGGCTCAATTTCTCTCACCAGTCCCGAGACGGTATTGCAAATCCTGGCCGAGTCCGGCGGACCTTCAGCACTGTCTAAGTCCCAGAAAATGTATGTCTTACGCACTGTCGGCGACAAACAGAAGCGTATTGAATTCAATTACAAAAAGGTCCTTGCGGGTACTCAACCAGATTTGGTAGTCGAGGTTGGCGACATCATTGTGGTCCCATGATCACGTGCTAGGGGGCAGCCGTGGGCAAGAGTCTCGTGCGGCGTGTGTGCTTGTTAGCGCTGGTTCTGCTTTTCAGTGCCGGCGCGGCTTGGTGTCAGTTCCAGAATCCCATTGCCTGGGGCTGGCCGTCTCAATCGAATCCCAGCGGTGTAGACAACCGCTCTCAAACTGCGACCCCATCAAACCTTCCTCCCGACAACTCCGCCCAGATGGGGAGTCAGAGTTCGCAGGCTCCGTCTGACCAAAGTTCCAGCGGTGGTCAAAGCCAGACTTCGCCAGATACGTCGAGTCAAGGTTCCAGCGACGCGCAAGGCCAAGCTTCGCAAGATACGTCTGATCAAAGTTCCGGCAATGGTCAAAGCCAGACTTCCGTAAATCTCTCCGGCCAAGGCTCGGCTGACAGCACCGGGATTAATCCGGCCACCGGCGACACGGTTATCAACGCGCCGGCAAATCCCAATGCCACGGTTCGCTTGCCCTTTGCCTTACAGGTTGAACCGCAGGGAGTGAAGATTGGTCCGGTTTACCTCACAGACATCTCGGATTCATTCTTTTACGCAGTGAACACAGTTCCTGGTGAGCCATCGTCCACATTCGCGGGCAACTCGATTTCCGCCGACCTTGCTTGCAACAAACAGATCGGCGGAGGCACGCTCGCGATCCAAGGAAAAGAGCAGTTTTCCGTATCCCAATTGACCCCCTACTTCAATCAGTCGGCTACCGCCAGTTATACCGACCAGTTGACAGAACGGTGGTCAATGACTGGGTCGGTTCAGTTTACGTATTTTCAAAACTCCATCCTGGCGAATCCACAATATCTACTGTCCTACCAAAACTCTGGACTTGTGGTTCAAACGCTGTTTGCGTTCCAGCGCGGATATACGCTGTATGAATCGAATGCGCTGGACTTCACCTATGACATCAATACGCGTACTCACCTCACTCTAAGTCCGATCTTGGGGGCAACTTTCCTGGACGAGAATGGCTCATGGACTTCTTCTCAGCAGTTTGGCGGTGCGGTCGGTGTTACGCGTGACATTAATGCGGATCTGAATTTAGGCGCCTTCTATTTCCTTTCCCATTCGCTGACTTCGGGGGTTGCCAACTCTCCCGGCTGGACCTCGCAAAGTCTGGGGGTAAGTTTTCAGTACCGGTTACACGACACGTGGTTCGTTGCCGGATCGCTGGCCGCGAGCGGCCAACTAGTAGCACAAATCTGGCAATTGACGCCCGCAGGCAGTATCTCGGTGCGTAAGTCATTTACCAACTCCTCCGTGTTTGCCGCCTACACTCGCGCCGAGGCGAACAATGTTTTTGTCTCAAGCGGATATTTTGACCAGGGCGACATCGGCTACCAGCGAAAGGTGGGCCAGAAGCTTCAGCTTAACGCCAGCGCTGGTGCCTTCCGCACGATTGACACCGGGATTACGCAAAAGGGGAAACGCGTTGGGGGCTCAGTCAGTTACCGCTGGACGCCTCGGCTGAACCTCAATGCCAGTTACAACTTTGCCCATCAGGTGGGTGCCGACACATCGACTTTTTCTCCCCTTCTGGGTAACACGAGCGCTTTCAGCTTTGGTTTGAGTTGGTCGCTCGGGGCGAACCCCGGTTCGTGACGCCTTCCTCCCGACGTGCAGAAAGCTTCCGACTGACAGGAAAATATTTTCCGGATCGGGTCGAAACAGGGGATTTTGTGCCCCTTAGCACCGCCCTGAGCACGGTTCTCGGGATCCCGACTTTGGAAGCAAATCTGCTTGAGATTTAAGGCAGATGGGTGCTGAGTGACATTCAGCTCGATTCACGGACATTGATATGACGAACACCGAAAAAGCTCCGCTGACCGGACTGGGAGAAATGACTCTCCAAGACTATTTGGCCATGGCGAAGCGGAGAAAGTTCTGGATTATCTTTCCCGCTTTGGCGGTGGCGATTGCCGTAGCGATCACCGCACGGAAACTTCCCAATGTCTACCGTGCCGAGGCGGTGATACTGGTTGAGCCACAAAAGGTCCCGACCAGCTACGTCGCATCGACCGTAACCACTGGTATGTCGGAGAGAATGTCGACCATTTACCAGGAGGTTACCTCTCCCGCAAGGCTCAAACGCCTCATTGACAGCATGGGATTGTACGCCGACGTCCGGAAGCAGGAAGGGGAACAAGAGGCGGTCAGGTTAATGGGAAGATCGATCACCGTGGAACAGGTCAGTGCCATGGGCTCCCAGGCGGCCGCATTCCGTGTCTCCTACAAGGGCAGAAGCCCGGCCGAGACCGCCCAGGTGACCAACCAGATCACTGCGATGTTTATTGAGGAAAACCTCAAGGTGCGCGAAGAGCAATCCTACGGTACATCCGATTTCCTCGAAGGCGAACTGCAGAAAGCTGCTCAGGAGCTTCAGGAGAAGGGGAATGAGCTCGCCCAAGTGCGCGCGCGTTACGGCGGCGACGGAGCGCAGTCCGATCAGTTAAGCATGCAAGAGATCGAGATCCTTCGGCAGCAAATGGGGGCGGCAGGGCGTCAGATAGCCCAGGATGAGCGGCAAAAAGAGGACCTGCAATCCATTGCAGCCACCACGGCACCGACGGTGGATACGGATCTGGGGGCAACGACTTCCCCGGAAGACGCCGAAGTAGGAGAGCTGCAAACCAAATTGAATTCCCTGCGGAGTCGCTATGGTCCAATGCACCCGGACGTGCGCAAGCTGCAGGCGGAGATAGACCAGGCCAAAGCCAAGCAAGGCGAAGCCACGGGCTCCGCGGCTTCTCCAAGTTCTGCGCCCACCGTTCGCCAGGTCCACAATCCGGTGATTGAAGCGCAAATGGAACAACTGGATCAAGACCTGCAGAAACAGAAAGATCAGGTCACCCAGATTCAAGGTGAGATCAAAGCCCGCTTCGAGAAGCTGCAGTCCGTTCCCGCCTATCAGCAACAGACGGCCGCTATTCAGCGTGACTACGATGCCTTGCAAGGACGTTACAAGTCCCTGCTCGACAAGAAAATGTCGGCGGAAACCGCGGAGGCACTAGAAAGCCGGGAAAAGAGCGAACGGTTCGTGCTCCTGGACTCGGCGCAAGTACCGGATGTGCCCTATTCTCCCAATCGCCCGTTGCTCATTGTGGGCGGGATAGCTCTGGGCTTATTGATTGGCGTTGGCGTTGCGCTAGCCAGGGAAGTATTGGACGATTCCGTTCGCAACGAGCGCGAAGCCGAGCGCATTATCGGGGCATCTGTGCTCAGCGCGGTACCGGAAATATTAAATCCTCAGCAGCTATGGCAAAACACTCTAGCAGTGTGCGTCGTCGCTGTTATTACAGTTGTGGTTGCAGTTGGGCTGGGATTTGGACTAGCGCATTTCAGTGCAAGGTTCCTCTAGCATGTATCTATCGTATTACCACTTGCGGGAAGAACCCTTTCGGCTGACGCCCGATCCGAAGTTCTTGCAGCTTCCCGAGCCGCATCGGGACGCGCTGACGATGCTCGTACATGGCGTGGTCGAGCGCCGCGGACTGATGCTGCTGAGCGGTCCGATTGGCACTGGAAAGACGACGATTCTTAATGGCATGCTGAGCGTGCTGGCGCGTCGCAATCCGCCCAAACCTCTTCCCACGGCACTGGTCGTCAATCCCCGACTCACCGGCGACGAGTTGCTGGAAACGTTGTTGTTAGAGTTCGAGGTGCCTTGTACCTCGACCTCGCGCCCGGCAAGGCTTTCTGCGTTGCAGGGTTTGCTGTTCTCCACCTTCACCAGTGGCGGGACCTGCTTGTTGGTCGTCGATGAGGCGCACCTTCTGTCCAAGGAGGTCCTGGAAGAGATTCGGCTGCTCATGAACACCGAGTCTTACCGGGAAAAGCTATTGCAGGTAGTGCTTTGCGGTCAGCCGGAGCTCACGCAACTGCTAAACGAGCCAGAGGTAAGAGCATTGCGGCAGCGGATCGCGCAACGGGCCGTCCTGCGGGCGCTCAGCCAGAGTGAAATGCGGATGTACATTCGCGAGCGACTCCGAGTTGCCGGCTACGACCAGCCTGTTCCCTTTACTTCCTCGTCGTTCGACAAGATTTTCGAGTGTACCGGCGGCGTGCCGCGTCTAATCAACATCGTTTGCGACACCTGCCTGCTCATCGGAAGCGAGAGCCAGCGTACGCAGATAGGCGATGACATTGTGGAAGAAGCTGCTGTCAGACATGAGCTGGCGGTGGAGGCGGATTCTCCTGAGGATGGCATCGGTACGATTCAATCCACTCAACAAGTAGAACTGACACCTCTGCAACTATTCGGCGCTCCATTGCAGACAGCCAAGCCTACTGGGCAAGGAGAGTTGTGAGCAAACTGTTTCATGACATGCAGGACGCAGCCAGACATTCTGCGGAACATTCGGCGGATAGCCAGATGCTGGCGCAATTGTTGGAGCCGGTGGATACGGCCGCCGATACAACTCGCCCGAACATGCCTCTGGCGCTGGAGGGCTGTCGCCGGCTTGAAATGCCGGCTCTGCATCGTCCCTTCCTTACGACCAGCGATGAGACATCTACAACGCACGGCGCCTTTGAGGGATATCGTGCACTGCGTACCAAGCTGGTACGGTTTCAGTCGGCGCAAGGAGTGCGGTCAATAGTTGTGACCAGTGCGGAAGCGGGCGAGGGAAAAACCGTTTCCGCGGTTAATCTCGCGCTGTCGCTGGCTCAGCTTCCTAGTCAGCGGATACTGCTGGTGGATGCCGATCTGCGAACTTACGGCCTAAGTACGGCGACCGGCGCGTTGCAGGCCCCCGGATTAGCAGAAGTCTTATCCGGGGAAGCGGCCTTTGAGACCGTCCCGATGGCGACGAACGTCGCAAATCTCTACATCGTGGGTGCGGGGGATGCAAAGAGGCCGGCTGGTGATCTGTTTTCCGGTCCCCGGTTCAAAGAATTCATTGGCTGGTGTAACGAGACGTTCAGCATGATCCTTGTAGATTGTCCGCCAATGATTGGTCTGGCTGACTTTGATGTTGTCAGCTCGGCTTGCGACGGCGTGCTGCTCGTTATCCGGGCCCAAAGAACAAAGCGCGAGCGCTTAACCGAGCTTGTACCCCACCTGCGGGATAAGAAAGTGCTGGGCGTGCTCTTCAATGGACAGGAACGGCGGCGTCACAAATCGCGCTATGGCTATTACTACTCCAAGATGAGCAAAGATCGATAGAGTGACTATGAATTTATTTAAGTATATCCAATTCCTTCGCAGTATCCAGGGAAACTGACCATGTATCCGAATCTCAAGTTGCAGATATTTAAGGCGGGCATTCGACAGAATCAGATTGCCAAAGACTTGAAGTTCTGCGAAAGCCAGCTGAGCAAGATTATCCACGGATACCGCGAACCTTCCGCGGGGGAACGGAAACTGCTTGCCGTGTACCTGAACGTAGACGAGGAATGGCTTTTTGAACGGCACGAAAATGTCCCGACCCCTCAGTCGGCCATATTTGCGAGCATACGTGGAGATAAGAATGGCAGCGGCTAGCAGCCACGCCGTTGCATCCGTACGGCAGGCTCCGGCCGTCGCGGTGCGGGAATTCAGTCCCACCATTGCGCGAGAATGGGATTTATTCATCGCTTCGCATCCGCAAGCCACTCCGTTCCACTCCACCGCGTGGATGCGGGCGCTTCAGCAGACATTCCATTACGAGAACCGGTCCCTCTACGCCGAGAAGGAAGGCAAGATCACCGGCGTCCTGCCTCTGTTTCTGGTGTCGAACTGGGTTATCGGTCGCTGTCTCATTTCGACTCCCTTCGCGGATTATGGAGGAGTTTGCGCGGAAGATGAGGCATCGACAGATGCTCTGATCGCGCAGGCAAGGGGGATTGGCTTAGCCGAGAAGGTAGATTTTCTTGAGCTGCGTCACCGGAGTGGCAAGCCCTGTCCGGACTTCTACGTCAGAGATCTTTACGTTTCCTTCGATACGGATCTCGATCCGGATCCGGAAGTCCAGCTGAAACGTCTGCCTCGGGACACACGTTACATGATTCGCAAGGGGGGAAAGGCCGGCCTGGAGATCCGTTCCGGAATTGAACAGCTGCCGGAATTCTACGAATTATTTGCTCGTAACTGGCACCGATTAGGAACTCCTGTTCTTTCCCGCGAGTGGATCGAGGTTTTGGCCCAGGAGTTTCAGGGCACCGCTGAACTGGTGATGGCGCGATACCAGGGACGCCCCGTCTCAGGCGTTTTTTCCTTTGTTTTCCGCGACACCTTGTTTCCGCACTATTCGGGGGCGGCCGCGGACGCAAATAGTCTGGCGGCGAGTAATTTTATCTATTGGGAGTTAATGAAGAGGGCAATTCATCAGGGAATTCGTCGCTTTGATTTTGGCCGCAGCAAGAAGAACACCGGGGCTTACCAGTTCAAATCTGCCTGGAACATGCAGGTGAATTCACTTGGGTATCAGGTATGCATGGTAAAGCGGAAGAGTCCGCCGAACTTTTCTCCGGCGAATCCCAAATTTGCGCTGGCCAGCAAGCTATGGAGCCAGATGCCGTTGCAAGCCACCACCTGGCTGGGACCCCACATCGTACGTTGGTTTCCTTGATGGCGGGAGACCTTACTGTCGCATAATGCAGATACTTTTCCTGACCCACCGCATTCCCTATCCACCCGATAAAGGTGAAAGGATTCGTGCGTTTCACGAGCTTCAATATTTGGGGGCGCGGCATGATGTCGATCTCTTTTGTTTTGCAGATTCCTACGAATGTGCCCAAAACGAAAAGCTTCTACGGTCAATGTGCCGCAGCGTTCATGTAGAAGTGCTTAGACAGCCAAACAGGATGGTGCGTGCCGCGGTCGATTTCGTAAGTGGCCGGCCGATGTCGTTCGGATTCTTTCGGTCTCGAACATTTGCAGAAAGTGTGCGGCTGGTGCTGCAAAAATACCGGTACGACGCACTTTTTGTTTACAGCTCCTCAATGGGACAATACGTTCCCCAACCCGCGCCAGCGCCCATAGTGGTCGACTTCGTCGACGCCGACTCCCATAAATTCAAACAATATGCCGCTCAATCGGGCTCCCTCCGCGCCTGGTTCTACGCTCGCGAGGCCCACGCGGTTGCATCGGTGGAGCAGTCACTGGGACGGCTCGCCGCATTGTCGTTTGCGGTGACGGAGCACGACGCAAAGGAACTCCGAGGAAGCAATGCGAACGGATTCGATGTTGAAGTGATTCCTAACGGCGTGCGGGTGCCCGATGTCTCCGCAGTCTCGGACCAAACTAGTCTTCTGGAGCTGCATCCGTTCGTCCTGTTCGTGGGCACCATGAACTATCCGCCAAATTCTGACGCAGCTGTCTATTTCGCCCGTACCATTCTCCCTCTCGTCCGCAAATCTCATCCCGAGATGAAGTTTGTAATCGTCGGACGCGATCCGAATCGCCAGGTGCGAGCTTTGAGCGCGATCCCAGGGGTCATAGTTACTGGCACGGTGAAGGATGCCTTTTTGTACTTCCGCAATGCGGAAGTGTCAGTTGCGCCATTTCGAATCTCGCAGGGCTTTCACAATAAGATTGCAGAATCGTTGGCGGTAGGAACTCCGGTTGTTACCACCAGCCGCGCGAAGGCCGGAATCGGTTTGTCGGAGCGAGAAGGCTTGTTCGTGGCTGACACTCCCGAAGAGTTTGCCAGGAAGACAGCTGCAGCCGTGGATCCAGGCCTCCGACGCAGGCTTCGGCAAAATGCGTCTGCGGTCCGGAACATGCTGAGCTGGGAAGTACGGTTGTCCAAGATGGAAGAGCTGATGCTCCAGGTCGTTTCCAGATCCGATCGTTCATCCTGTGAATTAGTGGCAAAACACTAAACCTATGCCAACGACTTCCAGTCCGCTACAAGTAAGGAAAGGGTCAGCCAACGGACAGCTTATTTCGTCTCCCTCGGTAGATTTGGATCGTTTACGACCTTTACGAGTCATGCATGTGCTGGATCGGTTGGATGTCGGCGGCACAGAAAAAGCCATGATGAAGATGATCGGAGGTTTGGAGCCCGATCTCTTCGAGCACTATATCTGCACGTTACGCGGGACCACGAACGCAGCGAAACAATGGACCTCAGGCGTAACTCTACTGAATGCCGGACGAGAAGGAGCGGCTTTTCAGTTCAACGTGCCTCGTCTGGTCAGGGTAATGAAGGCGGTTCGTCCCATGATCGTGCATTCCCGTAACTGGGGTGGCATTGAAGCGATTGTCGCAGCACGCCTGGCAGGCGTGCCGGTATCGCTACATAGCGAGCATGGCTATGAACTGGACATGCGGTCGGGACTGCCACTCCATCGAAGACTGCTGCGCCATTTTGTCTATCGAATGGGTAGCGCTGTCGCTACGGTGACTGAGGAATTACGCAATTATCACGCTGCACAGGCCTGGTGGAAACCGCAAACCATGAATGTTCTTTACAACGGGGTTGATGGACATGAGTTCAGTCCCCAGCCCCAGGTGCGGGATGCGGTGCGCCGGCAACTCGGGATTCCTGTCGATGCGGTGGTAGTTGGTTCGGTGGGACGGATGGTGGCCCTGAAAGATTTCATGAGCTTGCTGAAAGCCGCCAAAGTGCTCGTGATGGAAATACCTAAGTTGCACATCATCCTGGTGGGTTCAGGTCCGGAACTATCTGCCCTTCGCGAGTATGTAGCCAGCTGCGATCAGTTGGCCGAACGGGTTGTCTTTCCCGGAACAGTCGATAACGTGGCGGATTTGCTGAATGCTATGGACATATTCGTGCTACCTACACTCATGGAGGGCATGTCCAATACGCTTTTGGAGGCCTTGGCCGTGGGTTTGCCGGTGATAGCGACGCGCGTCGGGGGCAATCCGGAGGTTGTGGCGGAAGGAGTGTGTGGGCATCTCTTCGCTCCGCAAGATGTGCCCGGGTTAGCCAGTCTCCTCAGGACGCTGCTTCGCGATTCGCGAGTACGGGCCGAGTTTGGCAGGGCGGCGCGAGAACGGGCGCTGCGGGAGTTCAGCCTTGAAGCGATGGTGCGAAGGTACAGGGATTTGTATATCGATTTGATCGTGCATCAGCCGGTACCCGGCGTGGCGACATCCTATGTGCGGAATTAGCGGAATCTTCGAATTCGATCCCACGCGTGCGGTGGAGCGGGAGGCCGTCCACCGGATGAACGAGTCTTTGCGCCACCGCGGCCCGGATGATGAGGGCATCTTCCTGGGACCAGGAATTGGCTTGGGGCATCGGCGGCTGAGTATCATCGATGTTGCCGGAGGCCACCAGCCGATCAGTAACGAGGACGGAACGATTTGGGTGCTGCTGAACGGCGAGATCTACAACTACCCCGAGCTCTCAAAAGATCTGCATGCCCGCGGTCATAAATTTTCCACTAAATCCGATACAGAAGCCATCGTTCACTTATATGAAGAATACCAGGAAGAATGCTTTGCAAGGCTACGTGGCATGTTTGCTATTGCTATTTGGGATAGTAATAAGCGCCGTTTACTGCTGGCACGCGATCGCGTCGGGAAGAAACCACTCTATTATTTCGCGGACCAGAACCGCCTCATCTTTGGATCCGAACTAAAGGCCATCCTGGCGGCCAATGGTCTACCCCGTACCATCGACCCATTGGCCCTTTGTGACTACTTCTCGTTCTCCTATATTCCCGCTCCCAAGACGATCTATAAGAACATACGTAAGCTCCAGCCCGCACACTATCTGGTTGTGAGTGCTGCTGGGGTGCGGGAGTCGGAATACTGGAAGCTCTCGTTCTCGGGGATTCAGAACCATACGGAAGCAAATTGGTGTGAGCTGATACGTGAGCAGCTCCGTGAAGCTACGAATATACGGCTGATGAGCGAGGTGCCGCTGGGGGCATTTCTCAGCGGAGGAATAGATTCCTCATCGATCGTGGCCATGATGAGCCACTTGATGGACCGGCCAGTAACAACCTGTTCGATCGGCTTTCGTGCGCAAGAATATGACGAGTCGGAGTTCGCACGCCAGGTTGCGACCCGATTTCAGGCCGATCATCACGAGGACAGGGTTGAGGTCCAGGCCCTGGATGTAATCGACAAGCTGGCATGGCACTATGACGAACCATTTGCCGATTCCAGCGCCGTGCCCACCTACTATGTTTCGAAAATTGCCCGCCAACAGGTGACGGTCGCGCTCGGTGGCGACGGTGGCGACGAGAATTTCGCTGGGTATCGCCGCTATGCCTTTGACCGACTGGAAAACCGGATGCGTAGCTTTGTGCCAGGTGGACTGCGGCGGACTATATTCGGCCCCTTGGGTCGACTGTATCCCGGTTTGGCATGGGCGCCCAGGCCCTTCCGCGCGAAGGCAACGTTGCAGTCCCTCTCCCGGTCGCCCCTGGAAGGTTATTTTAATTCCGTATCGGTATTCAGGCCGGACGAAAAGCCGCGCTTGTTTACCCAGGATTTTTGGCGTCAATTGGGGGGCTACGACTCCCTGGATGTGCTCAAGCAACATTACAACGCAGCGGACACGACCGACCCGCTCTCTCGCATCCAGTATGTCGATATCAAAACCTACTTACCGGACGACATTCTGACGAAGGTAGACCGTGCAAGTATGGCTGTCTCCCTGGAGCTACGAGCTCCAATACTCGACCATAAGTTTATGGAGCTAGTTGCTTCCATTCCTTCAAATCTGAAGCTACATGGCGCAACGGGAAAATACATTTTCAAAAAGGCCATGGAGCCATTATTGCCGAGGGACATTTTGTACCGTCGGAAGCAGGGATTTGCTATTCCTCTGGCTCAGTGGTTTCGCCGAGAATTGAAAGATATGGCCTACGATCTGGTGGTGGCAGATAATGGCGACGGCATCCTGGACCGTAACTATTTATCTCACATCTGGAAGCAGCATCAATCTGGCACATTTGACCGGTCAGCCTATCTGTGGGCGGTACTGATGTTCCGAAAATGGCAAAAAGTGTTTCGAGCTTAGAAAATAAGATGGATGGAATCTACGGCATCTGCGAGCCCGGCGTTCAATTGCATACCCTGGATGCGGAGCCTATGGCCGCGGCAATGGGAATCGGAGAGCAATCGGCGGGGTCTTTGATTGGGGAGAATGGAGCCCTGCTGGCCGCGGCTGGTGGGCTAGACGTGCCTTCGCTTGCGGCATTTTATGGTTCCTATGTCGCTGTCGATGCCGACCTGTGCAACTACGAGGCGCTGCTACGCGAAGACCTGGAGTCGCATGGGAACGGCAAGACGTCCGCAGCAGAACTGATCGCGGCTTTATATGCGCGGTATGGATTGACATTTGTTGAGAGGCTAAAGGGTGCTTTTTCCCTGGCACTTTGGGATCCGAAACTTCAGCGACTGGTTTTAGCGGTCGATGGCCATGCTTTCAAGACACTTTACTGGGCCTTCGGGGATGGGCGATTGTTGTTTGCATCCCGGCTCGCCGCAATTGAAAGCATGAAACGGCGAAGCGAAGTTGACCCGGCGGCGCTGATGCAATTTCTCGTGCATACGGTTGTTCCGGCTCCGCTTACGATCTACAAAGGAACCGAAC
>JBARGS010000261.1:0-8076 GCA_049798495.1 Candidatus Korobacteraceae bacterium | reverse complement strand
ACCAGTTCCGTTACCCCCAGGCGGCCGCGTCTCGTGAAACAAGAATCCGGCGGTCTACTTTTACTCCGCCGCATCACGCCGCTCGCGCGGCGTAACGCGGTCTATTTTTGCTCCGGCGCTTACAATTCTTCGCCCGGACCATTGTCATTGCGACTGGCGCTTATTACAACAAGCCAACGGCCGTAGCGCTGGACCGCTTCGTGGGTCGCGGTGTCCATTTTGGCGCCACCCATATTGAGTCTCAGTTGTGCGAAGGTGAAGAGGTTATTGTGGTGGGCGGCGGCAACTCAGCTGGTCAAGCTGCTGTCTTTCTCTCGCAGACAGCGCGCCGAGTGTACATGCTTGTGCGAGCGGCGGACTTGGCCGAGTCGATGTCACGATATCTCATTCAACGCATTGTTGGGAACCCGTCCATCGAGCTGCTTTACAGGTCAGGACGTCGGAATGTCGCGATTACTGGGGGTGCCCGTCGCACCCTCGGCTCCGCGAGGGACTGACAATGAAAACGTAGCGCCAGGGCCCTCATTCAGTGTTGCCCATAGACGGCCATGATGACTCTCGATAATGGAACGACTGACGGAGAGTCCGATTCCCACACCGTCATTCTTTGTTGTGTAGAACGTCTCGAAGAATCTGTCCACAGCCTGAGGGTCGAAGCCACTTCCCACGTCTTGCACGCTCAGGCGCACACGTTCGTCTTCGTCTCGTTCGGTTCTGATCAGTATCTGCCTTGGACGATCATCCACGGCACTCATCGCGTCGGATGCATTCCGGATTAAATTCAGGATGACCTGCTGAAGTTGCACGCGATCGCCAATGACAATGGGGAGGCTGTCGGCCAGTTCAGGCCGCAGTATCACCCGGTTTCTCTGAAGTTCACTCAGCAACAGCGCAATTACTTCTTCTGTGGCCTCATTCAGATCTAAGGGTTCGGGCGTGGTCTCTTTCTTGCTGAAGAGCGCGCGCAATCGATTGATCACCTCGGCCGCACGGTTGCCGTCGCGAATCGTGCGCCGCACGGTTTCGCGCGCACCTTCGACGTTCGGCGGGTTCGCGCCCAGCATCCTCAGACAGGTGCTTGAATTAGTGACGATGCCTGACAAGGGCTGGTTGACTTCGTGCGCGATCAACGCCGTCAACACACCAAGGCTCGAGACCCTCGCTACGTGTGCGAGCTCCGATCGCGCTTTACTCAGCGCCTCTTCCGAGGATCGGCGTTGCGTCACGTCCTGGAGTGCTCCGATATACTCCAGTCGGCCATCCTGGTGACGTATCGCATGAGCAACCATATTTACGTATTTGACGGAGAGGTCGGGCATCAGCAGACGGTGCTCGAACTCGATGTCGCTGCCATCGAGCCTCGAACGTTCGACTATTTCCCGCAACAACGGCAGGTCGTCCGGGTGTACTCGGGAATACACTCGCTCGATAGTCTGAGGCGTCCCTTCATCAAACTCGAAAATGCGATAGAGCTGCTCTGACCAGGTAATTTTGTTGGTTGCCACGTGCCAGGAAAAGCTGCCGACTCGAGCGAGGTGCTGGCCTTCTGCTAGGAAGGCCTCACTCCGGCGCAACTTCTCTTCGGCCTGTTTGCGTTCTGTAATGTCCTCGGAAAGCGCCACGAGGAATCGCGGCACTCGCTCTGTGCCCGGCACCACAGACACGTTGTTGCGTACCCAGACCAGACTGCCGTTCTTTCTTCCGATATTGCTTCTCGATCTGAAATTGCCGACGCTTGCCTGCCAACAGCTCGTCGATCAGCGCCCGGTTCAATTCGAAATCCTCATCATGAGTGACGTCGCGAAACGAGAGTTTCTGCAATTCCTCGTCGGTATAACCCAACATCCCCTGGTACACGGGATTGGTGGCAAGAAATCGACCGTTCCGGTCGGCAAGTGCAACGCCGATCGCTGAGTTCTCGAACACGGAGCGCCACCGCTCCTCGCTCCGCGCGACCTGAGCGTGAGCGTCACGCAGAGCGTTTTCGTTTCGCTTGCGTTCCGTTATGTCGCGCAGAAAGCCTGTGAAGGACGGCGGGCCGTCAAGCGGGGTACGTATGATTGCAAGCTCCACCGGGAATTCGCTCCCGTCGGCACGTATCGCGGTCATCTCGATACGTCTGCCGAGCACTCGAGCCGCGCCGGTCGCCAGATAGCGGGCAAACCCTTGCCGGTGCTGCTCGCGGAGGGCCGGTGGAATGATGACGTCTGCCAGATGCTTCCCCAAGACTTCGTCCCGACGGTACCCGAAGGTATGCTCCGCTGCCGGATTGAACTCAGAGATGCAGCCTTCGTGATCGATCATCACAATGCAGTCGAGCGCCGAGTCCAGGATGGCTGCCTTGCGGATCTCGCTGCGCTTCAGCTCGCTCTCTTCTTGCTGGAGTCTCTCTTCCACCAGTCTACGTTCAGCAAGTTCCCTTTTGAGCTCTTGGTTGGTCGCGGCCAGCTCGGCAGTTCGTTGAACGACCCGTTGATCCAGTTCGTTGGCGACCCGCTTCTGTTGGCTCAGGAGCCGTGCCTCTTGTAGCCCGATCGCCGCCTGATTTGCTGCTACGCCCAGAAGGAGTTTCTCGGTCTGCCCCGGGAAATCCGCTCGTTTAGACCCGGCTACGATTACGCCGATTTCACCATGCAGCCCGAGTCGCATCGGCACGATTGAAATCTCTTCGTCTCCAATGCGGTTACGTGTCCGCGAAGGCCATTTCCGCGGGTCATCTCCGAAGCAGTGGTTGAGCGCCTCGCCGATCTCTTGCGGCTGGGGCATCCGTTTTACCGATTTAGCGGTCCGAACCATCTCGGTGGGCGCCTCGCCGATCGGGTCGTTCAACCGCACATACACCAGATCCAGGCGGAGCATAGCCAGAAGCGCCTCGATCAGAGTATGAACGATCTGGGCTGGCTCGCCGCCACTCCACATGGCAGGCAGAGCGAGTACGCTGACCAGATCATTAGTACAGCGCTGAAGGTGCTTGATCTCCCCGGCGGGATGTTGGAGTTGCGGTTCCTGCATCCTACGCCGCCGTCGCAGATGACGTAGCCCGCCGGGCGCGACGTTCGCGAACTTCAGCCAGGAACTCCTCCGGGGGTACAAAGAACGGGTTCTGCTGGAGAATGCCTCCGATGATGACCATCGGATGCGTCCGCATGATGTCGATCACCGTGTCTCCTCCGAATTTCGAAAGATGGTAGGTGCAGATGACCGCGTCGTCATGCCGGCGCCACACATCATTCACCCGCGATTCGAACTCGATGAGATCCTCTACATGCGATCGATCTTCAACCGCCCAGTCCATCCGGCAGCAGATGCGACTGAGTGGAAATCCGCCCGTGGGGTTGCCGCTGGCCAACTGCTCAAACGTTTCCAGCATACGATCCTGATCGAAATGGCCATCGCGAAGGTACGCTTCCGTATTGGTCCGAAGCTCGAATTGCCCACTCTGCTGCGCAGCGGCTGCGTCGATGCCTGCCGCAGCCAACCGTTGTAGATGGTCGCGATGTTGATCCGGGTTAACGACGTGGACCGCCTTGTCGCCTCGGTCGAACCCCTCCTTAATAAACGGAAGCAACACGCGATATTCTTCTTCGTCGCTGTTGAAAAACGCGCAGACATGGCGTACTTCGTCGAGCCGGAGCCGGCGAGGGAAATGGGGGCCGCGGTTTTCTTCACAGTATTCTCCTTCCGTAGGAATCGCCCGCAACCCAGGTCTCTATGGAGACGCGGGCCGCGGAGCGTTGCTCAGCAGCAGGGCTTCTGCGAATTGCAAATCTTCGCGAATAAGACGACGGTAAAGACGTCGGTTAAGCCGACGTACTTGCTACGGGCGCGGGGCGGAGCCTCGTGGCCATTTTCACCAGATCGGCAAGAGAATCGGCCCTCATTTTTTGCATCACCTTGCCTCGATGCGCCTTCACCGTGATCTCGCTGACACCGAGTTCCCCACCGATCTGTTTATTCAAAAGCCCCGAGACCACCAAGGCCATGACCTGCCGTTCGCGTTGCGATAGCGACGCGTAGCACTCGCGGAGTATCCGCATCTCCGCCTCCAAACTAAGGGCAATCCGACTGCGTTCGAGGGCTGCTCGAATGGCGGTCAACAGCACGTCATCACCGAATGGCTTCGTTAAGAATTCGACCGCTCCGGCTTTCATAGCCTGGACCGTCATCGGCACGTCCCGATGACCCGTAATAAAGATGATCGGCATTGCGGTTCGTTCGACGACAATGCGCTTCTGCAGGTCGAGACCATTGAGGCCGGGAAGAGAGATATCGAGCACGAGACAGCTCGGTAGAAGGGCCGGCGGGCGGTCGAGGAATTCCTGCGCGGACGCGAACGTCTCAGGCTGCCAGCCTTCACAGCGGATCAATGCCTCCAGCGACTGGCGCACGGAGATGTCGTCGTCGACAACGAGGACAATTGACATAAAGTGCGACATGGGTTGCAGCCCCATTGATGGCCAAAGCGCGTGCGCTAAACTCATACGGCAGCGCGCACAATGGATGTGACGTCCCCACTGTTTGCGAGATTTTAGAACGACAACCCGGCGGAAATCAGCAAGATGAGAGTTGGGTTGCATCCGCAACACTTTGTGCGCGAGATTCAGCTCTCGTAACTCTCCATCGGGCCCACGTAAGTCGCTCGACTGTGTCGACCCCTTACCAAAGTATCGCCGATACCATCGTCCAATTGTTCCTCCTCCAAGACTCTGGTGTGATGTGCCCACCGCAGCTGATGCAATCAGACCTGCGCAAAGACTTTCTCGACGCTGTTCTTCACCTGGCACACGCCGGCCAAGTCACCGGGGAGGTGCTTCGCGTGGATGGTGTTGCGCACGCAGGCCGTTGGTAGCTGGCGAACAGTTCGATCATCGATAGGAGAGAAATGAATACTTTTTTGAACGGGCAAATGTTAACCCGCGAGGGCTCTCGGCCTGCCCGCGCCGAGGAGCGGTTGAAGGAACTTGGCATCAAGCTCCCGGCGCCGCCCGAGCCGTTCGGAACCTATACGGAAGCGGTGCAGACGGGCAATCTACTTCTTCTGACCGGGATGCTTCCCATTGGCCCCAGCCCAGGGAAAGGACTATCTCGTGGAACATCCGACCTTTTATCGCACGGTACAAATAGATGGGCTCTCGATCTTTTACAGAGAGGCCGGTCCTAAAGACGCGCCGCCGCTTCTCCTGCTGCACGGACTTCCCTCCTCGTCGCGGATGTTCGAGCCTCTCTTCGCCCGGCTTTCCGATCGCTATCACCTTGTCGCGCCCGATTACCCGGGCTTCGGACACAGCGATTGGCCGAATCCGAAGAAATTCGCGTATACCTTCGATAACTACGCCAAGATCATGAATCACTTCACCGAAGCGCTCGGGCTCTCGCGCTACACGCTTTACATGCAGGATTACGGCGGCCCGGTAGGCTTTCGCATGGCCTTGGCTCATCCAGACCGGATCGAGGCGCTAATTGTCCAGGATGCCGTGGCCCACAACGAAGGGTTGGGGGCGAATTGGAAGACCCGCCGCGCCTTTTGGATCGATCGCGCGGCCAACGAAAGTGCGCTGCGCACAAATCTCCCGTCGCTTGCGACCACGCGCACACGCCATGTCGGAAACGATCCCAACGTGGAGCGCTACGACCCCGATCTCTGGACCGATGAATTTTACTTTCTCAACCAGCCTGGCCAGGCCGACATTCAAGGCGACCTCTTTTACGACTACCGCACCAACGTCGACGCCTACCCCAAGTTGCAGGCTTGGATGCGCGAGAAGCAGCCGCGCCTGCTGGTGATATGGGGAAGGTATGATCTCTCCTTCGATCCCGGCGAGCCGGAACGCTATCGCGCGGACGTTCCGAAGGCTGACGTTCACGTTCTCGATGCCGGCCATTTCGCGCTCGATACAGCAGCGGATCAGATTGCGCAGCTCGTCCGTGACTTCATGAAGAGCGGCGGCGAAAAGGTGCTGCAACCAATTCCGTAGACTCAAGTCCTGATAAACGCGCTTCTCGGCCCTTAACTCTCGGATTGTCGGCAATCCGACGGTTAGCCAGAAACCGGCTTCTGGAAGATGTGGGGGGTAGGGTTCACTCGGAAGGCTTGGCGACAGGAAACTACACCAACAGGAGTTCAGGAGGGCGCAACAGGTCTTGTCTGCCGATACTGACGCGCTCCGCGCGGGGTATTTTTTGATCCACAACCCGATCCACAAAATGAGATGTCTCATACGACTTGCGTGTATTTAGGCGGTCTTCACGTACTTGTAAGTTGTTGTAAAACCTAATAACGCAGCGCTGTCACGGCAGAGGCTGCGGGTTCGAGTCCCGTCGACCCCGCCATCATTCCCACCCTGGTGGTCGTCAAGATCTGGTTCAAGCACCCTCCCATCTCCGTACTCGTCACTCAGTTGAAAACCGCCATACAGCTATCCGTGTACAGTCCTGCATCCAATCTCCTTCGTATCAGTAAGGCGAGCCGCCCTAACTATGAACAAAAAAGACATCAATTCTCCCCTGCTCACCGCTAATTTCGTTATCTGGTTTTGCGGTGTCGGATGTTTACTGCTGCTGCTTTTCTTAGGACATTACGTTTGGAGAGTTTTTTGAAACTCTATCTCTCCGGAATTGTGTCAGAAAAATATTTTCCCAAAGCCAGTCGCGTCTGAAGGAAATCGAATGTTCATCTATCCAGCACGAAACTTCGCGCTGACCTTTGCTGTCTCGGCATTGCTGACGACAGGCTGCAACAATGGAAGGAACACGGACAGCAACTATAAGGCTGCCATCGACGATCATTTCAAGGCATTTCCGGCGTGTATCTGGTCTCAGCCGAAAAAGCTTCCCGTGCAGGCAGCGACCTCGGACGGCGCGAAAACCCAAGGCTATGACGCACTCACGCAAGAAGGTCTGTTGACTCGCTCCACAGCAGAGGAGAAAGTGCTCATCTTCTCGAAACAGGTGAACAACTACGACCTGTCGGATAAAGGGCGATCAACCTGGACTCCCCATGCGGGAACGTTGACGCATATAACAGTGGCCTCGAAATAGGAAGAGGTCGCGGCGGCTATCTGTGCCAAGCTCGTGTTACGCGTCGAGCGCCAGGTCTTCAGAGACGTTAGGATCGCTGTCCTCCAGCTCCGCCAGTAAACCCTCGTCGGTCAGGTCGAGCGGGCGGGAGTTCTGCCAGTCGCGGTGCACGATCGTGTGCAGCCGGTCCATGACCTCCTGGTCACGCGCCTCGATGGCGAGCTCGCGACGGCTGTCGAAGCTGCCCGGCGCCAGATTGATCGAGCCGATGATGGCGCGAACGCCATCGGCGAACAGCAGCTTGGCATGCAGCTTCAGGCCTTTCAGCTTGTGGATCTTGATGCCCACGTCATCCATGATGCGCATGCCGCCAACCGCCTCGACCAGCTTCTGTTTCTTCAGCTTGTGCGGGGGCCGCGCCAGCACGTGAACCTTCACGCCACGACCGTTGGCGCGCACCAGTCTTTCGATAATCACCGGATCCTGATAGCGCTCATTTTGTACCCAGAGGGAATGCTTGGCTTCGTCGATAAACTGACCTATTCTTTGCCGGCCATTGCCGATGCACCAGATCAAATGGGAATGCTCTCCCGGATTGAACGCCTGGCGCGACCAATCGGCGTCGAAGCACTCGCTGACCTCGCCCACTTCGTGAGGATGGGAAGTGACCACGGCGTAATCGCGCGTCTCCGTAAGGTTCTTGGTCTCCCAGTTCAGTGACTGGATGAAGGCCGTCTGATCGTCGACCACCATGGACTTCTCGTGGGTAACGTCGAAGGCGGGATTGCTGTCGATGACTTCAATCCCGACGTCGGTCAGGCGCGCCCGCGACTCGTCGTTTTCTTTCTCTCCGCTGCGCCGCGTGGGGTTGAGCATGATTCGCACCTTCACACCACGCCGATGCGCCGAGACAACCGCATGCAACAGGTGCGGATCGGAAAAGAGGAACATCTTGATGCGGAGAGTCTTGGTGGCGTGATTGATCGCCTCGAGTATGGGTTGGGCCGAATCGTCAGGCAGAACAACCAGATAACGGGACATGTTGGGTTCCTCGATAAC
>JBARGS010000260.1:0-4286 GCA_049798495.1 Candidatus Korobacteraceae bacterium | reverse complement strand
CGCCTTCACCACGCCTTTCGTTTGCGGGGCGCGGAACCTGGGCGAGGCCCTGCGGCGAATCGCCGAAGGGGCGGCAATGATTCGTACCAAGGGCGAAGCCGGAACGGGCGATGTTGTCCACGCCGTCAAGCATATGCGGCAGATTGTTAAAGAAATGCGTCAACTTACGGTGGCGAGTGAGGAAGAGCTTTTTGCCGCAGCCAAGAACCATCAGGCGCCGTACGAACTGGTGCGGATGGTGGCCAAAGCAGGGAAGTTGCCGGTACCGAATTTCTCCGCGGGTGGCATTGCTACGCCTGCCGACGCAGCGATGATGATGCAGCTCGGAGCCGAGGCGGTGTTCGTCGGCTCGGGAATCTTCATGAAGGGTGGAGCGATCGCTCTCGACCTGTATGTGAAGGCGGAACGCGCGGAGGCAGAATCGCGCGCGCAGGCCATCGTGAAGGCAACGACGCACTACAACGATGCCAAGGTGCTGGCCGAAGTGAGCGAGCAGATGACCGGGGCGATGAAGGGGCTGGCCGTCAGCGCGATTGATGAGAAGGATTTGCTGCAGACGCGGGGATGGTAAAAACGCAGCTGTCAGCTTTTAGTTTTGGCGCGGCTTCGGTCGCGCCTTTCTGTTGTTTCATTGCATCTGTTGAGGATGGGTAAATAGCCGCTGCCATGCTTGGTTTGGCTGACGGCTGACAGCTGATGGCTGAAAGCTTCCCCATGAAGATTGGCATTCTCGCACTGCAAGGCGATTTCGACGCACACCGCCGCCGGCTGGAAGAGCTGGGCGCGGAAGCGGTGTTAGTGCGCAAGCCCGAGCAACTGGACGACCTCGATGGCCTGATCATTCCTGGGGGCGAGTCGAGCACATTCCTGAAGCTGCTGGGCGAAGAGGGTTTTGAGAAGCTGAACACCTTTGTCCATAACAAGCCGACGTTTGGTACCTGTGCCGGCGCGATCATGCTGGCCAAAGAAGTGGAGAATCCACACCAGCCTGGGCTGAACGCTATCGACATCACAGTTCGCCGTAACGCTTACGGCCGCCAAATCGACTCCACGATTCTGGAGGGATCAAGCGCACTCGGCTCCGAGCCGCTGGAGATGGTCTTTATCCGCGCCCCACGAATCGAGCGAGTCGGAGAAGGCGTGGAGGTTCTCGCGAAACGCGACGATCATCCTGTACTGGTGCGCAAGGGAAGAGTGATGGCGGCGACATTTCATCCCGAGCTGTCTGAGGACAAGCGGGTGCATGCAGAATTCCTCAAACTAGTGAAGAACGGTACGAAGTAATTATGTGGGTTTTGTCATGCGGAGCGTCAGGGAAAGAACAAGGCCAACATCCCAACGGAAGGATACTGGCCTCGCATCAATCCAGCAATGACGCTTACGGGGTAATCTCAAAAACCACGCCGCCGCCATAGGCGCCGCCGCCTGCTGTCGTGCCGTACAGATTTCCGCTGGCATCGAAAACGAGGTTGGTCTCTGGACCTGTTCCGTCGCTACCATCAGAGAAGTCGTGGAGCGAACTAGACACCCAACCGCCATTGGCTTTTGTCAGCTTGAAAACCAAACCAAATCCATAGGCGCCAGCGCCACCAGTGGCGCCGTAGAGGTTACCGGCCGAATCGATTGTCAGTTTGACTTGGGGACCGCACCCGCCGGGGGCTCCAGGGAAGCTGTAAATCGTGTTGAAGGTCCAACCGCCGTTGGCAGACGTGAGTTCGAAAACCGTGCCGCACCCACTACTCCCGCCGCCCCTGGAAGTGGTTCCGTAGAGATTGCCGACCGAATCTATGTTCAGGCCCCCGATCGGATTCCCTCCATCGTTTCCGCCAGTGAAATCATAGAGGATTCGCTCGGTCCAGCCCGATCCAGTCGGCGACAATTCGTAAACTGCACCGCCGCCGTACGGGCCATCCAACCCGAACACACCGTAAAGATTGCCCGAGCTGTCGAAGACAACACCACCAACGGGCGCGGATCCGTCGCCATTACCCTGCGCAGAATAAGGCGCGGTCTTCGGGGAGGGACCGCTTGCGCGATGCAACTCATTACAGAAGTTCTCGCCCTGCGCAGAATATAGGGTAGTCTCTTCCCAGCCACCGCCTGACGGCGTTAACTGGTAAATGGCCCCACAGTTGTGGTCGCCCCCTTCGGTTGTCGTGCCATAGATATTTCCTGCTAGGTCAAAGATGAGGTCACCGTGAGGACTCTTTCCTTCGCTCCCTCCGCCAAAGAGCCAAGCGGCAGTTTTAGTCCAGGGAGCCAAGGCTGATTTTGGAACTGTCGCTGACGGTGTTAAGTGGAAAACCGTACCGCAGCCATCGCCCATTTCATCACACTGGAGGAGTCCGCCGTAGGCGGTAGTACCATACAGCGTTCCATCCCTGGCAATATCTACCCAGGCCAGAGGAGCAAAGCCATCTTGGCCTCGAGTAAAGTTGTAAAGTGGAGCGAGTATCCAGCCAGAGCCGGAATGCCTGAGCTTAAAGACAGTGCCCAAACCAGTGCCACCATAGTACGTGGTTCCGTAGAGATTTCCTGCAATATCAGTTGTCAAGCCGTCGTACGGAACCGACCCATCCCCTCCGCCGGTGAAACTGTGAATCACGGTGAAGGTCTGCGCTTGCAGTGCTGGCACCGCGATGAGTGCGAGTGCAATCATCAGCACTAATGAAAATGTTGCAAGGGCGGGTCTGGTAAGTTGCGTTGAGTATTTTTCAGAATTCGGAAAAGAGGTGGTGTTCATTGTGCCCTCCTGTTGTTGCGGCTTTCGGAATAGCCGTCTATCGATGGAAGGGAGCGAAGAGTGCCGATACTATCACGCAGATCGACTCGCCGCACGACTTTCCTGCCGATCGCCCTAATGCGTGGTGAAAAATCTCCACCTGTCATAATGTAAGAAGAAATCCATTTATCTAAAAACGAAAGAGCATTCATGGCCGAATCTCCCATCACCGCTCGCAGTCAGGATTTTGCTACCTGGTACCAGGACGTGGTTTTGCAAGGCGACATGGCCGAGCCCGCCGAGATCGTCAAGGGCTGCATGGTCATTAAAGCTAATGGCTACGCTGTGTGGGAGCTGTTGCAGCGCGAGCTGGACGACCGCTTTAAGGCCACCGGCCACCAGAACATGTATTTTCCGCTGCTGATCCCGCAGAGTTTTCTGCACAAGGAAGCGGAGCACGTCGAAGGCTTCTCGCCGGAGCTGGCCGTGGTGACGCTCGCGGGTGGGAAGCAACTGGAAGAGCCCTACGTGATCCGGCCGACGTCGGAGACCATCATCGGCCACTTCTTCGCCAAATGGATCAAGAGCTGGCGCGATCTGCCCATGCTGGTGAATCAGTGGGCCAACATCATCCGCTGGGAGCTGCGCACACGCATGTTTTTGCGCACCACGGAGTTTCTGTGGCAGGAGGGGCACACCGCGCACTCCAACCACGACGAGGCCGTCGCGGAAGTGCTGCGCATGCTCGATGTGTACGCCGAAGTGGCCGAAGACGTGATGGCAATGCCTGTAATCAAAGGGCGGAAGACGCAGTCGGAAAAGTTTGCTGGAGCGCTGCACAGTTACAGCATCGAGGCCATGATGCAGAACGGCTTCGCACTGCAGGCCGGCACCAGCCATGACCTGGGACAGAATTTCGGCAAGGCGTTCGACGTGCAATTCCAGAGTAAGGAAGGGCAGCTTGACTACGTCTGGCAGACGAGTTGGGGCGTGAGCACGCGACTGATCGGTGGGCTGATCATGAGCCACTCCGACGACAAGGGCCTGGTGCTGCCGCCGAAGCTTGCGCCGACCAAGGCGGTGATGGTTCCCATCTATCGCAAGGATGAAGAGAAAGAAAAAGTGCTGGAGGCGGCGCACCGCATCGCGAAGGATGTCGGCGCGAAAGTCGATGATCGCGAGGGAGCAAGTCCGGGCGCGAAGTTCTTCCACTGGGAGCGGCGCGGCGTGCCAGTCGTGCTGGAACTCGGGCCGCGTGATCTGGCGTCGGGCAACGTGGTGTTGAAGCGGCGCGATACGGGGACGAAGGAGCCGATGCCGCAGGCCGACGTCGCGGGTAAACTACCCGGCCTCTTGGAACAGATGCAGAAGGACATGTACGGTGCGGCGAAGCAGCGCTTGAAGTCGAATACCGTGCTGGCGAACTCGATCGAGGAGGTCGAGTCGATCCTCAAAGATGTAACGGCCGAAAAAGGGGGCGGCAAATTTGTGATGGCGCACGTGAAGGACGATCCCCGCTGCGACGCGCGCATGAAGGAATTCAAAGCAACGATCCGCTGTATAC
>JBARGS010000259.1:0-10529 GCA_049798495.1 Candidatus Korobacteraceae bacterium | reverse complement strand
TGCTGATTGCCTGTGCCAACATCGCGGGACTGCAGATTGCGCGCGCTTCGGCGCGTGAGCGCGAACAGGCAGTGCGGGTCGCGTTGGGCGCCTCGCGCGTGAGACTGGTTCGGCAGGCTCTGATGGAGAGCGTTGTTCTCACGGCAGCGGGCCTGGCCGTGGGTTGCGTGGTCGCGATGGTTACAGCGCCGGTGCTATTGCACTATCTGCCGACGATTCTGGGCTCGCAGATCGAGCCGACCTTCCGCGGTCCGGTGCTGCTGTTCGTGATTGCCATCGCTGTCGTGTGCTCTCTGCTGTGCGGCGTGGTTCCGGCCTGGCATCGCACACAACCGGGATGGTTCAATGCGTTGCAGGAGGGCGGCCGTTCGGGAAGCACCAGTGCCGTCAGCCATCGCGCGCGCTCCACCCTGGTGGTGGCGCAAATCGGGCTCTCGCTCCTGTTGCTGGTGGGCGCCGGCTTGCTGGTCAGCAGCCTGCGGGTGCTGGAGCGTGTGGAGACGGGCTTCGATCCAAGGGACCTGCTTTCGGCCACGGTCTCGCTGCCGAAGACGGTCTACGACAAAGACGCGAAGCAGGCGGCGTTCTATTCGGCCCTGGAAGAGCGTTTGGGCAGCATTCCCGGCGTCAGCAGCGCGGCGCTCACGGATTCACTACCGTTTTCGGGCAATGGAGGATTCAACAGCTTCGTGATTCAAGGAAAGCCCGTCGGGCCGAACGATCCCGGTCCCCATGGTGGCATTCGCCTCGCCACACCGCAGTACTTCTCGACTCTGCGCATCCCGATTCTGATGGGCCGCACGTTCACCGCGCAGGATCGGCAAGGTACGCAGCTGGTTGCCGTGATTGATGACGTGCTGGCGCGTCAATACTGGCCGGGTGAGAATCCCATTGGGCAGCACCTCGGCTTCGACCAGGCGAAGGGGCCGTGGTACGAGATCGTCGGTATCGTGCGGCATGCGCGCTCCGCCTCGCTGGAGGCGGATGGCAAAGAAGGCTTCTACTATCTGGCGATGTCGCAGAACCCCGATTCGGCGGCTTCCCTGGTGGTGCGCAGCTCGCGCGATCCAGAGAGCCTGCGCAGCGATCTGGCCGCGGCGGTGCGGTCGGTGGATTCCAGCATTCCGATCTACGATGTGAAGACCATGGAAGAGCGCGTGAACAGCTCGTTGATTGGCCGGCGCTTTGTGGTTCTGCTGCTGACCGGCTTTGCCGGGCTGGCGCTCCTGCTGGCGGCGCTCGGGCTCTATGGCGTGATCAGCTACTCGGTGCGTTTGCGGACGCGCGAGATGGGAGTACGCATGGCGCTGGGGGCGCAACGAGGCAAGGTCATGCAGCTGGTGCTGCTGCAAGGCATGCGGATGGCCGTGATCGGCATCGTGTGTGGAGTGCTGGCCGCGGTCGCGCTGGCCCACATCTTTGCCAGCCTGCTGTTCCAGATCGGCGTGCTGGAAGCGATTCCCTGGCTGGTTGCGATCTGCGTGCTAATCGCGGTTGTGCTGCTGGCAACGTATCTGCCGGCCCGGCGCGCGGCATCAATCGAGCCGATGCAGGCGCTGCGGACGGAATAAGCTGCGAGCTACGAGTCTCGGGCTTCGAGCCCCGAGCTTCGAGCTTCGAGCTTCGAGCTTCGAATGCTAGCTTTTGAGCGTCAAGCATCCCATGTCGATGCGAGGGCGATTAGCCGAATTTCGCCAGTGCGGGAGTGCTGATAAGAGTTAACCCTCGATAGCTAATGCCAGGCTCGTAGCTCGTAGCTCGTGGCTCGTAGCTCGGGGCTCGCAGCTACTGGTTCGTGGCTTCTTTATGACTGATCTTCGTTACGCTTTACGTCAACTCCGCAAGTCGCCGGCTTTCACGCTGGTGGCCGTTATCACACTGGCTTTGGGTATTGGTGCGAATACCGCGATCTTTACCCTGCTCGACCAGGCGCTGATTCGTAGCTTGCCCGTCAGCCATCCCGGGCAACTGGTGCGGCTGCGCTACACCGGCGAGAGTCCCGGTCACACCAACACCTATGGCGGCGACGACAAGGATTTCTTCTCGTATCCGATGTATCGCGACCTGCGCGACAAAAACAGTGTCTTCAGCGGACTCCTGGCGAATGATGAGCAGACAGTCGGGGTGCAGTGGAACAACCGCTCCGATCTTGCCGAGGCGGAGTTGGTCTCCGGCAATTACTTCCAGGTGCTGGGACTGCAGCCGGCCATGGGGCGGCTGCTGCTTCCCTCCGACGATCAGCCCAACGGCAATGCCGTCGCTGTGCTTGGTTTCAATTATTGGAAGACGAAGCTGGGGGCTGATCCGGGCGCGATTGGTCAGAGCCTGCTGATCAATGCGCATCCCTTCACGATCGTGGGAGTGGCTTCGCCCAATTTCCATAGCATCGTTGCCGGCGAAACTCCTGGCATTTTTGTGCCGCTGTCATCCAAGAACATCGTCACACCGCGGTGGCAGGATCTGGAGGATCGAGAATCACACTGGCTCACCATCGTGGGCCGCCTGAAGCCGGGAGAGAGCCGGCAACACGCGGAAGCGGGACTGGAGCCCTTGTGGCATGCGATTCGCGCCGAAGAGCTAAAGCAGTTTGGCTATCACTCGCAGCGCACGCGCCGGCTGTTCCTGGACGAGTCTCACATACAGTTGCTGAACAGCGCGCGGGGCTTTTCGCCGCTGCGCGACCAGCTGGGCACTCCCCTCACAATCGTGATGGGCATGGTGGGCCTGTTGCTGCTGATGGCCTGCCTCAACGTCTCCAGCCTGCTGCTGGTGCGTGCCGCCGGACGAACGCGCGAGATGTCAGTGCGCTATGCCCTGGGCGCAGCGCGCTCGCAGATCGTTCGCCACCTGCTGGGAGAAGGGCTGCTGCTGGGCGTGCTCGGAGGCGCCCTAGGCCTCGCCATTGCGCCGGCGATCTCCGGCGTGCTGGTGCATATGATCTTTACCGATCCGCAGAGCGAAGTCCCGCTCTCGACTCACCCAGATCTTCGCATTCTCATTTTCAATTTTGGCGTGGCGCTTGGTGTCAGCATCCTGTTTAGTCTGGCGCCGGCCCTGCGCTTCCTGCGGCCCGATCTGGTGGACGCGCTCAAACAGCAGAGTGGAACGGCGTCGGGCGGGCAGTTGCGCTTCCGCAGAATCTCGGTAGGAGCACAGATCGGAGTAAGTCTGCTGCTGCTGGTCGCATCGGGCCTGTTTGTTCGCACGCTGTACAATCTGCGCTCCGTGGATGTCGGCTTCGTCACCGACCACGTGGTCAGCTTCGGAGTGAATCCGCGGCTGGCTGGTTACCAAGCCGAACAGCTTCAGCCTCTGAACCGGCGGGTGCTCGACACACTTACCGCTCTGCCCGGAGTCCGCGGCGTGGCGGCAACCGACGATCCTGACCTGGCTGACAATGATGAGACCGGCAATATTTCCGTCGCCGGCTACAAGGAAGTAGAGGGCGAAGATATGCAGGTGGAGGAGCCGTGGGTGACGCCGGAATATTTCACGACGATGAGTGTTCCGTTGATCGCGGGGCGGGCTTTCCGGGTCCAAGAAACTACCGGCGTGGTGCTGGTGAACGATAGCTTCGCGAGACACTACTTCGGCAATGCGCAAAACGCGATCGGTCGCGTCATAGGATTCGGCTCCAGCACGAAAGCCAAGTTCGATACTGAGATCATCGGCGTGGTGGGCGATACCAAGCACTCCGCCGTGCGCGATCCCATCCGGCGCACGGTCTACCGGCCGCTGCTGCAGAGTCCGGAATTGAACCACATCACCTACCTGGTGCGGACATGGCAGCCGCCGCAGGCAGCGGAGGCCAACATACGATCCGCAATGCAACAGCTCGACTCCAAGTTGGCGCTAAGCTACCTGCACACCATGGATGAACAGATCAGCGATGGGCTGGCCAGCGAACGGCTGTTCGCGTTGCTGTCGGCTAGCTTTGGAGTGCTGGCCGTAATGCTGGCGGCGATCGGGCTTTATGGTGTGCTTGCCTATTCCACGGCGCAACGCACACGCGAAATCGGCATCCGCATGGCCATGGGCGCGCAACGCTCGAATGTCGTACGGTTGGTGCTACGGGACGTCGTGTGGATTGCAGGAGTGAGCGTACTGGCTACGCTGCCGCTGGCGCTATTATTGGCGCGAACTTTGCGCAGTCAGTTGTACGGGATCAGCGCCAGCGATCCCGTGACCTTCGTAGCCGGAACGTTGCTTGTGGCGGCCGTGGCGATGCTGGCGGGGATGTTGCCGGCACGGCGGGCGGCTTCGGTAGAGCCGATGCAGGCGCTGAGGACGGAATAGCGAGCTGCGAGCCACGAGCTGTGAGCTTCTAGCTCCTTCTAGCTATAAACTGCAACCTTCACTTGGTGGGAGTGAAGATTTCTGATATCGGCAACCATTGCGTACGTACGTAAGCCCCCGACGGTAACGGCTAGAAGCTAGTGGCTCGTGGCTCGTGGCTAGCAGATCCCTCCTATACCGTCCTGCGGCCGGTAACCAGGTTAATGACGGCAACAATGACGGCCACCACGAGTAGCAAGTGGATCAGGCTGCCGGCGATGTGGAAACCCCATCCCAGCAACCATAAAATGACGAGAATTGCAAAAATTGTCCAAAGCATGGAGTTGTCACCCGGGGCCAGAAAGCTGGCACACGCAAGTAGGAGTGGCATTTCTGCTCTGGAGTTGTACGGCAGCTCTCAATTCATGCCGCAGTTGGCACTTGGCAGTTGGAAAATTAGCGGTGGCGATCAGCAGTCGCCAACCCATAAAGCGAAATCAGCGCGAGCCCCGCTTGCCTACTTGCCAAAGCTAACTGCCAAATGCCAAAGCTAACTGCCAAATGCCAATCGGCGATCAATCGGCCGAATCCAGGCGGGAGCGCATCTTCTCGGCCAGCTGCCTGACCGACTGGATCTTCTCGGCTATTTCAGCGGGCAAAGACTTCTGCTTTAACGCCAGCTCCGAGTTGAGCAGAATGCCGGTAACCTCGCCGCGCAACTGATTGCGTACGGTCTGCTGGGCGGTGCGCAGTGCCATCAATTTTTCCTGCTCTCCCCGGCGCAAAGCTACCTGCGCCTCGCGCACGACCCGGTCGGTGGAGTGCAGGGCCAGGTTGACGTACAGCGGCATGGCCATTCCGGCGTGATTCAGCAGCGTGTCAAGGGCGCGGAAGTCCACTTCCAACAGGGATTGATCAATTGCCAGAGCCTCATACTCCGCCACCTGCAGTTTGCTGACCGCCGTGGGCACTGATGTAGCCACATGTGTCTTGTGACCGGTGCCGCGCTCCAGCGCGGCCGCACACTCCTTAGCGCGGGAAGATGTTGTCACCAGAAGAATCACAGTTTCTCCTTTTGCCGCGGCTCAAGGGCGCGCTTCGCCTCTGACGCTGTTATGCGGCTCTCGTGGGTCGGTTGGATTGTGGTTTCGTCTGCGGCCCGTCCCCGATCAGTCGGGCTGGACAGATGGACCGTACTCTTTCAGTTTGCGATACAGTGTGGTTTTGCCGATGCCCAGACGGCGCGCAGCCTCCAGCTTGTCGCCGTCCAGCACCTCGATGGCGTGTAGAATCGCCTGTTTCTCCAGTTGTTCAAGAGGGATGATGGCTGCGGGGTCCGCCACCGCTTCTTGCGGCTTGCCCTGCATCTGGAAGTCGCGCAGGGCGGTGGGCAGATCGGCCACATGGATGGCAGGGAGCGAGCAGGTCGTGCAGGCGCGCTCCACGCAGTTCTCCAACTCGCGTACATTACCCGGCCAATCGTAGTTGAGCATCAACCGCAAGGCGTCTTCGGCTACCGTATGCTGCGATTCGCGGGCCTGGTTGATACGCTCCAGTACGTGTCCGACCAGTAGAGGAATGTCCTGTTTACGCTCGCGCAGCGGCGGAATCCGCAAGGTCAGTACGTTGAGGCGGAAGTAAAGATCGCGACGGAAGGTGCCCTGACTCACCGCCGTCTCCAGATCGCGATTGGTGGCGGCCAGAATGCGAACGTTGATGGGTATGGAACGCGTCCCGCCCACCGGCCGTATCTCCTTTTCCTGAATCGCCCGCAGCAGCTTGGCTTGCAGGTCGACCGGTAATTCGCCAACTTCGTCGAGAAAAACCGTGCCGCCCTCGGCGGTGGCCAGCAAGCCGTCCTTTGAGCGCATGGCGCCGGTGAAGGCCCCACGCACGTATCCGAACAGCTCGCTTTCGATCAAGGTCGGCACCAGCGAGCCGCAATCCACGGGAAGGAATGGCTTGTCTTTGAGGGGACCGGCGTAGTGAATGGAGCGGGCCACAAGTTCCTTGCCGGTGCCGCTTTCGCCCAGGATCAGCACCGGATGGGTGCTGTGCGCCGCTTTGGCGATGATGCGGTACAAGCGCTCCATCTCCGGGGAGTGCCCTACCAGCAGGCCAAAACCGCTCTTCGATTTCAACTGCTCGCGCAGCAGGCGATTCTCGGCGCTCAGCTTGAGATGCGCGGTGACACGCTCCAGCTCCAAACGCAGTTCCTCGAAGTTGAACGGCTTGGTGATGTAGTCGTAGGCCCCTAATTTCATCGCCTGGACCGCCGACTGCACGGTGGCAAAACCTGTCATCACGATGACGACGGTTTCCGCGCTGCGGCGCTTGATCTCGCGCAAAATCTCCAAACCACTGCTGCCCGGCAGCCGCAGATCAAGCAGGACAACGTCGGCATGGGCTGTTTCGAGAATTCGGTAAGCCTCGTCGCGCGATTCCGCCACCTGGGTGTTGAAGCCCAGGGAGCGGGCGACTTCCCGGCAACATTCGCGAACGGAGCGCTCGTCTTCCACGATCAATAGGTTCAGCAGACTGGCTTCCAAGCTCGGTTCGCTGGTCGGAACTACTTCGGCTGCAATCACTTGGGTCATCCCCTCCGGGGCGAGCGCTAGCTCGCCGCCATGTCGCCCTTTTTTGGTGTTCTCTACCATCATCCCTTTTTGGGAAAAAACCGCTAGTGCGCGGGTCACAAGCCACTGTGAGTTCTGCCGCTCTCGGGTAAGAAACAGGGGCCGGAGATGGGCCATCCGAGTGTTGCAGGTTTGCCGTCCTTGCGGCTGGCCCCCCGGCTCCTGATCCGTCACCGCTTACTGGGCGCTGCCTAAGCTGAATGTTTTCCGCATGCCGCCCTGTCCTCAAGACGTGGGCAAATTGTCGCCCAGCCGTCGCAGCAGGGCTTTCAGCAACTCGCGGGCGCGCTGCGCGTTGCGCTCCATCTCATGGATGGGACGTTTCAAACGGCTGTAGGGCGGCAACCGCCAATCCAGTAGTTGTGCATTCACCATCACACCCGTCATAACGTTCGACAGTTCATGCACAAGGTCCGTGCAATCGCTGCAACGCAACGGCGAGGAGCGCGTCGCTCTACCGACGCGCCCCTCGTCTGCGCCGCAGGAGGAGACCATCGCTTCCGACACTTCGCCGCTCTGCGCTACGTCGACCGCGGCTAATCCATCGCAATTCAAGAACGCTGCTGCCGGCACGTGCTCCGTCAGTTGCGCGCGACTTGTCTGGCCGTTCTTCCTTTGCCCTGAACTCGTCCCCAGCTTCTTAGTGTCTTGAGTCATGATCTCCCGCCGCTCTGGAACACCCCTACAGAAGCATCTCGCAGGCCAAACCCGCCCATCCCAGCCAAGTGGCTGATCTGGCGAGTGCTTAAACAACAATTTCGGAATCGTCACCGGAAACTGCCGGACGCTAGGCGTTCCAATTTGGACTTGATTCTTATTGGAGTTTGGGGAAGGCTCCGGGAATGAAGCTGTTAGCGATTTCCTCTTAGAGGAATCAAAAAACGGAATTGATCAAAACGGGAAGCCGCTACGGTCATGCAACGGTGACGACGGCTGAAGAAAAATCAAAAAAGGGAAGCCGTAGCTTCCCTTCCCATTAGATACCCCTAATGAATACTAACGGCGATCGGAGCCGCTGCTCCCCTCGCCAACGTGCGCGGTCTCGGAAGAGACGACTGCTCCGTCACTACCCTGCAAGAGCAGACCGTTGTAAGAGGAAGCGGCCAGCAGCCGCCCCTGATAACCCAAGACAGCCCGTATCGAGACTCCGGTGTCGGCGGTGCGCTGCCAGGTCTGACCGCCGTCCTTGCTCTCGAAAACCGCGTGAGCATACAGCACGGTGGCCAGCAATCGTTGCGAGGACGCATCATAGCGCACGCCGAGAACCTGGCGCGGGGGCAGGCCTCCCAGCGTGTGTTCCCACGTGTTGCCGCCGTCGGTCGAGTGCAGCGCACCTTCGCGGGTTGCCAGCCACATCGAGCCATCGGGAACCTGCGTCAGGTTGTAGATCCCGGTTACGTACTGCGGATGGGTGAGTTCGCTCCAGGTTTTTCCCTGATCGCGAGATAGAAACATGTGCTTGGGACTAACCAGCGTGAGGCTGCCATCGGCAAAGCTATGAACGGCGATGAAATCGCTTTCTCCCTCTACCGGAGCGCCGTACCATTTGTGTCCTCGATCAACGCTGGCAAACAAGCCTTCGTTGGTCGCTGCATACCAAACCTGGTCGGTGATTTCGATAGCTCGAATGCGCGGCGTCTTGTCCAACGGGATACCATGCTCCACCGGAGCGGCTTTATGCGCTGCCGTGGCGTGCGCCGCGGCGGAACTCTTGCCTCTTGCCGTCCTCGCGGTTGGCTTGGTTGTCTCAGCCGGAGGCTTCTCCTGCCAATCGGGAAGTGGGCCGGCAAGCATTGTGGCGGGCTCCCACGAACCCTTGAGAGAGGTGAGATAGAAAATCCCGTGATTGGTCCCGGCGTACATCACGCCGTCGCCGGCCTGCTGCAAACTCAGAATGTCGCGCTCGTCGAGACCGCGATTCACCTGGCTCCAGGTCGCTCCACTATCGTTGGAGACGAAGACGCCGCCAAGATCCTTGTCGTTAACCACTCCCACGTAGATCCGGTTGGGGTCCTTGTTATCGATCACGATTCCGCCGACGACGCGGTGAGTGAAGCCGCGGTTCGAGGTGTCGTAATGGGCGAAGCCATCGCTGCTGGCCAGTATGCCGCCACGATCGGTGGCCACCAGCACATGCTCCGGATTCGCGGGATCGATCAGGATGTCGTTGACGATCACCCCGCCGTCCGTCACCAGCTTCCAGTGATCGCCGCCATCGAGCGTCTTCCACAGTCCGGCGACCGTACCGGCATAGACGGTGTTCGGGCGCTGCGGGTCCTGCTTCAGCACGCGGGTGCGGTGCGCGGCCGTCGGCAATGAAAGATAAATGCGATGAAAGTACTCGGCTTTGTTCAGGCTCTTGTACATGCCCGAGCAGGCGCTGGCATACACCGTCGAGGGATTCTTGGGATCGACGATGATGCTGAACATGTCGGAATCGAAGGCGATACCTTTGCTGATGCTGTGCCAGTGCGCGCCGCCATCGTCGGTTTTCCAAGGCAGGTGCCAGGTACCGGCGTAGACGATCTCGGGATTCAGGGGATCGATGGCGATCGACTCAATGTTCTTGATCTCCGCCTGATTCTCGGGCGAGATGCGCTCCCAGGTCTCGCCGCCGTCGCGGCTCCGGAAGACGCCGTCAAGCGCTCCAATCACCAATGTATTGGGATCGCTGGACGCCATGGCCAGGGCACGAATCGACTTTCCATGTACCGCCTTCAGCGGCCGCCAGGACTTGCCGCCGTCGTCGGAGCGAAACACGTCACCTTCATCGGCGTTGTACAAACTCCATCCCGCCACGTAAATCGTCTGCGGGTGAGCCGGATCGAAGATGATGTGATCCAGTACGTAGTCGTCGCCGGGGCCGAGATGGGCGAAGAGGTTCCACGACTTGCCGCCATCCTGGGATAGAAACAGCTGCCCAGCACTGGTGCCCAGTAGAATGTGGCTCGGGTCGGATGGATCATAAGCCAGACTGCGAACATCGCCACCCTCGGGCCCGATCAGCCGCCAGCTGGAAGCAAACGCCGTGAGGGTGAACAGAAACAAGCAGCAAAGAGCAAGCTTGATAGAAGACGAAGTGAACTTGTGGTTATTCATACTGGCTAGAAATCGAAGACTCCCTCTGTGTGCTTTGCTTAATCATAACTCTTGCCGCCTCGATTCAGTACCCACCAAAATACCAGGGATCACACGTGTAAAAGTGCTAATCGGACGCCCAACTATCGTTCCCGATTAGAACCGTGCCGCTGGATCTGGCGGACCAGAACTTTTCCTCGACGGATCGAGAGAGCCTTAGCATTTTCTGGCTCATACATCGAGATGCCCGGCCCGCGTATCGCAGTTGCAAGCGGCCTCGAAGGCTGCCGCCTCCGCGCTTTCTTTATCTGAAAAAGCCGGTGAGAGCCTAACGCCCTCACCGGCCATGAAGTTCCATTCAAGGAACGGTTATTGCTGCGGTGCGGCTGCCTGTCCAGCTGGGGCAGCCATCTTGTGATGATGCATCGCGGGCGCCTTCTTTGGTTTCGGATAGGCGTTCTCGCTCGGCTTCACCATCGACTCGTCGACCGGCGTGGTGTTCTGCAGATCGGCGCACGCATTCTCATCGGCACCCTGCGG
>JBARGS010000258.1:0-7167 GCA_049798495.1 Candidatus Korobacteraceae bacterium | reverse complement strand
GGTGATGAACTCCTCGCGCTCGGCGTGTTCTTCGCCAACGCGCTGTAGTTCGCGTTCGTAGGTCGCGAGCCGTTCGCGCACGCGCGTCATCTCGTTTTCGAGCTGGCGCAACGTGTGCTCGGATGTCATGGCCTGGCGCTCCGATTCGCGCTTCTCGTCTTCCAGGCGCTGCAACAGACCGGTGAGCTCGGCGATCTCGCGACCGAGCGCGGCGATGTAAGTCTCCTTCTCGCCGATGGCGCGCTCCAACTCGCCCATTTGCAAAAGCACGTCGCGCAGCTCGCGCTTCATGGAGAGAGGACCCTGGCTGCGCTGCTTGCCGCCAGTGACGGTGACGTTGTGGAAGCATTCGCCCGATTGCGAGAGGAAGAAGGCGTCGGGATTTTCCAGCGCAAGGCCGCGTCCGACTTCCGGATCGGGCACGATGTAGCCGTTGCCCAGCTTGGGGAGAATCACTTCCAGCGATTTGCCGAAGCCGTCGAGCACGCGAATGCAGTTCTTGAGCGGAACCACGGTGTCGCCGTGCGAGACGTGATGCGTGGACTCGTTGAAGTCGAAAGAGAATTTCGCCTGCGAATCCTCGGGATGAACCAGGAAGGTGGCGCGGCCATCGACATCGGTGCGCAACAGGCGGAGACCTTCATCGGCGGCGTCCCACGATTTCACGACGATGTAGTTCAACTCGTCGCGCAGAAAATCGTCGACCACATGCTCGTAACGGTCGTCGACCTCGAGGAAGTCGGCGAGCACGCCGGCGGGCGCGCGTCCACCTTGCAGCGCTCCCGAGGTGAAGAGCTTGCGCACCGACTCGGTGGCGTAACCGTGCTCGGTGATGACCGCTTCCAGCGAGCCTCGCTTGCCCATGAGGCTGGCGTACTCGCCGCGCATGGAATCGAGATGGCGCTTAGCTTCGGTCTCTGAGGCGCGCTTAGCTTCCAACTGCTGGCGTGCGTCAACGATCTGTGAGGTGAGTGCCGCGACCTGCTGCGACGCGGTCTCGAAATCGAGGCCGAGCTGGCCACGCTGTCCGCCGAAGCTTTCGAGCTGCTGATTGGCGGCGGTAGTCTCCTCGTATAGTCGTCGCGATTCGCGATCGAGCGCGGCAATGCGCTCCTCGGCCTGCGTGATGCGATTGCGAACAGCCGAAGCCGCGGAGACTGCCTGCATGATCAAGGTGCGACGCTCTTCCTGCTGGCGCTCGACTTCCACGAGCGAGGCCGAAGCCGCCGCCGCTTCCTGTTGGCGCTGCTGCAATTCCTGCTGCGCGTTCGCGACGTCGAGGTTGGCCGAGGTCAGCGTCGCACGATCGGTGTTCAACTCATCCTGCAGATGCGCTTGCCGCTCTTCGGTGTTGGCGATCTCGGCCTGGGCTCCGGCGGAGCGGGCATCAAGCTCGGCGCAACGCTCGTCGTTGGTGCGGCGGCGCGCGGCGGCGCGATCCAGATCGAGCGCCAGCGTGTTCAGCTTCTCGCGATTCTCCTGGCCTTCGCGCTCGATGGCGTAGCCGCGCTGCGTGCGATCGCCGTGCTCGGCTTCCATCTGCTGCACGGCTTCGCTCTGGTTGTGAATCTCGGCGGCTAGCTCGGTGAGTTGCTGATCGAGCGCGCAGGCTTCGGCATCCAACTGCGCGAACTTGCTGGCCAGCACGATGCGCAGCTTCTCGCGCATTTCGTCGCGCAGCTTGGCGTAGCGCTCGGCCTTCGAGGCCTGGCGCTTCAGCGAGTTCATCTGGCGCGTAACTTCGTCGAAGATATCGTTGATGCGCGCCAGGTTGAGCTTGGCATCTTCCAGGCGCGCTTCGGCCAGACGCTTGCGCGATTTGTACTTGGTGATGCCGGCGGCCTCTTCAATGATGGCGCGACGGTCGGTGGGCTTGCTGCTGAGGATCTGGCCGATGCGCCCCTGCTCGATGATGGCGTAGGACTCGGGGCCAAGACCGGTGCCCATGAAGATGTCTTGAATGTCGCGCAGGCGGCAGAGCTTGCCGTTCAGCAGATACTCGCTTTCGCCGGAGCGGAAGAGGCGGCGCGTGATCTGGATCTCGCCGGCCTTGAAGGTGCGCTTGAATTTGCGGCGGCGGATCTTCAGGACAACGTTCACGCCGTTGTGCGCAGCGTCAGCGCGTGCGGGAGATTCAGGCACAACTGGCGACCGGTCTGCTGCGCTCTCTGGTGCAGAGGCTTCAGCGGATTGCTCGTGATGCGATGCGTCAGGAGATGTCGCGACGTTCGCGTCTTCGTCGCTCTGGCCGGGACGCACTTCTTCGGAATGGCGCTCGAAATCCTCGGCGCGAGCGGCTCGCACGGCTGACTCGTCCCAGTCGTTGTCGGGCATGTCGTCCTGGAGTTCGATCTCGGGCTCGGCGACATCGCCGTAGACTTCGGGGTCGACGAGGGTGAGCGAGACCTCAGCCATGCCAGTGGGCTTGCGCTCGCGCGTGCCGGCGAAGATCACGTCCTGCATGTTTACGCCGCGCAGCAGACGCGCCGACTGCTCGCCCAGAACCCAAGAGATGGCGTCGGAGATGTTCGACTTGCCACAGCCGTTGGGACCAACGATGGCGGCGATGCCATCGCCCTGAAAGCGGAGGTCGGTACGATCGCAGAACGACTTGAACCCGAGGATTTGCAGCTTCTTCAGTTTGAGCAACGGTCACTCCTTACAGATCCGGTCAATCCGATGGCGACCCCGTAGCGGTATAACCCCCTTTAGCATGTTTGGGGGTTAAACCGCCCTTTCCGCGACAGCTTCATGCCAATCTACGTCCAATCGCAAGGGGGGTCAAGATGTAAAACACCATATTTTGTGTCTAGGCTGTGGAAACCCCATCATATTGCACCATTGATGCAACAGGCGAGGATTCCCAAAACAGGAAGAAAGTTTATGAGGCGGGGAGGCACCAGAACTAATTCAAGTGTAGAACCGCGCGGCCTCTGCTCAACAAGAAAAATAGGGGAGTATCTCCGCGGTCAACCTGGGCCCATGAGCTGACAATGAAAGCACCCTCGACCGCGCAACCGCCCCCCTTGCGCGACTACGGCTGCAGCCGCGCCGGCAAGCAGCGTGGCGCTACCCGCACCAGCGTCGCGTTCAGCAGAATCGACAGCAGCGACGCCGCCAGCGTCGCAAAGTAAAACTCATCGCCCACCAGCCCATTGGCGTGCGCCACCTGCACCAGGATGAACGAGAACTCCCCAATCTGCGTGAGCCCCGTCCCGACCAGCACCGCCGTTCGCAGCCGATACCCAAACAGCTTCACAACGCCGGTCCACACCACGAACTTGCCCACGACCACCAGCAGCAAAATCGCCAGCAGCAGCCCCGGCCTTTGCAGCACGGCGCGCGGATTAATCAGGACCCCGACGGTCACGAAGAACAGCGCCACAAACGCGTCGCGCAGCGGCAGCATCTGATCGAGCGCGCGATGCGCATAATCCGACGCGCTCACCATCAGCCCGGCGGCAAACGCGCCCAGCGCCAGCGACAACCCAACCGCTTCGGTTAGCGCCGCCGTGCCCAGGCAGATCGCCAGGATCACCAGCAGAAACAGCTCGTTGTTCTCCGCGCGCGCCACCCGTGCCAGCCAGCGCGGCACCAGCCACACTGCACAAAATCCGATCGGCGCCAGGATCAGCGCGGCCTTGCCCAGCGCCATGCCGACGTTCAGCAGATGATGCGGCGTCAGGCTCACCATCACCGGCATCAGGATGGTGAGCACCACGACAACCAGGTCTTCCACCAGCGTGATGCCGATCATCACCTTGCCGTGCTCCGACTGCAGTTGCCCGCTATCGATCAGCAGCCGCGACAGCACCATCGTACTGGCGACGGAGATGATCATTCCGACGATAAGCCCGCGCATCGCGCCCCAACCCAGCAGCCAGCCCATGCCTGCGCCGATCGCCGACAGCACCACCACGCCCAGCGGTCCGCCGATCAGCGAGACCCACTTCACCTCCAGCAGCTCCGCTACCGAGAACTCGAGGCCGATGGAGAACATCAGGAAGACGACGCCCACCTCGGCGACGATCTGGAATGTGTGCGCCTCGCGCACCGCCGGCCCCGGCGTAAACGGGCTCAGCACAATACCCGCCAGCACGTAGCCCAGGATGAGCGGCTGCCGCAGCCGCCAAGCCAGCGCTCCGCCCAGTATGGCGGCGATGAAGACGTAGGACAGCTCTTTGAAGATGAGCGAATGTTCGGTCATGGGAAACAGTTGTCAGCCGTCAGCTATCAGCCGTCAGTTTTTTTGACGTCGCCAATCGCCGATCTCGCTATGGTAGACGAAAAACAGAGTGGATCGGGGATGGTGGATCGTTATTAGCCGGAGCCATTTAACCGATATGCGTCATCCTGAGCCGGAGCCATTTAACTGATATGCGTCATCCTGAGCCGGAGCCTTTTAACTGATATGCGTCATCCTGAGCCGGAGCCATTTAACTGATACGTGTCATCATTAGCCGGAGCCATTTAACCGATATGCGTCATCATTAGCCAGAGCCATTTAACTGATATGCGTCATCATTAGCCAGGGCCATTTAACTGATATGTGTCATCCTGAGCGGAGCGCAGCGGAGTCGAAGGACCTCTATATGCGCCGCCCTCCTGTTGTTTGTCATCACGAGGAGGGCCTCGGCCCGACGAGGGATCTGCTCTTAGCCTGAGCCGCGATGCCCTGATTCCGAGCGTAAAGACGTGCGAACCACCAGTCCAGAGGCGGGTGCCCCACTCATTCGCGGTTTTCGAATGAGTGGGATCGCGAGAGGGAATACGTTATCCCCATCGGCCACCCTTGACAGTTGACCTTTACCAACCCCTCTTCGCGCAGGCATGCGTCCGGAAGCTGCTCCATTTCCACTCTTCGGGTACGGTTACCAGATCGCGTTTCAGAGGATTGCGGTGCATCTATACACCCCAACGGGCGCAAAAACGGCGCTCGTCGGGGACCCCGGTTAGCGCAGCTTCTCGATGCGCTTTTCCGCACTGCACACATTGAAGTCATAGAAATGTTTCTGCCAGATCGGGCCGGTGCGCACGCCGCCGTAATGAAGCAGCTTGAAGCCACCTCATAGATCACTCTGCCTGGGCGAATTGCCTTGTATCAGGGCACGTCTTCAGACGTGCCGAAAGTGCGAACTGAGACTTGGGCTTTAGCCCCTGCATCCTGTGCAGGTTCCAGGGGCTAAGCCCCGATCCTGAGATTGCGTCGTTTGGCACGACTGAAGATCGTGTCCTGATACAAAATAAATCGACTGGCGGTGGGGTGGATTGGTGGAGATCGTGCCCACCATACCACCGCTCCAACCCTCTCGTCATGTCCCGAAAGGTATTGGGATCAGAGCTCTCCGTCTGTGATGGGAGATACCGGAAGCTGTGACTCGTGGAACCCACTCATCCGAAAACCGCGAATGAGTGGGGCACCCGGCGGGGTTCGAGACCTGGGCGAATGGGACCGAGGGACACCGGCATTTACACGTTGCATTTCATCTTGACGGAGGAGGCCGAAATGTTAGATAAGTAACTGCTCCCGTGTTCCTAGCCAGGCGAGACTCCAATCCCATGACTACCTCATTGTTCGGAGACGGTGTTCGTGAAATGTCTTTTCGCTTACCAGAGGTGTTTTTCGCGTATCCCTCTCAGCCCAAGTTGGACGCTGAGATTTTCCGAAGGGCCGCAGAGGAGATTTCCAAGTCTCAGCGAGTGCACGTAACTACTTGGGAGAGCCTTAATGTTTCGGGCAGAATAATCATTGATGAGATTTGCAGAGCTATCGACGACTCTCAGTTGTTTGCCGCAAATCTCACCGATCTGAATGCTAATGTCATGTTCGAACTTGGATATGCCATCGCTAGGGATAAGAGAATTTGGTTCCTTCTCGATACTAGCATTACGAATGTAAAAACCGACTTCACGGAATTTCGGCTACTCACAACAGTGGGATATGACGAGTTCGTCAACTCTGAACAGGTTGTAAAGGCATTCTATCGCGAGGACCTCATAAATGAGGGAGTGACACTTTTCGAGAGCCATATCAAGCCAAGTGTGGGACCGAGCAACGAGGACAGACTTTTATATTTGAAGAGCTTATGGGACACGGAAGCCAGCACGACTCTTACGAAACGCATCTCGGCATCCAGCATCAAGGCTTGTGTTGACGACCCACGCGAGTCAGCCTTTCAGTCGCTTGTATGGTACGGACAAAACTGCTACTCGAATGCTGCGGTGTTCTGCCACTTCACAAGCTCGAATCGACAGGGGTCAAAACTTCACAACGCAAAACAGGCGTTAGCCTGTGGAATGGCTTATGGTTTTGGTAAGCCGCTCTTAATGGTGGCAGAGGCCGACTATCTCGCTCCGCTCGACTATCGCGATCTATTACAGTCCTATGGATCGGCAAAACAAGCCGTTGACCGGTTGGAAGCATGGCTCGCTCCGATTGAGACCCAATATGACAAATCGCGAAAAATCCAGGATGCTCATGCTCAAGTAGTGAAGCTCGCAACCGAACTTAACGACTTTCAGTTTCATCTGGGTGATTATGTTGCCGAAAATGAAGCCGAAGAAATTGACGAATACTTTGTTGAAACGTCGGCCTACCGCGAGGCACTCGAGGGCCGCCAAACGATTTTTGTCGGACGCAAAGGAACGGGCAAAACTGCTAATTTCTTGAGACTGGGTTCCAAACTCGCCGAAGATCATGGGAATCTGGTGTGCACAATAACTCCTGTGGCGTACGAAATTGACACATTAGTCTCGCTCTTCAAAAAGTATAGCCACAGGGATAGAAAAGGATATGTCCTCGAAAGTTTGTGGAAGTTCTTGATCTACACCGAGATAGCCAATTCTGCTGTGCAGCAGATTGAGAGCAGACCCGTTTGGAAACAGCCTTCCGAATCGGAGAAGGCTCTCATGCGCTTGGTTACACAGGAGGGCAGTGTACTGAGTGGAGATTTTTCTGTGCGCCTTGAGAGAGCGGTAAAGCCGCTCCTCGACCTTCCAGAATCATCCGGAGTGGAGTCCGAAAGAGCTGCCATCTCGGAGTTGCTCCACAGCCAAGTATTGAGCCAACTGCGAGCTTTGCTGGGTAAAGTTCTAAGTTCGAAGAAAAGAGTGGCAGTGATCGTTGACAACTTGGATAAGCCTTGGACCAAACATGCAGATATAGAC
>JBARGS010000257.1:0-29315 GCA_049798495.1 Candidatus Korobacteraceae bacterium | reverse complement strand
GGAGCCGGTATTGGCGAGTCGCATGCACAGCCCGCGCCGGAGGTCCCGTAGCCAGGGACTAAATCGGGAATCCCACATTGGTGCCCCACATTGGAACGAACGGGCTTTTTTGCTTGACCCGAGCTGCCGCTTTCCCTATGCTGTCAGTCCAGCTTGTTGCAAAGCCGTTAGTGCGCGCAAGCAAGTAAGTGGGCGCTTGCTTTCGTAGCTTCGATGAACTTCCACATAGAACAGGGTTTCCGGTAGTCTGCGCCCTGCAGATTTTCCTGTGAGGAAGTACATGATTGCACCCCCAGCTCGCAAATGCAGAGTAGATCACCTCTCTCATTGAGGATGGCGAAGCCTTGGCTGTTGGAAGCAATTTTGCCGATCCTGGCGCTACGCAGGTTCCCAGCGAATTGAAAATCGGTCCCCAGTCCGCGTCAAAGTGGTTCGCTGTTTATACCACTCCACGGCACGAAAAGGCTGTAGGTCGACAGTTCGAGGCGCGATACATCCAGTCATTCCTGCCTTTGTACCGGATGCCTCGGCGATGGAAGAACGGCTGCAAAGTGGTAGTGGAACAACCTCTGTTTCCCAGCTATCTCTTCGTGCATATCGAGCGGCGCGATTCGGTGAAGGTGCTGCAAGTTCCGGGAGTGCTCTCCATCGTCAGCACCGGGCGCGAACCGGCGGCGCTGCCAACCTCGGAAATCGAATCCCTGCGTTCGGGTCTTCCGCTTCGTCATTGCGAGCCCTATGACTACCTGGTTGTGGGTGAGAAGGTGCGCATTATTGCAGGTTCCCTGGCGGGCATGGTGGGCGTCCTGGTCCGCAAGAAGAACGACCTCCGCGTGGTGCTGACGCTGGACCTCATCCGGCAGAGTATCGCAGTGGAAGTTGGCATCGACGAGATCGAATCGCTGAAGTTGTAGTCCCATCCTGTTTCATTTCAAGTTGAGGATTGGTGTCTGTGAAAAAGGCAGCGGGAAGAAGTGTCACCGAAGTGCGTATCGTCGAGGCCGCGGTCCAGCTTTTCTCCCGCCGGGGATATAAGGGGACGAGCACTCGCGAGATTGCCCATTTGGCAGGGGTCAATGAAGCCACTCTGTTCCGCTACTTCGCCCGGAAAACCGATCTGTTCTGGACGGCAACGGAGTCGAGACTGAACCGGCTGAAGATGGGACGAGACTTGCAAAACGGTCTGGCCACCGACGTCGAACCGGAAATCGTGGTGCCCATGCTGGTGGAATTTGTGGTAGAGAAAATGGCGCAATATCCGGAGTTGACGCGCCTGCTTTATGTAGCGGGGTTCGAAGTAGCGGGGGCGGACCGAATGTTTCGCGAGCATCTGGGACCCATCTTCGACGCCGTTGACGCTTACTTCCGCCGGTGTGCTGCCCGGGGCGCAATCTGCGACCTGGAGCCTACCTTTACGATCCTGGGGTTGGCGGGAGCGGTCAGCGCCCATCGCAATCTTCATCACCTGTTTACCGGACGCGATTTGCCCCGGGACGGACAAGGGGCAGCGCCAACCTACGCTCAGTTTTGGTTGAACGCCTTGCGTCAGCCGGTGGCGGAAACCCGAAAGTGCGAGGAACTCCCGCTGACAAGTTGAGACGCCGGATGGTCTACCTGGGATTACGGGGAGTGAAATCGGTTTTCGCAAGCATCGCAAGATGAGTTGGGCGAGCGCGATTCTGGAGAACAACTTTGAAATCTCTGCCGAGAGAGAACGTGAGACAAAGATCGATTGTGAGAAGTAAGTCAGCGTGCAGTCGCGAAGTATACCGCCATGCATGGATTCTTCTGCTGGGTATAGCGGCGTTGCCGCCGGTGGTGCGGGCTGCGCCACAGGATCCCATGATGCAAAGTGGCGGCAGATCCGTTGAGATGCTGGATGCGGCGGGAGGCCAACCGCAGCAGAAATCCAGGAATCCAGAGGAGCAGCCCGCAGGGGCAGGGCAGAGCCAGCAACAAAGTCCGGATGGAGAGCCCTCCGCCACACCTACGGTAGTTTTGGATGACACGCACACGCTGCCTACGGCGAAACCGCCTGCGGAGAAAACTCCTGTCCCCATAACCAAGCCGGCGGAGCTGACGGATTTTCAGAAGCTGGTGGAGTCCTCGCTGGGCCAGACGCTGCCGATCTACGGCGAGAATCTCTTCGAGCACGTTCCGACGACGTTTGCTCCCGTGGACCGTGTTCCGGTGACGTCCGACTATGTAATTGGTCCGGGTGACGAATTGTTGATTCGCGCCTGGGGGCAGATTGAGCTGGATGTGCACGCGCGTGTCGACCGAAATGGTGAGATCTATGTTCCCAAGGTCGGGAACCTGGCCGTCGCCGGCCTGCGCTACGATCAGCTCAAGAGCTTTCTGAAATCACACATCGGACACATCTATCAGAATTTCGATCTGGATGTCTCGATGGGCGAGTTGCGCTCGATCGATGTGTATGTGGTTGGTCAGGCGCGGCGACCCGGGCGGTATACCGTCAGCTCGCTGAGTACCTTGGCCAACGCCATGTTCGCTTCCGGCGGGCCGTCGCCAACCGGATCCATGCGCCGCATCGAATTGAAGCGCGGCTCAAACGTCATCACCGAATTCGATTTGTACGATCTCCTGATCAAGGGAGACAAGAGCAAGGATGTTCTCCTGCTGCCCGAAGATGTCATCTACATCCCGCCGATCGGGCCGCAGGTGGCGATGGGCGGACAGGTGAACGTACCCGCCATTTATGAGCTCAAGGCTGAGATCACGCTGGGCGAGGTTTTGCAGCTGGCCGGCGGCCTTTCGACCACCGCCTACGGCGCGACGGTTTACGTCGAACAGATCAATGATCGCAAGGATCGCACCATTGAAGAGGTCCAGCTAGACACGGCTGGCCTGGTCCATCCCATGAAGGATGGCGACATCGCTAACTTCACGCTGATCTCTCCTCGCTTCGAAAACTCCGTGACCTTGCGGGGAAATGTTGCGGGTCCTGGTCGCTATCCCTGGCACGAAGGAATGCGGGTTACAGATCTCATCCCCAACCGCGAATTTCTCATCACGTCCGAGTATTGGAAGCAGCAGAACGCGATCACTCTTCAGGAACAGGCTGGCGGCGGAAAAGTCGGCGCGCAGTTGAACGATGTCAAAAGAAACGCTCCCGAGATCAATTGGGATTACGCGGTGATTCAGCGCATCAGCCAGCGTGATCTGTCCACCGAGTTGCTGCCGTTCAATCTGGGTAAGGCGGTTCTGGAGCACGACCAATCCGCGAATCTGGAGTTAAGGCCGGGCGACATTGTCACCATCTTTTCGCAGGCCGATTTGCGTGTGCCGCGCGAGCAGCAAACCAAGCTGGTCAGGCTGGACGGCGAGTTTGCCTCATCCGGAATCTACCGCGCGGAGTCGGGAGAGAAACTTCGCGATCTGGTGACGAAGGCAGGTGGTTTGGCGCCTTCGGCTTACTTGTACGCTGCAGTTTTCATTCGCGAATCCACGCGCGTTCAGCAGCAGGAACGATTGGACATGGTGATCGCTCAGATGGAGCGAGACATCGCGCGCCAGGCTTCCCAGTCGACGCAAAACGCCAAGAATACGGAGGAGGCGAACGCCGCCAAGGCCGCGCTGGAAGCACAACGTGCCAGCCTGGACAAGTTGCGCCAGCTTAAAGCGGATGGACGCATCGTCCTCAACCTTCACCCTAACGACGATAGCGTCGACGCAATTCCGGACATCCCGCTGGAAGATGGCGATCAGTTCTATGTGCCCAGCCGGCCGATTGTAGTAAGTGTCGTGGGGGATGTTTACAACCAGGGCTCGTTCCTCCAGCAACCGGGAAAGACGGTGGCAACCTATCTGCGCAATGCCGGCGGGCCGACGCGCAACGCCGACAAGGGAAGAATCTTTGTGGTTCGCGCCAATGGTGCGGTGGTGAGCAAGGACGCGGCTTCGAGCTTCTGGTCGGGCGGCTTCGACAGCATGGTGATGATGCCGGGAGACACGGTTGTCGTGCCGGAGCAGTTGAATCCCGGCGCGGCGTGGAGAAACTTCAAGGACTTCTCGCAGATTTTGTTCAACTTCGGACTGGCCGCCGCCGCGGTCAAGGTGCTGAGCCCGTAAAGACGATGAGAAGGGTTGTAACGAGTGCAGGCTGGAAGTGCTGCTATGCGTGAAATTTCAAAGATACCGGAGATCGATAGTCCCAGCGTAGAGTTTGGTGCGTCGGCTATGGATCATGAGGTCGGAGAGCGCCGGGAGTTGGACTTTCTCGATCTCGTATTAGTGCTGGCGCGGCGGAAGAAAACGATTCTGCTGGCAACATTCGGCGCAGCCGTGCTGGCCGCGATTGTGGCGTTACTGCTGCCCAAGATGTACACCGCAACCACGACCATCCTGCCCCCCGAGGAGAGGCAGTCAACGCTGAGCTCGATGCTGGGTCAGTTCGGCGCGCTCGGATTGGCGGGAAGCGATCTGGGTATCAAGAACTCTTCCGACTTGTTCGTTGCCATGCTCAAGAGCCGCAGCGTTGACGATCAGTTGATCGACCGCTTCGATCTGCGCAAGGTTTACGGAGTCGGAACGTATCAGGATGCGCGCAAGAGGTTGGAGAGCCGCAGTCAGATTACCGCCGGTGACGAAGGCCTGATTAGAATTTTGGTGAGCGACCACAGTCCTCAGCGTGCCGCGGATTTGGCGAATGCTTATGTAGACGCGCTGCATTCCTTGAACGAGCATCTTGCTATCGGCGAGGCCGCCCAACGGCGGCTGTTCTATCAGCAGAAGCTGGATGCCGAGAAGGACGAGCTGTCCTTGGCCGAGTTGGCGCTGCAACAGGTGCAGGAAAAGAGCGGACTGATCCAACCGGACGCGCAAGGAAAGGCGATCATCGAGGCGGTGGCCAGCACTCGCGCGCAAGTGGCGGTTCAGGAAGTCCGCCTTCAGGCGATGCGTACTTATGCGACTCCGAACAATCCCGATCTCCAACGCGCCGAGCAGGAACTGGCCGGCCTGCGGGCCGAGCTGGCCAAACTGCAACGCAATACCGGGGAAGTCGGCAACGGCAACCTGGAAGTTCCCACCCGCAAATTGCCCGAGGTCCAGCTTGATTACCTGCGCCGCCTGCGCGACGTGAAGTACCACGAGTCGGTCTATGAGTTTCTGGGCAAGCAATTGGAGGCCGCGCGGATCGACGAAGCGAAAGACGCGGTCATGGTGCAAGCAGTGGACAAGGCGGTGGTGCCGGAGAAGAAATCCGGTCCGCGGCGCTCCCTGATTGTATTAGCGACAGCGGCGGTGGTCTTCGTGTTGTCCTGCTTGTGGGTTCTGATCGCTGAAGCCTGGAGGCGCAAGGCCCAGGACTCGCGGTTAACCATGCTGCGACGCTCTCTCGGTTTCTCATCGTGGAATTCGTGAGAAGGTGCGCGTCGCGATGATATCGCTGATCGTCGCTACCGTTGATCGAGTGGCGGAGCTGGAACGTTTGCTCGCTAGCCTCGAGGCGCAGACGTACAAGGATTTTGAAGTTCTGGTGATCGATCAGAATGGAGACGAACGCCTGGCGCCCGTGCTTGGCCGTCACCAAGGGCTCAGAATGCAGCATCTGCGCTGCGAACGTGGTGTCTCGCGCGCGCGCAATGTGGGACTGCGCTTGGCACAAGGCAGCATCGTCGCCATTCCGGATGATGACTGCTGGTATCCGGAGAATCTCCTTGCCTCGGTAGCTGAGTGGTTCCAATCCCATCCGGACTTTGGCGCGTTGTTCGCGACCATGCGCAGCGCCGAGGGTAAGCCGATCGGTCCCAAGTGGCCCAAAGGCCCCTGTCAATGCACCAAGAAAAATGCCATGGCTTGCGTAACTGCTATTAACGGCTTCTTAAGACGCACGGTTACCGACGCGATAGGGTTCTTCAATGAGAATATTGGGCCGGGCGTCGCCTCCCAGTACGCGGCCGGGGAAGACATGGAATATTTTCTGCGGCCCTTCGGGCGCGGCGTTCAGATGTGGTACGAGCCATCGATCTGGGTCGGGCATCCTGACCTTCATTCTCTAGAACGACTGCGGCGAACGTCCTACACATATGCTCTGGGCGCGGGCTATGTAATGCGTGTGCACGGGTACTCCTGGGGCTATTTATCGCAGCAAATAGCCCGTTCGCTGGCGGGTGCGGCAGTTACGCTCTGCCAGGGAGACGTGAAGACGGCGCAGAGCTACGCCATGCGAGCGGCCGGCCAGCTTCATGGTTACTGCTTCGGCCCAGGGGAACTCGCCCGCATAGCAAAATCGCGGACGGGTTGACGCCGTTTAACCGATGGCAAGCACGGTCCGCAGGATAATCCGCAGCGTTGCCCACCTGGCTCCCGGAGAGACTCTGAGCAGGCTCTCCTCCGTGACCGTCGTAATTTTCCTGGGACACGCGTATGGCGTCGTTATCCTCGGCGTGTACACGCTGGCGGTGACGATTACTCAGTATTTCCAGCCTGTGATTGATTTCGGGCTGAGACATATCGGTGCGCGGCTGGTGGCGCAGCGGCCCCAACTGGCGGGCGAAATCGTTCGCCGGGTTCAGTACCGCCGGCTGAAGATGGCAGGCGCAGTCCTGCCGTTGATCGCGATTTATATTCTCGCGGTTAAATTGCCGCTGTCGATGAAGGTGTTCCTGCTGGTCTTTTGCTTTCCCGCTGCGCTGTATGCGGTTTCGCTGGACTGGGCAGCATGGGGCAAGAATCGTCTGGACCTGGTGGGATTCGCCCGTGCGGTAGTCCCCGTCAGCATTCTGATTTTTTTGTTTTTCGGGCGAGGCAACGCTACCCATGCTCTCTGGTGGATGGTGGCAGGCAATGCTGTCGGGTATCTGACGCAAGCGGTGTTCTTTTGGGTGTGGTGGAAGAAGCATCGGCCTCGTGAGTCTGCCGGGATCGAGGAGCAGAGGTTCGTCGGCGAATCCCTGGCCTGGCGGCGCAGCAGCATCATGGGATTGGCCTGGCTGGGGAACCTGGCCTTCAACTCCATCGATATGCTGATGCTGGGACTGATGTCGAACCCGCAGCAGGTGGGACTCTATAGCGCCGCTTATCGGATTTTGAATCAGGTACTGGTCAGCTACTACCTGCTGACGCAGTCGCTTTATCCTGAGTTGAGCCGGCAAAACCTGGCGCAGCGTATGCGGATGCTGCGACCGAAGATTCTGCTGACCTTGCTGGGCGCAGGAGCGGCCATTGCCGCGGCGGTCACGATGGCAAGGCGACCGTTGGTGACGCTGTTGTTCGGACATCAATTTCTGGCTGCGACTCCTTTGTTGTTGCTGCTGGCTTGGGCCATACCACTCGACTTTCTGACTTCGTATTTGGGCAACGCTTATATCGCATGGGGGATGGAGAAGAGCATTCTGCTGTGCACGGCGATCGGCGCAGTCAGCAACATACTTCTGAATCTCGTGTCGATTCCGACGTACGGCGCGACCGCGGCGGCCGTCAATACGCTGGTCTCGTACGTGATCTTCCTGGTCAGCCTGGCTCTGGTGGGACGCGCCGCTAAAGCGCTCTCGCGCGAGGCCGAGGAGTTGCCGGAGTTGGCTGGTTAAGCGGCGCCATTGCGAGTGTGCGGGTTTGAGGAAATCATGAGCATGGCAGGATTGCTGGCGCTGATCGCGGTTGTGCTGCCGTGCTGGTATGCCTACAAACGGTGCGTCTTGCGTGGACGGGTGGAGATCAACCACGTCGCGACCTTTACCTTCGGCTTTCTCTTTTACTGGATCACGCCATTGCTGGTGCGGCTTTGCGCCGCCAAGCTGGACTTTCCCCTGGCGAGCCTCTGGGCCAGCTGGTTCCGTGAGCGGCTGATCGTTCCGTATGCGCTGTCGTGTGTTGTCCTGTACATCTGCTTCGCCATCGGCGACTCCTTAGGGATGCGATGGTTTCACGATCAGCCACGACGATCGCTGGAGAAGATTCCTCGCGTTGTCTTGTCGCTGGTGAGCGTCGCCGGTTGCCTGCTGCTGGCGTATACCGTCTTTGCCTTTCGTGCTCCGCTTTTCCGGCAAGCTTCACCGACAGACGTTGCAGCCCAGGCGGCCCGAGGGGCGGTCACCGCATGCGTTGTGTTGTTGGCGATTGTGTGCCTGATTCTCACCATCGAGCGGCCGGCGGAAACATGGAAGAGCCGACTCGGGACCGGATACTTCCTGTCGTTCATCGCCGGTTGCGCCATGATGCTGCTGCTGGGAAGCCGTCTGTATGTGGCGTCGTTTCTGCTGATGTTCGCCATCTATCAAAGCAACTTCCGCCAGAGATTCAAGCTGACCACCGTCGTCTCCGGCGCAGTTATTCTGGCGCTGTTCTTTGGAGTGGTGGGAATGTGGCGCGAGCAAGGAGAACTTAGCGGCGCTTTCTTTAATGTAGTCGAGGAGCCGATGCTGAGCAGCATCTCGCTGGTTCATCACTTGCGATACAAGGGAATTTCTTGGCTGAATACACCGACGCAACTGGAGAGCGACTTCCTGAACCTGGTTCCGTCGGTGCTTCTGCCGAATAAGATCGACATTCTTAAGAAGCCGGATGCTTACCGGCCGCTGGGCGGGCTCAATTCCTTCGTGTCGTTCGACCTGAACTTCGGCATGATCGGCTCAGGCATATTTTTGTTAATTTGGCCGATATTGTTCCGGTACTGCAAGAGCCGGTCGGCGGATTCGCTTTGGGCGACCATCTACATCCTGTGCTCGGGTTGGCTGGCCTTCACATTCTTTCGCGATGCGTTCTCGATTTCCCTCGTCAAGGCGATTGTGGAGTGTTCCATCGTAATTCCGGTCGCGCTATTTGCTTTCTCCCGGCTGGTTGCGGCGGCGTGCTGGCCTGAAACCGAGAGCGGGCCCTTGCTGCGAGGGCCGCAGATCGAGGCTTTGTAAACTGCCGGCCGGGTCAATGCGGATCCTCTACGATCATCAGGTTTTCTCGCTACAAAACGCCGGCGGCGCCTCCCGGTACTTTTATGAGCTGATGAAGTTTATGGCCGGCGTGCCGGACGCGCACAGTGAGCTGTTGTTGGGAATCAGCGGTACGGTTTACCCTTTCCGAGATTTGCCACCGACAAAGGCGCAGGTGCTCGGGGTAGGCGAGTGGCTCCCTCCGGGAACGCTGCGCTACCTGGCGAATGAAGTATGGAGTAATGCCCTGGCTGGCTTTCGCGGCAAGGTGGATATCTATCACCCGACGGTTTACATGCGCATGCCGCTGGTGCGAGCGCGCAGAGTGGTGGCGACACATCACGACTGCACGCATGAGCGTTTTCCCGAGCTCTTCCCGGACGTGAAGAAGATTTTCTGGGCGAGGAAGCGCCTCTTTCCTCGGGTGGACGCGATCATCTGCGTCTCCGAATCCTGTCGTCAGGATCTGCTACGGTTTTACAATGTCGATCCTGCGAAAACGTGGGTGGTCCATCACGGGTTGACGGCGTTGCCGCGCAGCCCCGAAGCCGCCGCAAAGTTGCGCCAAAAGGTGCGGCGCGATTACATTCTCTATGTCGGGATGAGGCATGCTTTCAAGAATTTCAGCGGGCTACTTCAAGTGTTTGATGATGCGCAACTCGGCCAATCGCTGGACCTGCTGGTGCTAGGCGGGGGAGCTTTGACTCCGCAGGAAAAATCGCTGATTTCCGGGCTCAACTTGGACGACTGCCTCATCCATCTGCCGCAAGTTTCGGACGAGATACTTGCCGAGGCATATGCCGGGGCCACGCTGTTCGTGTATCCCTCGCTCAATGAAGGCTTCGGATTCCCTCCGTTGGAGGCGATGTCGCTGGGTTGTCCGGTGCTGGCGAGCAATAATTCGTCGATTCCGGAAGTGTGCCACGATGCGCCGTTCTACTTCAATCCGAATGACCAGAACGAATTTCGTCGGGAATTGTTGCGGGCCATCAACGATGAGGTTGCGAGGCGTACGGCGATCGAGCGGGGGAAAACGCTTGCGGCGCAGTACGAATGGACTCGATGTGGCCAGGAGACGCTGAAGGTTTACCGCGATTTTTGATTCCAGGGTCTTCTGACGTATGTCGAACTTGAAAGAACTGTTGTACGGCGATCTGGCTCGGCAATATGAACTGGAAGGGCGCGCGGACGTTCGGCCAAATTTCTTTCGCTTTCTCGCCAGGCTGCCGCATTTTCGCTATCTTCCCAACGTGATATGCCGGACCAGCCGAGCGGCACTGCTTGCCGGCATTCCTGTTTTGCCGAACCTGCTGACGTACCTGAACCTTGTACTTTTTGGCCTGGAGGTTACGCCCAAATGTGAGATCGGCCCGGGAATTTTCTTTCCTCATCCCGTAGGCTGCGTCATCGGCGCCTGGAAAATCGGCAGGAATGCGACCGTGTTTCAGGGCGTCGTACTGGGGGCGAAGCGCCCCGACATGGGGTTCAACAAGGAGCTGCGCTGCCAGATCGGCGACAATGTAACTCTGGGCTCGGGATGCAAAGTTCTGGGACCATGCAGCGTCGGCGATAACGCAACCGTAGGACCAAATTCTGTGGTGTTGAGGTCGGTCGAGCCTAACCAGACGGTTCTCGGTATACCCGCGAGCCTATACCATGCGGCGGCAACAGACTCGCAATGACAGACCCTCTTCCTGATCTGCGGTCCAAAGCGGCCACGACCGGCGGGAAAGCTGCCGGCGGTCCGTCTGACTGCGCACCGGTGGATCGAGGTTCGAACCAGTTCGGCGCAGCCGTTTCCGCCCTATCGCATCAAGGCGACGTTCCCGTGGACCCCTACAAGGAGAGCTTCTATCCCGAGATTCGCTTTGGCGGATTCTCGGATAGCGACGGCACCGTCACTTTCTACAATCGGGTGAACGCGATGACAACGCCGGATTCCGTGGTGGTCGATTTCGGGTGCGGACGCGGGCGACACGCCGACGATCCTGTCGCTTTTCGGCGCGGCTTGCAGTGTTTGAAAGGAAGAGTCGCCAGGGTCATCGGGCTCGACGTGGATCTCGCAGGACAGCAGAACCCAACGCTCGATGAATTCCGGGCGCTGAGGCCGGAGGAGGCGTGGCCGATTGAGGACGGCTCGGTCAATCTTGTGCTCTGCGACTGTGTGCTGGAGCACTTGCCGAAGCCCAGCCTGTTTTTTAGCGAAGCCCACAGAGTGCTGGTCCGGGGAGGATTTCTGTGCCTCCGCACCACCAATCTTCTGGGCTACGTTGGGCTGGCAGCCAAGCTGATTCCGAAACGTCTGCATACCTCCGTGCTGCACAAGGCGCAGGGGATGCGGGAGGAGAAAGACATTTTTCCGACCCTTTACCGCTGCAACACGATCCGTTCCATACGGCGAGAGATGAAAGCGCACGGCTTTCATGCCGTGGTGTATGGCCACAATGCAGAGCCCAGTTACTTCAACTTCTCCCGGCTGGCATATGCCGCCGGAGTGCTGCATCAGAAGATGGCTCCGGGAGCATTTGGCATTACCATTTTTGCATTTGGCGAAGTCCTCAGTTAGAAATACTGTATCGTTCAGCCATGTCAGCCGTGTCGGCTCGCAGGAGTTTTGTCGAGGGCTGGTGTGGTCGGCGTTGTTGACAGGCACTGATGAGCTATTCTGTGAAGGTAGGGTGACGGATTAGGATGACGGGACGGTTTTCGGGCGGCAGACTCTCGCCGGTTTATTGGGACGCGCTCAGCGAACTGACAACAACCACGGGTAGCAGGTAGCGACAGAGCAAGTCTGATCTGTGCTCAGATGGACTGAATTCAGCCTTGGAATAAGGGTAATTACGATCATGGGTAAGGAATACGGAATGACAGAGCCTCGCCTCGATCTTTCGATTATTATCCCCAACTACAACACGCGTGGTTTGCTTCGCAATTGTTTAGAGTCGGTTTACCGGTACACCAACGGAATCACCTTCGAAGTGATCTGCATTGACGGAAATTCTCCGGACGGCAGTGCGGAGATGGTGGCCGATGGTTTTCCAGGGGTGGTACTTGTCAGAAACGCTGCCAATGAGTCCTATGCTCGCAGCGTCAATCAGGGCATTCGCATGGCGCGGGGGCGGTATGCGTGCCTGCTCGACAGCGACACTCTGCTGATTGAGAATGCGTTCGAGCCTCTGGTACGGTTTATGGACGAGCATCCGGAGATTGCCGTCTGCGGCCCCAGGCTGCTCAACCCGGATGGCAGCGTACAGCACCACATCCGCAGCTTTGCCAGCCTTGGCATTTTCTTTCTGCAGACACTGAATTGGCACAAGCTCTTCCCCAAGAGCCAGCTGATGAATCGCTACTACAACACGGACTTCGACTATTCCAAGGTGCAGCCCGTAGAGAGTATCGGAACGTCCGCATACCTCATTCGCCGTTCCATCTGGGAGACCGTCGGCCTGCTGGATGAGCGCTTTCGCTGGGCAATGCCCGATTTAGCGTACAACTACACCCTGCACCAGCGCGGTTACAAGCTCTACTACACGCCCTGCGCACAGGTAGTTCACTTCGGCGGACAGACTGCCAGCCAGGACGTCTTGCGCGCGTTACGCGAGCAGTGTGACGGGCTGATCGATTTCAGCGAGAGGTATGACTACTTCGGCAAAAGTTGGTTCATCAAGGCGATTGTGCGTTTCGGAGTGAGGGCCCGTTACTATACCAAGGTCATAGGGTATTACCTGAGCTCGGACAAGCGCGTGATCAAAGGGCCGGGCGCTCCCAAGAAAGAGATTGCCGCGCAGACGCTCCGCCTGGCCGACCCACATCGCCGCGCGGCCGACCGTAGGGAACAGGGTGTGCCGCCGTCGCTCAGTCCGGACCGGATGCCGAATCCGTAGCCAGCCAATAGGGACGCCGCAGCTTCCGTCGCACCGTGCGCCATGCGCGCACCACAGGCCGCGACATCACCCACAAGAACGAGCCGTTGGAAATGAGCCGCAGTAGGCCGGCCGGAAGCGTTTGAAGGGTTCGCATCTCTTGCAGAGCAAGAGCGCTGGAGTAGGTCATGCGGCGGTAGGCGACGATACGGGGATCAAGCGAGTGCGCCCATTGATCGATGATCAGCAATGGTTCCTGCTCCAGCCGCAGCCGGTTCGTGCGCGACATGCTGCCGGGATGCAGGCGGTAAAGGCAGACAACCTCCTGCACCGCGCGCACATGATAGCGGCTGGCGATTGCGGCGTACAGATAGTAGTCGGGGGCGACTTCAATCGCTTCGGGAATTCCACCCATCTCCTCCACGGCTGAGCGCAGCACCACGGCGGAACTCATGGCGATGAAGCAGGCGTCAGTGAAAAGCTGGGCGAAGATATCGCCTTCGGGCAGGCTGGTGAATTCGTGGGCGTAATCGTAATCGCGCAGGTTGCCGTGCCGGGCGTTGAAGATCACGGTCCGTCCATAGATGAGGCCCACTCCCGCGTCGGCCAGCGCGATTTGCGTTTCCAGCTTATAGGGTAGCCAGACATCGTCCTGATCGAGGAAAGCCAGCCACGTGCCCGTTGCCTGGCGGATGGCCGCATCCCGCGCTTTGCCCAGCGGCGTCTCTTCGGGGGAGAGGAAGTAACGAATCCTCGGGTCGTGATACGTGCCGACAATCTCGGCGCTGTTGTCGGTTGAGCAGTCGTCCCAGACGATGAGCTCCCAGTCGTTGAAGGTCTGCGACAGAATACTGTCGAGAGCTTCGCGCAGGAAGGAAGCGCCGTTGCGCACGTTCATGATGACGCTGACCAGGGGCATAAGAACGGTACGATTCGATCCTATACCTGCGATGGTTTCGCATCGACGCGCCAGTATGGCCGCCGCACATTACGCCGGATAAAGTGGAATACAAACATGAATGGGCGTAAGAGCTGCGATGGCACTGACCCTTGCGTCAAGAGGCGCCGCACTCCGAGAGGCGCGCTTGCTGGGCGGCGCATTTCCGCCAGTGCGATTTGCGTGTGATGCCGCTTTCGGCAGAGTTTGACGACCTTCGGATCAAGAGACGCGGCCCAGTGCTCGACCAGCCACAGCGCCTCCTGGTGGATCTGGATCGCCGATGTTTGCGTCATGCTGCCGGAGTGCATGCGATAGCGGCAGACAGGCTGCTGCACGGCGCGCACCTGATATTGACGGGCGACAGCGACGTACAGGTAATAGTCGGGAATCAGGTTGATCTCATCCGGAATGCCGCCAATCGCTTCGATGGCGGAGCGGCGGAACACCGCCGAGCTCATAGCCGGGAAGCAGGATTTGGTGAAGAGCTGGGTAAAGATGTCGCCTTCCGGCAGGGGCTCGTATTCGTGCCACTGGTCGTAGTCGCGTTCCATGCCGCTGGGATAGAAGCGGATGGTTCGGCCATAGATTAAGCCGACATTATCGGCGGCAAGCGCCATCTGCTGTTCCAGTTTATGCGGCAGCCAGAGGTCATCCTGATCGAGGAAAGAGATCCATTCGCCGCGGACTTGGCGCATCGCCGCAGCGCGCGCCGGGCCGAGCGTGGTGTCCACAGGAGAAAGAAAGTAGCGGATACGAGGATCGCGATAGCTTGCGGCGACGTTGGCGCTGGCGTCGGTGGAGCGGTCATCCCAAACGATCAGCTCCCAGTCATGGAAGCTTTGCGCCATGACACTGTCGATGGCTTCGCGCAGGGTGGCGGCGCCGTTGCGAACGTTGATGATGATGCTGACCAGGGGCATAGAGAAGGAAAACAGGCTTGGCGGAGAGGAATTCGGACTAAGTCAATCACCGAGTCCCTCAGCGGCTAAAGCCGCAATAATTCTGCGATACGTTATGGACGGCCTGAAGGCCGCCCCCTTCAAAGACAGGAGTTGATCCCTCCTTAGTTCAGGGTCCAGACCTGATGAGACGATACTAGCAAGCAGTAGAGTAGAACCTGCCAGAAAGCCAGCGCCAGAGCGGTTAGTCCGAATACGAGCAGGAACTTGTCGAGATGCAGGAAGCTGGTGGGTGCGCCCACCACGGCGCGGGCTTTCAGGAATCCGGCCATGCTGGCAATCGCAAACATAATTACGGCCAGCGAAAAACGAGACTTGGGAGGAGCCTGCGGCTGCCGATCGCTCACCGATGTCGTGAAGTACCACCATACGCCCCATACGGCAAGCACCAGCAAACCGGCGATGGAACTGCCGATCTGCAGCGCCCAGTAGCGAGGGGTCGGGCCCAGGCCAGGCAGCCAGCCCCATCCCTGTAGCCAAACGATGTGATACCACGGCCAGGTGTAAGAGTGGGTGAACGCGTCCCAAACCAAATGGGTGACGATTCCCAGCACGATCGAGACCAGGATCGCCAGGAAGCGAGAAGTGCCGCCGAAGCGGAAGTCGCCGTTCAGGGCCCCTAACCTTTGCTGCAAGGCCACGGGACAAAGTTCGATGACCGGCCGCTTGAACACATTATGAAACAGCCATAGCGCCGCGAAGGCAGCGGGAAGGGTGAACCACACCACTGCCGGGAATCCGTGCCCCAGAAGCCTGTACGCCGCCGATCCGGTGATGTAAGGAAAATCCGGAGCCATACTGCCGATGACAAATGCCGACCAGACCAGATTGAGTCTTCGAAACGGCAGAGCGGCGGCGGGATGAGCGAGCGTGAAAGGCATCAGGCAGGCAAGCCGTTCGCGGCCATCTGGTTTTGCAACTCCGATGAGCGTAGCGGGAACTGGCACATGACAGCGTGGGGACGGGGTGCGATCCCGGCTCCTTTTGGCAGTATAGCTGAGGTGATTTTTCCGCTTCGGCCGGTATGATGCATCGATCACCCGGCGCTCTGAAATCATTTACAATCGCACCACAACTTCCGATGACCGGCCCAAGTCTATGAAACGTGTTCCGCTGGCTAGCGGACAACCCCTTTCCATGCAAGATGACGATCTGCCTGCAATCGCAGGCGGTGCGCCGCTACGCCGCCGCGAGAACCGGCTGGTGTTTGGCGCGCCGGTGATCGGCGAGGCGGAGATTGCGTCGGTGGTCGAGTGCCTGCGCAGCCGCTGGATTGGGCTCGGCGCGAGGGTCGAACAGTTTGAACGGGAGTTCGCGCGCTATAAGAACGCGCCTTATGCTGCCGCCGTCAGCAGCGGTACTGCGGCGATTCACCTCGCGCTGATCGCACTGGGCGTCGGCCCGGGAGATGAAGTCATCGCTCCCGCCATGACATTCTGCTCCACGGTTCACTCCATCATTCACACCGGCGCGCTGCCGGTGTTGGTGGATTGCGACCGCGCTTCCTTCAACATCGATGCGGAGCTGATCGAAGAGAAAATCACGCCTCGCACCAAGGCAATTCTCGTGGTGCACATGTGCGGCCGCTGCTGCGACATGGATCGCATTCTCGAGATCGCGCGGCGGCACGATTTGCGCGTCATCGAGGACTGCGCTCATGCCATCGAGGCTACCCATTGCGGGCGAGCGACGGGGCTGATGGGCGATGCCGGATGCTTCAGCTTTTATCCCACAAAGAACATCGCCACCTGTGATGGCGGCATGGTGATCACCCGCGATCGCGAACTCCACGAGCAGGTGAAGGTCCTTTCGCTCCATGGCATGACGGCCGACGCCTGGAGCCGCTTCGTCGGCGGGCCCAGCGGTTACGAAGTGGTCGCCGCAGGCTTCAAGTACAACATGACCGACGTGGCCGCCGCGATCGCATTGCCACAACTGGAAACGGTGGAAGAGTATTGGGGTCGTCGCGAGGAACTGTGGCGCGCCTACAATCAGCGGCTGGCGGGGCTGCCGCTTCAGTTGCCGCCCATGGGCGATAGCGACTCGCGCCATGCCTATCACCTCTACACGCCGCTGCTGGTGCTGGAAGAAATCGGTGTGTCGCGCGAGAAGATCATTGCCGCGCTCGATGCGGAGAACATCGGCGTCGGCATTCACTACGTTCCGGTGCATCAGCAGCCGTACTATCGTCAGCGCTTCGGCTTCAAGGATGCGGACTTTCCCAACGCGGCGTTCGTGGGCGGGCGCACGCTCTCGCTGCCACTCTCGCCCGCGATGTCCGAGCTTGAGGTTGAGGACGTTGCCAATGCGCTGACCCGCATTTTCCGCTACTACAAAGCCTCTGCGTAAATGCAATCGATCCGTACCTGAGCGATGCGCCTGTTCCCCTCCAACCGGCAGAAAGCGAGCGACGCGCGAGGCCGCTATTGAAGCGTCGGGTCGCTCACTCTTTTCTCGCGGTTGCTCTGCTCGTTAGCTGGATCGCGGCTCCGCTCCTTGCGCAGCAGCAAGCGCCGGCTCCCCCAACCGTACAGTCGCAAGACAATCTCCCTGCTCCTGACGGCACCGTTCCCCATCCCAACGAGAGCAAGTTTTTCATCCACCTGGCGGAAGACCAGAAAAACATCTGGACGAGTCCCTTCCACCTGAAGCCAGACGATGCCAAGTGGCTTGTGCCGGTCAGCGGCATCGCGACGGGACTGTTCGTCACCGATCCGCAGAGCTCCTACGCCATGCGACTGGACAATCAGCATGCCCTCAACATTCTTTCGGACGCCGGCGTGGCTTCCGCGTTGGGGATGACCGGAGCGGCGTACCTCTGGGGTCACATCGCGCACAACGAACGCGCGCGCGAAACCGGCGTGCTGGCTACCGAGGCGATCGTCAACGCCATCGGCGTGGACTATGCGCTGAAAGGAATTACGGGACGCGAACGGCCCTTTCCGTCAAACTTCCAGAACGTTTTCTTTCACGGCGGGACAGCGCTCCCGTCGGACCATGCGGCAGTGACGTGGGCGTTCGCGTCGGTGGTGGCGCAGGAATACCCGCACCTGGTGCCGGAGTTGGGTGCCTATGGCCTGGCGCTGGGAGTCAGCCTGGCGCGCGCGGCAGCGGACCAGCATTTTCTTTCCGATGTATTTATCGGTGGAGTGCTTGGCTATCAGGTCGGACGGCAGATTTACAAGCAACGCCACAATCCCAATATCGACGACGACTTGAAGATCGTTGCCGAGCAGACCTCCGCCCCGCGTACCGGCAATCTCGCCAGCGTTTATGTCCCGCTGGACAACTGGGTCTATCCAGCGATGGAGCGACTGATCGGCTTCGGCTACATCGATACGGCATTCCTCGGGCTGCGGCCATGGACGAGAATGTCGTGCGCGCACATGCTGATCGAGATGAACTCCAAGGTGGAATATCACACCGACATTCCATCCGTGGTCTGGCAGTTGAAGAAGGCGCTCGACACCGAGTTCGCACCGGAGCTCGCCGCCTGGGATGGCAGGCCGACGTCGGCGATGCAACTCGACTCCGTCTACACGCGCGTGACGGACATCGCGGGAACGCCGCTGAACGACTGCTATCACTTCGGACAGACGCTGATCAATGATGACGGACGGCCCTACGGACAGGGCGTCAGCAACATCACCGGTCTAACCGGCAGTGCCAACGATGGGCGCTTCGCCTTCAACGTGGACGCTGAATATCAGCATGCGCCATCCATTCCGGCGTACCCGCTCTCGGTGCGAGAGGTGATCGCGAATGTTGATTTGAATCCTCTACAGCCGCCGAAGGTGATCCCGACCACGAATCAATTGCAGTTCCTGAACACCTACGCAACCGCGCGCTACGCCGGGCTGGACTTCTCCGTAGGCAATCCCAGCATGTATTGGGGACCGACGGAGAGCGGCTCCTTGCTGATGAGCGACAATGCCCAGCCTTTCTGGACGATCGAGATCAATCGCACCGAGCCGACCTACATTCCGCTGCTGTCAAAGTTGCTGGGGCCCTTTGAGGCGGATAATTTCTTCGGATCGCTCTATGCCCACGAGTTTCCCCCGGGTCCGTACATCTTTGGGCAGAAGGTCAGCTTCAAGCCGACAGAGAATCTGGAGTTGGGCTTCACCCGTGATGATGTCTTCGGCGGCGCGGGCCATGTCCCCATTACTTTTGGCTCCTTCTGGAACTCGTTCACCAGCTTCAACGATGTGCCGCCAGCGGTTAAGTTTTCGCGCAACGATCCCGGCGCGCGTCATGCCAGCTTCGACTTTACGTATCGTGTGCCCGGATTGCGGCGCTGGCTCACGTTGTACAGCGACTCGCTGGTGCATGACGACGTCAATCCTGTCAGCGCTCCACGAAGGTCGGCAGTGAACCCGGGCATTTATCTCTCGCACGTTCCCGGGCTTCCGAAGCTCGATTTCCGCGCCGAGGCGGTCTATACCGATCCTCCCACTCCGGCGAGCCTTGGCGGGCACTTTATCTATTGGGAGACGATTTACCACGATCTGTACCTCAACAATAAATTTCTGATGGGCAACTGGATTGGCCGCGAGGGCCACGGATACCAGGCTTGGACAACCTACCATCTGAGCCCGCAGAGCAGCATTCAGGTCGGAGTGCGAAACGCCAAAATCGCCAATGACTTTATACCGGGCGGCAGCACGGAGTGGGACTGGAACATGTCAGCGATGCTGCGGGTGCGCAAGGACCTCGAGGTCAAATCCTTCCTGCAATATGAAACCTGGCTGCTTCCGGTTCTGGCCCCGACACGGCAATCAGACTTCACCAGCTCCGTGCAACTCACCTGGTGGCCGGCCAGCGTGGGGATTCGCAGAGCATTTCACCAGGGGTCTCAGACGATCGCCGGTGCGAGCAAGTAAGTCACGCATCCGGTACCCCCCTTGTTCGTCCTTCCTTACGCGGCGTCCGCCGCACTCACAAAATCCGTTTACAATTAGGTAGTCGCCAATCTCAGCGGATCCGTAGCTTGGCGGATAGGACAGGGAACTCATAATCCCTGGCGAATCGGTTTGTGCTCAGTTGCTGCTGCCTAGCCTGTCGTGCTCGATAAGCACATTCGGCCAGGCAATGGGCTTGCCCTACGTCGTCCCGTGTTGATACCGGCGGGTCTTAATGATGTTGAGCTGACAGCGGTTCACGTAGCACAATAGACTTTCAAATTCTACATATCGTTGGGGGGGCCCATGTCAGGTAAGCAAAACCATAGCAATGATGAACCGTCTTTGCAGCTGCGCCGGGCTGACCGTCTGACGCTCGGATTTATTGGGCTGGGAGTGATATTCGCTTCCCTCGGTCTTGGCGAAGCCGTTTATCGGCTCGCGTTCTTCGATTTCGATGGCGCGACCGACCGTCTTCCCATCGAAATGTTGTTCGGGCTGGCGTTCGCCTGGATCGTGACCAAGGTCGCCAAGCGAATCTACCAGCATCGCATGGAGACCTCCGCCCGCATCAACCTGGTCTGGCACCGGAACCACAAGATCCGTCACGCTGTGGAAGCGATTGCCCCTATGCCCCATCCTGGCCATCAGCAAGCGATCCGTGTGATTCGCGACGAGGTGGACCGCATCGAATGGGCGCTGACTGACATCGTGTCGCCCTAATCCGGCGCTGGCGCCTCTCTCCTCAATTTCGCCTCCACACACAGCGGTTCGATTGGGTCATCACCGTTATGCAAAAAGATTAGGCCGGAGATTTCTCTCCGGCCTCCAATGCGGTGGTACAGGCAAAGATCGCGGAACGTCGCGAACTGTTTATTCGCGGGTTCCGATCTGCCCTACCACCGAGGAGCGCTCCGCATTTGCGCCAGTTCCCGTGGCAGTCGCGCCCTGTTGCGACCGAGATATACGTTGCAATATCCCGTCGTAGTGCTCAATCCGGACTGACCGCCGAGAAAGACATTATCGCTGCCGGTGGTGAGACTGCTTCCAGAGAGACGTCCAATTGCCTGATTGGAACCCCCGGTCATCGAACTATTTCCCGCACCGGGTCCGATCATGACATCGTTATTGCCGTCGGCGTTGAACATCGTCTGGTCGCCGATTTGGTAGCCACTTTGGCTATTGACTCCATTACCCTGAACTGAGCCGGTAACGCTGACCAACGTACCCTCGTAAATATTTCCCTGATTATCAAGGGTCAACGGCTGACTGAAGAGACCCGTCAGCTGGGACGATGCGAGCGTTCCGCTCAACAGCGAGAAGCTGTAGTCGCCGGTCGCCGGAAGCACAACGCCAGTTCGCCCGTTGAAGGAAGTGACTCCGCCAGCCGGGCCGCCGCCCGTACCCAGATGACCTGTGCTATCGACGTAAACCGGCTGGCCGCCAGAGGTGGCGGCGCCATATACACCTGCCATAAACATGGCTTGCTGATTACTACCAATCCGGATGGTGTTGCTCTCGCTGGCGCCAAAGTTCGCGAGGTAAATATTGTTGCTGCCGGTTGCATTGTTGAGGCCAGCTGAATAACCCACAAAGATATTGTCGCTGCCGGTGGTGTTATTTTGGCCGGAAGTGAAACCCAGGAACGTATCGCGCTGTTCCGGTAGTGGTGAAATACCCTGCCTGAGCGCCAATAAGAGTATTGAAGGCGCCAGTGGTCTGGCTCCAACCAGACAAGAAGCCCAGTGCCACATCACCATTGCCGGTGGTGGTGGCCGTCCCGGCCCCTGTCCCGATAAATACATCGGCGTTGCCGGAGGTGAGAGAGGCTCCCGCTCCGTCGCCGATCATCTGGCTCTCGCCTCCAGTCATCGAGGGGTTTCCGGCGGAACTTCCGAGCATCAGATCCTGAAGACTATCGATCCGGAATACGGTGGCGCTTCTGATTTGGTAGCCGCTCGTGCTGTTCACCAGATTGCCCGCCAGCGTGCCGCCTACAGAGCCGCTGCCGTCAATGTTGAAGCTGGCACTCGACTGTGTGGCCGTACTGTTCTGCACGTAATACGGTGAGCCGGGATTCATGTTGCCCGGGATACCCTGCGGACCTTGCGCTCCCTGGTCTCCTTGTGGTCCTTGCGCGCCTGCCGGTCCCTGCGGACCCTGTGGCCCGGGAGCACCGGCTGCTCCCACCGCGCCGGCTGATGCCAACTGCAGCCACTGATGATTGCTTGACGTGGCCTCGGAGTTGGTGTTCGCCGCCAACGCCAGCCAGTACGAGCCAGCATCCGTGACCGCGTCGTTGATGTTGTACTGCGCGGAAGAACTCCATGCGTGGCGATTGTTGATGCCCGCCGTCAGTACTTGCCAGCTATTGTTCACCGGTGTGGGTTCGGAGTTTGTGTTGGCAGCCTTCGCCAACCAGTACGATCCCGCGTCATAGACGGCGTCGTTAACGGCGTAAGCCGTCGTGCTGTTCCACGTCCCGCGATTGGCTATGCCCGCCCCTCCGGCGGGACCCTGCTGCCCTTGTGGACCGGCAGGTCCTGCGGGACCAGTCGCGCCAGCCGGGCCCTGCGGACCCTGCGGCCCAGGAGGTCCTTGCGGCCCCACGCCACCGGCCAACGTGATCTCCAGTTCCGGCTCGTGGCTGGTAAAGATCGATTCCTTGCTGTCGAAGGAGAAGCTGCCGCCGGAAGTGGTCAACGACAGCGCCAACCCATTATTTGGCAGGCTTCCGCTGATCCACTGCTGTACAAGCGAGGTGATGTCGACGACGATGAACTGGTTCAGGCTCGACGACGAAATCGCCACCGAATGTCCACCGGTAGCCGACGATCGTACGAGCTGTTGACGGGAGAGTGCCCGTTCCGGCTGGACAGCAAGAGTCCTCCGCGTGATCTGCGAGCAGGAGCCCAGGCCGCCGAGTGCGGTGACGCGCTCGCGGTACGAGGCGGCGGGGGGCGACACTGGGACGAAGCTCGACGGCGACCTGGACAACATTGTGCTGATGGCGATGCGCAAAGAGTCGCCGCGCCGGTATGCGTCGGCCTCGCCCATGTCTGCCGATGTGCAAGCTTATCTTCGCGGCTACCCGGTTCAGGCAAGAACGGATCACTGGAGTTATCGCTCGGGAAAGTTCATCCGGCGGCACCGGGCGGTAGTTTCGGTTGCCGTTCTGGCAATCATTGCTCTCGTCGGCTTCAGCATTGCGATGGGTGTGATGGCGCGGCGCGCCAATCGGGAGCGGCTCACCGCCGAGCGCGAGACGCAATTTCTCAACAGCATCTTTCAAGCGGCGACGCCGGACGAATCGCATGGCAAGCAGGTGATGGCACGCGATCTCCTGGACCAGGGCGCCAAGCGCATCGATTCCGAACTGGCGGGACAACCGGAACTCCAGGCCACGATGCTCGACAATGTGGGGCGCGCTTACAGCGCGATCGGCGTGCAGAGCCAGGCTGAGTCCTTGTTGAGACGCGCCTACGACATCAGGCAACGAACATCCGGTAAGGAAGCGCTGGATACGGCATCAACGGAAATTGCGCTGGGAACGGCCATAAGACTTCAGGACGAATACAAGAGAGCCGAGCCGCTCTTTCGCGACGCCCTTGCTATCCGCGAGACCAAACTTGGTACGAACAATCTGGAAGTCTCCGAGACCCTGGATGCGCTGGGCGAAGACTTGTACTGGGAAGACCGGCTTGACGAGGCCGAGCCGCTGCTCCGTCGGGCGCTGGCGATACAGAGCCACATCAATAATGACGCAACCGACGCGACACGAAACTATCTGGCGTGGGTGCTGGAACGAAGAGGCAACTTTCCGGAGGCTACCGAACTGCTGCGCAACAGTGAGCAGGACCTGGCAAAGAATCCGCAAGTGGCGTTTCGTAAACCCGCCAACGCTCGTGGATCGCTGTAGAGCCCCCCACGCCCCCTGCAATCGTTGCGTATGAGCTTGGTGAAGCGGCGACTGGGCCGTGCAACCGTTCCTGCACAATCGAGATCTGCAACTAATACTTATAGAATCCGCGCCCCGATTTGCGGCCCAGCCACCCGGCATCGACCATCTTGATCAGCAGCGGACACGGCCGGTACTTGGGATCGCCCAGACCGGAATGCAGCACGCGCATGATATCGAGGCAGACATCCAGGCCGATGAAGTCGGCCAGGGTGAGCGGTCCCATTGGGTGTGCCATGCCCAGCTTGAAGACTTCGTCCACGGCTTCAGGTGTAGCCACGCCTTCCATCACCGCGTACATGGCTTCGTTCAGCAAAGGCATCAGCACTCGGTTGGAAACGAACCCAGGCGCGTCGTTGACCTCGACGGGAGTTTTCTCCAGCTTCTCAGCCAGAGTCTTCACCGTCGCGTATGTCTCATCCGACGTAGCCAGCCCGCGAATCACTTCCACCAGCTTCATGACCGGTACGGGATTGAAGAAGTGCATGCCGATCACGCGGTCGGGCCGATTCGTGACCGCTGCCAGCTTGGTGATCGAGATGGAGGATGTGTTGGAGCTTAGGATGACCTCAGGTCGGCACATCGCATCCAGATTGCGGAAGAGTTCGGCCTTGATCTCGAAGCGTTCGCTGGCCGCTTCGACGATAAAGTCGCAACTGCCAAGCTGCTGACGGTCGGTCACGGCGGTAATCCGGCCCATCGCCTGGTCGCGCTGCTCGGACGTCAGCTTGGCCTTCGCCACTTCACGTTCGAGGTTCTTGGTAATGGTTTGCAGTCCGCGGTCCAGGAAGCGCTGTTCGACGTCGACCAGCACGACCGAGTAGCCGCCCTTGGCGAACACGTGCGCGATGCCATTGCCCATCGTGCCCGCGCCGATTACTCCAACGGTAGTGATTTCCATGATGTGTTCTCAAAATGAATTGGTGAAGGCGCCGCCGGCTGTTTCAGGTTCCGATCACCACGCCGCCATCCACGGAGATTACCGTTCCGTGGATGAAGCTGGCCTGATCGGAAGCCAGCCAGACATAGGTATTGGCAACGTCTTCGGGTGTTCCTGCCCGCCCCAACGGCGTGCGCGCAATCATGGCCTGCAGAACTTTTTCCGGCATGGCGCGGACCATATCGGTGGCGATGAATCCGGGAGCGACTGCATTTACCCGAATCTTATATCTTCCCAGCTCGCGCGACCAGGTGCGTGTCATTCCGATCACACCGGCCTTGGACGCCACATAGTTCGTCTGGCCGAAGTTGCCCAGAAGTCCAACCACCGATGCCGCCGAGAGGATGACCCCTCCGCCAGCTTTGATCATGTAAGGGACGACAGCGCGGGTGCTGAGAAAAACGCCCTTCAAATTTACATTGATCACCGAATCCCACAGCTCTTCCGACATGATGGACTCAGGGCTGCCGCCATTCCATTTCACCAGCTGGGCGTCGCGAACAATGCCGGCATTGTTGATGAGCACGTCGATTCGTTTCCAGCGCTCCACCACCGCCTCCGCAGCAGACTCGACAGCGGCGGCCCGGCTCACATCCACCGCTTGGAACTGGGCCTCGCCTCCCGACCACTGAATTGCCGATTCGAGTTGAGAAGCGGCCTTGTCGGAGACGTCCCAAGCCGCGATTTTTGCGCCTTCCTGAGCAAACCTGAGCGCGGTCGCGCGGCCAATGCCGGCACTTGCTCCCGTGATGACCACGACCTTCCCGCGCAATCCAGTCTCCGGCGCCGGTTGTGGTTTTTCGCGAACGCTGGTCGGATGCCTGGAATCGGCTTCGCTTGAGTGGGAAGTTGTTGCGGGTACGGCTTCGGCGGGCTGAGAGATGCTGTCCGTCACAGAGTCTGGCTCACAATGAGGCATCGATACTCCTGGACATCGGATCCTGCTTGGGAAGTGCAGTGGTTAAGGCGAGGTCAAGGTTGCCGTTGGACACCGCGGGTCTGGACGCCGCTCAACAGAGTAGCCGGTTTGCCGCAGTGCGTCAAGACTTGCGGCGAGATTTTGCTTTCTTCGTCTTCCTGCCCGGCTTGCGTCCGGCAAGCGCCGCTTCCAACTCCTCAACCCGCCGCCGCAGTTCGGACACTTCCGACCCTTGTTCCTGAACTGAGTCGTCGGCCGCCGTTCCGTTTTCCCGGGCCTTGCGAGCAGGCTTGGCCGGCGCCGGAGGCAAGTCTTCCTTGCCATGAGTCTGGCCCCATCCCGGCAAGAACTCGAAGGGCGTCATGGGCGACGGCAACGCACGATAGGCATTCTGATACATGTCCATCATGGCTTTCATGTAGCGCAAAGTGCTTTCCTGTGTAGCCCTGCCTGAAGCGACGATCATCTGCCGCAGCACATCCAGCGGAAAACCCGAGTCGGGTGTCTTGGCGTCTTCCAGCACAATTTGCGCCAGGATCAGGCGGGTAATGTCCTCGCCGCTGGCAGCATCCACGACGCGTACATCGTAGCCGTCACGAACCAGCTGGGCGACCTGGTCCTGGTTGATGTACTGGCTGGTCAAGGTGTTATAAAGCCGCCGGTTTTCGTACTTCTTGATGATGAGCGGCTGCGGGGGATTATTTTTCATTTTTTGTCTTGACACCGGCGGCGAGAAGCGCCACACTTAGGTATGTTGCAGTGCAGCATAAAGCGCAACATGGAAGACTTCAAACCGTTCTCAAAGGAGCAGATCATGCCAAATACCTCAAAGTCAAGCAAGAAGACCACGCCAGCGGCGGGGGCAGCGTTCAATAGCGAATTCACGGAAACATTTTCCTCCCTTTATCAGGACAGCGCCGCCCGCGTAGCCGACCTGCAGAAGAAGTCCCTGGACGTTGCCGCCGAACAGACTGCCGAGTGGATCAACGCCTGGAAGAGCGCATTCAGCTTTTTCCCGGTAGCCACTCCCACCTTCTTCTTCGACCTCGCCGGTCAGGCCGTCCAGACCTGCGTGGAAACTCAGAAGAGTGCCATTGACCTCGCGGTCGAGCAGAGCCAGGCGGTGACCAAAGTTGCCAACCAGCGGGCTGAGGCGTACTCCAAGATTGCCGGCACCGTGACCGCCTCGTTGCAGACGACAGTCGCGCGGTCGGTGCAAGCGCAGAAGAAGGTTCTGGAGTTTGCCAGCGCGCAGAACAAGGCGATTTGCGAAGCCACCAGGAAGCAGGTTGGCGCCGGTCCGGCCGCAACCTTCGTCGATTCCTACGAGCGCGGAGCCAACACTCTCATCGAGGCGCAGAAGTCCATTCTGGACGCCACGACCAAGCCGTTTGTCACCGCTGTCGAAGCATAAGCACGTACCGAAGTTCGGGGTGAGGCAGTCGCGAAGCGTGGCGCCAGAGGCGGGAAATGATTCCTGCGGGTATCTTCGTGGCTGTCTCCAGGTGTATCGTCGTTTGTAGGAGCCGCATATGGCTGAGGAACGAAGCAACGATAGCAAGCCGTTTGATCCGATGGAACCGTGGCGCGGTATGCGTGACGCCTACCTGGATGCGTGGGCGAAGGGCATGGTCGAGATGGTCAATACCGAAGCCTATGCCCAGGCTACCGGAGCGGTGCTCGACACCTATCTAACCGTTTCCACTCCGTTTCGCGAGGCCGTCGAGAAGGCAATGCTCAAGACGCTGGAGCAATTGGCCATGCCGTCGCGTGCCGATGTGGTGTCGATTGCCGAGCGCATGACCAACATTGAGATGCGGCTGGATGATCTGGATGCCAAATTCGACGACATGCTGAAGATCCTTGCTCCAACCCGCAGTGCAACGCGGGCGGAAGTGAGAAGTGCCGCAAAGCCGAGAGCGAAGAGCCGTCGGCCGGCGAAGGCCAAGAAGGGGAAGAAGTAGGATGCCAGAAGCCCCGGCGATTACCGACCCGTTTACTCAGGCCGCCAATCGGCTGAGGACGCTGAACAAGGTAATGACTACCCGCGCCGCCATCGCCCAAACTCCCAAGGAACTGATCTGGGCGCTTAACAAGGCGAAGCTCTACCGCTACATACCTGTTCTCCCCGCCGAAAAACGTCACCCGGTTCCGCTGTTGCTGGTTTTCGCTCTTATGAACCGGCCCTACATCCTCGATCTTCGTCCGGGGCACAGCTTCGTCGAGTACATGGTGAAGCAGGGATACGATCTGTATTTGCTCGACTGGGGAACTCCGGGGCCGGAAGACAAGAACCTGAAGTTTGACGACTACACGCTGGACTACATGCCGCGGGCAATTCGCAAACTTAAAGCCGTTTCCGGATCGCAAGAGTTCAGCCTGCTGGGGTGGTGCATCGGAGCGATTCTCACATCGATTTATGCCGCACTACGCGGCAGCGACGAAGGCTTGCGCAACCTGATTCTGTTGACGGCGCCTCTGGATTTCTCCAATCGCCAAGGACTGACGTTTGCGCGCTGGACCGACGAGCGCTATTTCGATATCGACAAGGTGCTGGCCACCTTCGGCAACATGCCGGGAGAGATGATCGACTACGGGGCCAAGGCGCTGAAGCCGGTGGAAAACTACGTCAGCAACTACGTGAAGCTGTGGGACAACCTGGATGATCCGCGCATGGTGGAATCCTGGCACGCGATGAACAGTTGGGTGACGGATAACGTGCCCCTGGCGGGAGGCGCTTTCCGGCAGCTCATCGTCGATCTCTACCGTAACGACAAGCTGATGCGGGGCGAACTCATGATCCGCGGCGAGCGGGTTGATCTTAGCCGCATCCACGCCAATCTGCTAACCGTGATTGCCGAAGGGGACCACATCACGCCGTCGTGCCAGTCTGAGCCGATCATGTCGAAGGTAAGCAGCGCAGATAAGGAACTCTTCCGCATTGCCGGTGGACACATCGGGATCATGGCTGGGAGCGGAGCGAGTAAGTACACCTGGCCTCACATCGACAACTGGCTGGGGCGGCGCTCTCAGCGCTCGTCGGTGCGAGCTCGTTAATAGAATCTGCCGGCGCTTCGCAGCAGTCATTGTCGAGCTGAACCTGTCATTTGCATCGACCGGCATTGTCGGGCGCTCCATGGTTATGAAAGCCGAGGTTGCCGCCACTTCTCATACATCGATGGCCGGACGCCTGGTCGCGCCAAACGCGCATGACCGGTATCACTGTGGGATGACCATGCGAGAGCCGCCCGCGAACTTTGACTGACATATAGCTGATTTCTTCATAGGAGCTTGCCGTGAGTACAGCCGCATTTGAATACACCAGACGCTTCTTTGAAAAAGAGGAAGTCATCATCTCCAGTTGCAACAGTTGTTTTGCCCCGGTTGGGGAATCGGGTGACGAAGCTGAACTGGAAGCTCTTGAACAGCAGCACTCCTGCATTCGGACGGCGAAGGAGTCGGAAGCATAGTAGATGCGACCGAAGGCATGCATCGCCCGGCGCGGGCGAATAACAGGGGCCCTGCCAGCTGCGCTAAAGCCGCATTCCGCAGCGCGCTCTGTGACACGCGTCACAGGCCGGAATGGCAGGTGTCACAGGCGCGTGTGCGTGCTTCAAATTACTCTTTTGATAGGAATCGGTTCAAAATCAAGGTCCTTTTCTAGAAATCCTGAAACGAGTCGAAGAGCCGGAGAATCGCACCGGCGACCGAATGAGCGACAAGAAGAAGTACGAGGTTATCGATGCCGCTGAAGCCTTTTGTCATCAACGCTCATGGGCGTATTGTCTTTCCTGGAAACTTCTTTCCTGAGCTGGATTTTTCCGTCTTCAAAACCCTTAAGCAATTTGCGGCCGTCATCCGGCGGGACTTTGGGGAAAAGGCCTTTACCGATGTGGAGATTGCCGGTCGCCTGCAAGCCGGGGAGTACAAGAACAGGTATGAGC
>JBARGS010000256.1:0-20765 GCA_049798495.1 Candidatus Korobacteraceae bacterium | reverse complement strand
GTGTTAGCCGCGGGCGTAAGCCCGCGGGCAAGTGGGATAAACAGAGAGCCGCGGAGCGGCGACACTGGGTTGCGACACAGTCTCTAAAGCCCGAACCATAGTCCGTCGCTTGCGGCACGTCTGAAGACGTGCCCTGATACAAAGCATGTAGCGCGGTACTTGTCCCACTCCATCGGCGAACTCGAAGTGCGCAAACGGCAATCGCGAATAGCGGCTCTATCCCTGTGCTAAACTAAATGTTTTCCCAAGCGATTCTTGAATACGCAATGCTCTTCTCCAAAGAATATGTGGGCTATCTGGCCCGCGAAGTTACCAACAAGCTGATCGAAGGCGAGTTCATCGAGACGCCCGACAAGGCGGCCGTGACCGCGCGCGTCAACGCGGCCATGCTCGAGGAACTCGCGCTGGAAGACCGCATCAACGACGAAGTCCGCATCATTCTCGACACCTACGCCGACGAGATGCAGCGTAGCGGCGCCAACTACCAGGAGATGTTCAAGAAGATCAAGAACGAACTGGTGCGCAAATATAAGGCAGTCTTATGAGGGTCAGCCGCGAGAAGATCAACAAGCTGGCCCACGCCATCGCCGACACGCTGGCCGAGATGGACAACGTTGATTTCCTCGAGGACCGCAACACCATCCGCGTCGAGACCCGCCGCCTGCTGGAAAACCTGATGGCGCAGGAGGCGCGAATCGACGCTGCCGCCCGGCAGAAGATCGAAAGCCAGCGCCGCACTATCCTCGAAGGCTCGCAGGAGTGGGACATCCTCTACCGTAAGTACTACAACGAGGAAGTGAAGAAGCTGGGGATCTAGAAACAGCACTCAGCACTCAGCATTCAGCATTCAGCACTCCATTCACACGTCAGCGCCGGTCAGAATTGCGGCGGCATCGCCGGCAGTGCCGTCGACTTGATGCCTTCGCACAGGTTGTTATTTACCGTCAGGTTGCCGTGGGCGTCGAGCTTCACGGTCCAGATAGTGTCGTAGTCGGTGGGAGGCCAGGCCGGCGGGGTTGGGCCTGCCCCATGATAAGTCGCCAGCAACGCGTTGATGGCTGGCTGTATGTATTGGTAGGCCCATGCCACCAGCACGGTCTGATTGGAGAATGTGCCACCGTTAAAGAAGAACTTGCTGGTTAAGGTGTCGACGGTCGAATCGGTCATCAAGAAGTTTGTGACCAGATGGTAGGGTACGTTGTTGGCGATGGCGTAGGGTTCGGCGGTCAATGCGGGTGCAAGAGTGGACCAGGTGGAATCGCCCTTGGCGCTGACCGAACCGGGGCTAAACTGACTCGGGTCCATGGAATATACCTGGTCGGGACGGCGGATTTTGCCGAGCAGCACGTTGGGTAGATCGAGCGCCCGCCATTGCCCCGCACCCACGTAATTGTTGTCGGACCAGTAGGCCTTAGGGTGCGCCTCGGCGTGGCGGATGATGTACAGGGTTTCGTTGGTGTTGGCCCCTGCCGGAACGATCGCGCCGTCCTGCCCGCCGGTCAGCGTGATGTTGAACTTCGTCTGCGCTGTACAGGCAGCGCTGGCCAGCTTGGGTGGAGGCAACACCGGGTAGGTGGAAGGCGGATTGAGTTTGCTGTCATACGTGACCAGGCTGGCGCTTCCCGAGGGCGTGATCGAGATGGCATAGACATAGTTTGGCCCGGCATAGCTCGCCGGAAGAGTGAGGCCGTAGCCTTCACGCTTATTGATATTGCTTAACAGCGCGCTGACGGTTTCCCACGGCGCCGAAAAAACGTAGAACCCAGGAAGACCAGCCGTCACGATGTGGCCAACCAGAGTTTCGTTATCGCCGTTGTGGTCATTGAAATCCAGCCCTCTGCAATTTGTGCAGAACTGCGACGGCGCAGGAACGTCGCTGGGCATGGGCTCTGACGAATAGGAGGCATTGATCGGGTAATTCTGGCCGGTATACGGACTACCGCCTTCCAGATCACTCGACAACGTAATCTGGTTCAACAGCGCGAACTGCTGAATGCTCTCCGGCGCCACCATGTCGGGATACTGGTTTGCAGTCTGCAAATGGGTCATGGGTTCGAGCGCGTAGATGCTGGTTACATTCTTCGACCCCAGCACCTGGTTTTTCAGAAACGTGGCCATGAGCAGCGACCGCTGTAAACCCTGACTGGTAAGGTTGGCCGTCTTGGGATTCACGTCGCCGGAAGCCTGGAAAGCCAGGTCCTCGCTTACCACGAAGATCAGGTTGACGTTGCTGGCGGTGAGCGGAGCCGGCGGCGCTGGTGGAACAGGTGGCGTCGGCGGAGTAGGGCTGGCGGAACCGCCGCAGCCTGTGAGCAGCGTCAGACTAATAACCAACAACGTCATGATAGGAGGAAGTTTTTTCGTGATGGCCATGAGTTCTCTCACGACCAATTTCATGCTGGCGGTGATCGTCTGGCAGTGACATCGGGCCGGACAACCAAAGAATCAGAGAGGAGGAGTGCAGAAAAAGGCGCGCTCCCAATTCAGGATGCCGCCCCGCGGGTTGCGTGGACGTTTAGTCGAGGGACCTGCTGGGCAATTCAGGCGACCAGCGGGCGCACATCCCGTTCGATGGTGCTCCGCAAGGCATCTTGCGCGACTTCAAGGTCGTAGCTGGACTGGGCATTCAGCCAGAAGCGTGCGCTGGTGTTGAAGTAGCGGCCCAACCGCATCGCGGTATCGGGCGTGATGCCGCGGCGCTCGTGCACGATCTCGGCAATGCGCGTCACCGGAACATGCAGGTCAAGCGCGAGCCGGTTCATATTGATGCCCAGCGGCTTCAAGAAATCTTCGCGCAGAATCTCTCCGGGATGAATGGGCGCGAGTTTTTCCGGTTTCGCCATGTTGCCTCCTTAATGACAATCGACGATTTCAACGTCGTATGCATCCCCATTCCGCCAGGTGAAGCAAATCCACCATTGACTATTGATGCGGATACTGTGCTGGCCTTGTCGATCGCCTTTCAGCGCTTCCAGGCTATTACCTGGGGGAGATCTCAAGTCGCGCAGTTCGAGGGCAATATCCAACTGGCGCAGCTTTCGCTGGGCCACGCGCTCGAAAGCCAAAAATTGTTTGACTCTTTGGCGCCCGTGAAGCAGTTCGGTCTCCCGCGATCGGAAAGACTTAATCACCTGCTTAGCATATAACGGTTTGCGTTATACGTACAGCATTAAACTCTTAACGCCCCGGAATTAACTTGGCGTTGTCCACGGAAATTGCTGTCCAGGTAAATGGGAAGAATCGCTCTTCGTCTAGCCCGTATAATCGGCCTGAGCCCGCCTGTGACAGCCATTGCCAACCTGACGAACGAGCTCAAGCGCCTCGCCCTCGACACCGGCTTCGATCTCGCCGGCGTCGCTGGCGTCACCGACACGCCTGAGCACCGCTTCTTTCCCACATGGATCGCCGAGGGCCGCGCCGGGGAGATGAAGTATCTGGAGAAGCGCAATCATGCCGACGAGTTGAAGCGCGCGTCGCTGGCCAACGCCGCTCCCTGGGCTCGCTCGGTCGTTGTCTGTGCGCTGAACTACAACACCGACCAGCCCTACTCCACTCACGCTGGAGCGCCGACACAAGGGTGGATCTCGCGCTACGCCTGGTTGCAGCGCGACTATCACGATGTGCTGCTGGAAAAACTTCGCGCTCTCGAAGCACGGCTTCTAGAACGATGCGAGCATCAGCAAATTCCGATACCGCGCACCTGGTGCTACGTCGATACCGGCCCGGTCATCGAGCGCGTCTTTGCCAAGTACGCCGGCATTGGCTGGATCGGCAAAAACACTTGCGTGCTGAACCAGCAGCTCGGGTCGTGGCTCTTCCTGGGCGTCATGCTGACTTCGCTCGAACTCACGCGCGACGTGCCGCCTGCGGACTGCTGCGGCTCCTGTACCCGCTGCATCGATGCGTGCCCCACGAACGCCTTCCCTGCCCCGTATCAGCTTGACCCGACGAAGTGCATTGCGTATCTCACGATCGAACTGCGCGGCTCCATTCCCGAGGAACTCCGCCCCGGCATCGGGCGGCAGGTCTTCGGCTGCGATATCTGCCAGGATGTCTGCCCCTGGAATCAGGGAGCGCCAGTTACCACGGCTCCAGAGTTGCAGCCACGCCCGGAACTGGTGAATCCCGACCTGGAATGGCTGGCGCGGCTCAGCATCGACACGGAAGAATTCCGCGAGGCCTTTCGGGGCTCACCTGTGAAACGGGCGAAGTTGAGCGGATTGCGCCGGAACGTAGCAGTCGCCATGGCCAACAGCGGCGATCGGCGTTTCCTGCCGATCCTCCAGCGACTCACTGAGGACGCCGACATCATTGTTGCGGAGCATGCGCGCTGGGGAATTCAGCGTCTGAGAGCATCGGAGTAATACTGCGCCTTCTCTAGCAACACGCCGCAATCATGCGTGGCCGCGGTTGACACCCATGTTGCCGGCAGAGTTTCTCTCTCCGGGTAGGAATTACATGTGTGGTCTGTGACTTTGGTCATAGAATGCCCGCCAACTTACGCTTTTTTCTCTGGCACGTTTCTTGCTCTACCTGACCGTGCGGTGCGAAGCGAACTAGTTCGTAAGGATTGCCAGCGCGCGAGGCGATGACAATATCGATCTGGGGCGCCACGAGCGGAAGACAGGTGAGTTCTCCCGCTAACCGCCGTGGCGCCAGTTGAATTTGATTCCGCGGTTGACGGCACAGTCCCCCTCCACGTCGCCGCGAATGATGCCCACCGCACCCAGTTCGGGGCGAAACGCTCCCGGGGCATCGCAAGCCTTCCTGTCCCGGGCCAGGAAGGCTTTTTTGCATAACTTCTGCTACTCACCTCTGAGGAGCAACCCGATTGAGAATGCGCCGCATGCGGCAGGTGCCCAACTTGACGAGCACCGGACATTCAGCTTCAACAAAGAGCAACGGCCGAAATGGAGGTCCCCAGGGCAAACAGTCCGATTGAAGGAGCAGGTCAGGGAAAACGTGGGCAGCTCTCCACTATATATAATTATTTTATGTCGGCATGTCCCTATTGTTTTGGACAATGTTCTAGTCGGTATTCGGGCCTTTCGCATCCGATTTGGCGGGAAATGCGGGATATTCGCATGGTCCAGTGTGACCGTTGTGGTAGCCTGACCACCCTCCCAATGCCATCTCCGGAACTACTAACCTATTGCTACAGCACCTATGCTTACGGAGGATTTCCGGAGGCGAAAGCGTTAGCCAAGTTGAAGTCACGGCAGCCGGAATGGTATCGAGATGTTTTGAATTTTTTCCCCAGCGCCAGCGGCGCCATTGCCGATGTCGGAGCTGGAGAAGGATGGTTGAGCAGAGAAATCGCTAGGCAGGATCTCCATGTCGACAGCTACGACTTCCATCCGCAACCAGAGCTACTCTTGCCGCTCGGATCCCGCGTTCGCTGGACGCAAGCCGATCTCAGTACGTCGGGTTGGGCGCTGCGGAACGACTACGATACCGTGTTTTGCATTGCTGTCATAGAACACCTGATCGATCCGTTAGGACTGATGAAGGAGCTTCTTCGTATTGCCCGTCCGGGTGGCAAGGTACATGTACTTGGTCCCTACTCCGACGCCTGGGCACATCGGCTCTTGCGAAAAAGATGGCCGTATATCATCCCAGGCGAACATCTGACAATTCCATCGCTGTATGGGCTTGATCTGATGGCGGGCATACTTGGATGTCAGATTACGAGGCGGCCGATTCCGGTTTCCTACTCCGTGAAGTATGCTGCCGACGCGACGTTCGGAACAAATCTTCCTCCCTGGATGGATGTCATGCTTCGTTTGCCAGTGGGGGGATTCGTCATGACCCTGTCACAGACATCGTAGGTGAATCTGCAAATACTACGGTCACATCCTGGGCGTGGTGCGGCATCAACTACCGCGACGACGGCAATCTGCAAGGCGAATTGGTGAGCCTCGAACTGCCCTAGCCAGCCGGGGCCGACAACCGCCAGGGAAATTTCTCCCTCGTCCGCTGGGTGACAACTGCCCCAATTCTGGCTATAAAGGACAGCATGACCGAGCCCCTCAGCCGGCGCCTGAAGCAGGCACACTTTGCCGACCACATTCAGGAAGCGATCCTCAGCATGATCGTGGCAGCCAATATCCTCAATGAGCGTATGGACAAGCTCTGCGAGCGGCACGGCATCACCCGTCCCCAGTACAACGTGCTGCGGATTTTGCGCGGCGTTCATCCCCAGGGCCACCCGCGCAGCGAGATCGCCTGCCGCATGGTCGATCGCGCGTCCGACATCACGCGCCTGGTGGATCGCCTGCAGGCTCGAGGGCTGGTAAAACGATCGCGCGGAAACAACGATCAACGGCAGGCGGTCACCTGCATCACCGCCAAAGGAATCCGGCTGCTTGACACCATGCGGCCAAATATCGATGCCGAGTCCAACGATATCCTGCGCAGCCTGAGCGAAGCGGAGTGCCGCGAATTGAGCGGGCTCTGCGCTTTGATTATTGAGCCGGAACTGGCGGAGTCGCCTTCCGCCTCGTAACCACCTTCACACGCGAAAAATTTGCAATAGCACGGCGGCTTGCTGACCGTTCCACCTGAATCCTTCACCGGCGGTATGGAGCATGGTATGACTACCCTGCTGATCGTAAATTCCAGCCCCCGCAGCAACTCGGTTTCCCGGCGGCTGACCCGGCACGCAGCCGACATGTGGAAGGCCGAAAATCCCGATGGCCGTGTTATCGAACGCGATCTGGCGGCCAATCCTCTTCCCTTTGTCACCGAATCCTGGATCCAGGCGTCGTACACCCCGGGGGCAGAACGCACGCCGGAGCAGGAGGGCGTCCTGGAGTTGTCGAATACGTTGATTCAGGAACTGGTAGATGCCGACGTGATCGTGCTGGGCGTTCCAATGCACAACTTCTCGATCCCGGCGGCGCTAAAGGCGTGGATCGATCTGATCGTGCGTGCAGGCAAGACTTTTAACTACGGCGATAAAGGTCCACAAGGGCTGATTCCGGAAGGGAAACAGGTGCTGGCGATCGTCTCCCGAGGCGGCTCTTACGGGGAGGGCACAGCGGCGGTTGCAGCCGATTTTCAAGTTCCCTATCTGCGTCACATGCTGGGTTTCGTCGGCCTGAAGAACGTTACCGTGGTCGATGCCGACAAACAAGCCTTTGGGCCCGGCGCTGCACAGCAGTCAGTCGACTCCGCGGTAGAGAAGCTTACGGCGATGGCCGAGCACTGCACGGATCATCTGGCAGCGATCGCGTAATCCTCCTGTGAGGCGGCGATCATCAAGAGAGAACCCTCCCAGGTGGGAGGGTTCAGTGGTTCTTGGCCCGGACTGAGAAGCTCAAGTCTGTCGTGACGCGGAGGTGACTTCAGCTTCTGCGTGACGGAGAGGTCCTAAACGCGCACGACGTTCGCAGCCTGGAAGCCTTTCGGTCCCTTGGTGAGATCGAATTCGACGGTCTCACCCTCGTTCAGGCTCCGGTACCCATTTTCCTGAATCGCCGAAAAATGAACGAATACGTCCTCGCCAGTGGACCGTTGAATAAATCCATAACCCTTGGCTCCGTTAAACCACTTGACTGTACCTTTCTCTCTCACAACCCGCTCCTTTCGACTGTGAATCTTGATCACCCCTGCTTCGCGGACGTTCCGAGCTCAACCCTGAGAACCTGATCCCAAACTGCGGCGGCAGTGCCGCAGCCCAGGGGCAGTAGGAGAAAGCCTGGAAGACGTCTCAACGTTGCCGGGAAACAAGGGTTGCGGCTCAGTTCGCAGCTTTTCCTGCAATGGAAAAAGGCCCACGAAGTTGCCTGGACGGACCAGCTCCCTCCACTCAGGCAAGCTCCTGGAACCCGTGCAATGCGTGAAATTCGACTGCTGACAGAAACATCAACCCAAATCCGCGCTTCGGTCCGAACCGAAGGCTCCTCTTCGCCCTTTCGAAGGGGGAGCAAAAGATAATTACAGGAACTCTGCCTTTTGGCAAGTGTTTATTGCACAGCAACTTCGCTCCTGTTCCCTGAATGAAACGAGTTGCAACAAATGAGTCGCCAGACCCCTGGGCGCTCGGTACGTCTTACTCTGTTACGATGAACGGTGATGAGCGATAATCCTGGCGCAAACCGCGATGAGCCCCTCAATCAGCTTGGGGCATCGCTCGCCAGGTCTTCCACTCTTGGACTCGTTCCGCCTACTAACCACCATGTAACCAATGACTTACCGGCGAGCGAGATGCTGCCGGGGACGGGCGCCAAGCGACTCCTGGCAGAGGACGACCGGCAGGAACTGTTCCAAACTCTGCCGGAAACGTATAGCGTCTCGCATCGGCTGCGGCGGCATGGGTTCTCCACCCTCCGCTACCTCACCCAGACCGAGGTACACACCTACGCCTTCTCCGTGGCGGCAAACTCGATTCTCTCGTTCTTCCCTTTCATCGTCCTGCTGCTGACGGTCGTGCATCGCGTCTTTCATTCACCGGCAATGTATAACGTCGTGCTGGAGCTGCTTCGCGATTACCTGCCCAGCAACAAAGATTTTGTCATTCGCAACCTGCAATTTCTGGCGAGCGTCCGAGGACAGGGACAGGTGCTGTCGTTCGTTATGCTGCTGATCACCTCGACCGGGATCTTTCTTCCCCTGGAGGTCGCTCTCAACAGCATATGGGGCTTCAAGAAGAACCGCTCTTATCTGATGAATCTCATCGTCTCACTTGGTCTGGGGCTCGCGTGTGGCTGCCTGGCCATGCTCTCGATCGCTTTGACCGCACAAAACCTGCGAATGCTCGGGCGGGCCATTGGCGATCAAAACTTCGTCTTCCAAGGGCTGGGATTCGTTCTGTTAAAAGCCTCGGCGATTGTCGCAACCATCGGCATTTACTTCCTGATCTATTGGTTGCTGCCCAACGGGAAAGTCCCTGTACGCGCGGTGCTGCCGGCGGCCATCATTACCGGTGTGGTTTCGGAAGGGGCAAAGTATATCTACATTCTGGTACTGCCCTTGCTCAATTTTCAGGAAGTGTATGGGCCATTCTCGGTGTCGGTGACGCTGATCTTCTGGGGCTTCTGGAGCGGCATGTTGTTGCTGGGCGGAGCCTATCTCTCCGCCGCCGAACACGCCAGCCGGGTGCAGGCCCGCCGCGAAACAGCAGCGAACGAAGCCTAGCGCTTAGTTTCGGCGAGCATGCGCCGCGGGATAGATTCCCAATACCTTCACAAACTCCGCAATCTCGCCCAGATGACGCAGTGCGTTGCGAGCCGCCTCGTCGTCACCACGCAGCATGTCCACGAAGAAGACATACTCCCACGGACGTCCGCGCATAGGGCGGGACTCAATCTTGCTCAAACTAATGTCGCGCAGCGCGAAGACACTGAGCGCCTTGAAGAGCGCGCCCGGTACGTTCTTCAGCGCGAAGCCGATGGAGGTTTTGTTCGCGCCCCGGCCGGCCTTGCGCGATTTGTTAATGAGCAAAAAGCGGGTGTAGTTCTGCGGATCATCCTCGATTCCTGTCAGCAGTATCCGGCCCCCGTATTGCCCCGCCGCTTGTCGCGGTGCGATGGCGGCGGCATCCTCAAGACCTTCTGCCATTACATGCCTCAGGCTACCGGCGGTGTCATAGAAAGGAACGGCCTGAATATCAGGATGAGAGCGAAAGAAGTTCCGGCACTGATCGAGCGCCACGGGATGCGAGAACACCCGGCGGATCTGCTCGATCTTCACGTTCGGCGAGGCAATCAGGTTGTGCCGGATGCGCAAGGAAAATTCCTGGTGGATGAACACATCGCGCGCCAGCAGCAAGTCGAAGTGTTCGGCTACCGAACCGGCCAGAGAGTTCTCGATCGGAATCACCGCAGCCTGCACGAAACCGCTCTCCACCCGGTCGAATACTTCGGCAGAACGCGTACAGGGCACGACCTTGGCTCGCGGAAGCATCTTGCCGGCTGCCTCGTGGCTGAAAGAACCCAGCTCCCCTTGGATCGCGACTTTCATCGTAGTATGCAAATGAGAATAGCAGAACGCAAGAGGGCCGCAGCCGGGTTGCCTATCGCCAGGAATATTTCAAGAACCAGTCAGGAAGGCCATCACCTTAGCAAAACAACCATCGGAGCCAAATGTACTTCCAATCACTAGCAGGTTTGAACTGGCGAGTTGCAAACAAGCTAAAGGAGTTGCCCATGCTTTGGACCATTTTTGTAATTCTGCTGGTGCTGTGGTTGGTTGGCGTAGTTTCCAGCTACACACTGGGTGGATTTATTCACATTTTGCTGGTATTAGCCGTTGTTGCGCTGATTTTCCAGCTTATCTCCGGACGCAGGCCCGTAGTTTAGGCCCAGCGTGTAAAACAGATTGAGCTCTCGCGCATATTCTTTGGCGATGGCTCTTGGCTCCGGTAGTCAGGGTGGATGTGTTGTTTGGTTGTCGAACCCAGGAGGTGACAGGATGGATAAGGACCGGGTGAAAGGTAAGCTGGATGATGCCGCTGGTCGTGCGAAACGCCATGTCGGCGAATGGACAGGCGACACCGAAGCGCAGGCAGAAGGCGCTGCGCAACAGGTTAAAGGCAAGGTAGAGAATGCCTGGGGCAAGGTGAAAGATGCGGCTCGCGATGTCCGCGACCAGGCACAGCGCAAGTCCGATGAAGCTAAGCTAAGGTCAGAGGAGAACAAGGAAATCGAGAACGAACGCCGCAAAGATGTTGCGTAGTTTCGCTTTGATGTCGACTCCTCACAAGGCGCCTAACCGGGCGCCTTTGCTTTTTGTCCCGCAGTTCAGTAGTAAATTACCTGCGCGGTCGATGTAGAACTTCATCGTGCGTGGAACTATCGTCGTCGCACTATACTCGGTTATGATGGCCGGCCCGCGATACCTCCTGCCTTGAACCAACGCGGCACGATCATAGATCGCAGCGCGAGTTAATATTCCTGCCAGCCAGATTTCCCGCTTCTCTGCCGCTTTCCGCCGACTGTCGCCGGTAAGGTTTGTGGCTGGCATCTTCGCAGTCTTAATCCTTGCACGCAGACGCAGTGTGACCACTTCCACCTCTCGCTCGGGATGGCTGTATCCATAGCGGAACTGATGCGCATGGTGGAAATCGGTAAGAAACGACGGGGAGAGAGGTACATTGATCTCGAAACCCTGGCCGCGATAGCGTAAGTCCGCGCTTCGTTCCATCTGGATCTTTCCGCCCCAACCCTCTTCGCGAAATTCCTGTATGGCTTGTTGCTCCAGGGACGCATAGTGCTTCCGGAAGACACTGATCGTGGGTTTCGATCTCATGCTCAAGACGACTGTTCGGGAGTAGTCTTTGACAATATCGCTGGCGAGAATGCCGTAGGCCGAAAGAGCTCCCGGCATTACGGGAATCATGACTCGCGGGATGCCTAGCGCCTGGGCCAATTCGCAGGCGTGCAGTCCTCCCGCGCCTCCGAAAGCGACCAGAGCGAAGTCGCGCGGATCATGTCCCCGTTCGATAGAGACGACGCGCAGAGCTCGCTCCATATTCGCGTTCACCACACGGATCACCCCTTCGGCAAATTGCTCCAGGAAGAGCCGAACCCTTTGTTGCTTGAGCCATTCCGATGTGACGGCGCGCGCCCGCTCGAGGTCCAAGCTGAATGTCCCGCCTAGAAATTTGTCGGCGGGGAGCCGGCCTAACAAAAGATTGGCGTCGGTCACGGTAGGTGACATCCCGCGCCCATAGCAGATCGGCCCGGGATCGGCGCCCGCCGACTCAGGGCCGACTCGCAGCGCCCCACCGGTATCGAAACGCGCGAGCGAGCCGCCACCGGCGCCGACAGTGTGAATGTCAAGCATCGGCACGCGCACCGGCAGTCCGGCGACTTCCCCTTCATTGCCCGGCCTGGGTTCGGCAACAACCAGCGCCACATCGGTCGAGGTACCGCCCATGTCAAAGGTGATCACGCGATCGAATCCGCTGAGGCGGGCCATTGCGGCAGCGCCCACGACGCCGCCCGCCGGTCCCGAGAGCACGGTTCTAACCGGCTGATGGGAGGCCGCCTCCAGCGAGGTGATGCCTCCACTGGATTGCATGACGAACAGGCGCGACTTCGACTTGCCCAGCTTGCGACGAAGACGCACGTCCAGACGCTGCAGATAAGTTTGCATCGTCGGCTGGAGGTAGGCATTGACTACGACGGTGCTGGCGCGCTCGTATTCGCGAAATTCCGGCAGAATGACGTGCGATAGCGACAAGGGCAACCCGAGTTCTTCCAGCACTCGGCCGATGGCTCGTTCATTTTCCGGATTCGCGAAGGAGAACAACGTCGAAACGGCTATCGCTTCCGCCCCGCTGATGTGGACATCGCGAGCCAGCACGCGAAGGTCGTCCGCCGATGGCCGCTCCAAAATCGCGCCAGTTGAATCGACCCGCTCAGGCACGCCAAACCGCATATCTCGCTCCACCAGTGGAGGCACTCGCTCGAAGAGCAAATCGTAGAGTTTCGGCCGGTTCTGCCGGCCGATCTCGATCGTGTCTTCGAAGCCGGCGGTGGTCACGAATGCCACCCGAGCGCCTTTGCGTTGCAGCAGCGTGTTCGTTCCCACCGTGGTTCCATGCAGGAGCGTCAACTGGGCAGAGGCAGCGATTTTCGAGAGCGCCTCCGCGATGGCTTGCGAAGGATCTGCGGGAGTGGAGAAGACCTTCACCATGCGAAGCTTGCCGCGCTCAATCCAAACGCAATCGGTGAACGTGCCACCGGTATCGACGGCTACGCGAATCGTTGGCGTGGAAATCCTGTTGCGGGATGCGGCCATGATCGAGCGCAGAGACGGCGCAGAGAAGCGCCGATTTTAGCACGCACCGATGGAATCACTACAGCCGTTTTCCCATCAGGAACGCGTCGAGCGCGTGGCTCGAATAATATTCGGGGAGGGTACGGAGAATTTCATAACCGAGCTTAGTGTAGAGGCGCAGCGCGGGTTCGTTGTCGACAGCGGTCTCCAGATAGACCTCGGTGCATCTCAGAGCGCGCAGGCGCTGCTCGCATTCCATCATCATCCGGCTGGCGAGTCCATGGCGGCGTGCTTCGGGCAGGATGTCGAGGGTCAGAATGCGCCCGTATCTTCGGCGAACCGGATGGGCTACGGCATAGCCGACGATTCGCTCGCGGTTGTCCACAGCTCCACAGTCGACATTCTCCGCCACCAGCGTGATAGCGCCCCGCTTGGTGATGAATGAACTCAGTTCCAGTCGGCTGTAGGCGATCCCGGGAAGAAAGCAGAGTTGGTCGATCTCCCACAGGCGGTCGAAGTCGGCGGCGCGATAATCGCGAATGGTGAAGGCTTTGCCGGCAATTTCGGGTCTCGCATCCAATCGAGGAATTCTCCCGACTCTCGCCTATGATAGCCGACGGCTGATCCAAGATTTATGCGAGGGCCCAGACACAAAAAGGCGCGCTCCCTTTTCGAGAGCGCGCCAGCCCAAACATCAATCATGCAGCCCTGTGTACCTTCTGGCGTGACTCGGCAAACAGATCCAGCATGTTACGGTTGAACTCGGGAATGTCGGATGGCTGACGACTGCTTACCCAGTTATGGTCGCGGATGCTGACCTCGTCCGTCCATATAGCGCCGGCGTTCTTCAGATCGTCCTGAATGGTCTTGTAGCTGGTCATGTGGCGACCCTTCACCAAGCCTGCCGATATTAGCAGCCAGGGGCCATGACAGATCACCGCGATCGGCTTGCCTTCGCGGTCGATTCGTTGCACGAATTCCTGTGCCTTCTTCTCCATGCGCAGGGCGTCGGCATTCATGGCGCCGCCGGGTAAGAGAACCGCGTCGAAGTCCTCCGGCTTGGCTTGGTCCAGGGTCATGTCGACTTTCACTCTCTGAGTTTTCTTGTCGTGCTGAACCGCCTGGATCTCTCCAGATTTGGGCGAGATGACAACGGTCTTAGCTCCCGCTTGCTCTAGAGCCTTGCGAGGCTCGATGAGTTCGGCTTCCTCAAACAAGTCGGTGGCGAGAATTGCGACCTTAAACCCTTCAAGCTTCTTTTCTGACATAGGCATCCTCCAAGGATTGTGCTTCGGTTACTGGGTAGGGAAATAGCGATCAACTAGGGGATAGGATGCGCTAGATTCGCGGTGGGTGGGAAGGCATTGCGGTCGCTAGCAGTCGTGAGCACAGTCGCGAGCTGCTTTTGCGTCGCGCTCTGCTCCGGCGTGTGTACCTGGCCAGAAGCGTCTTCGACTCGCTCGATGGTAACGAGCGCAATCCATTCGTCATTGCGATTCCGATACCGCACAACCCTGCCGCCCAATACCTCCGCCGCCCGAGGGGGTGAAAGATCCTCGTGGTAGTCGAAAAACCGCTCCTGTAGCGCCTTTCCGAAGGGAGGGTTCTCGAGAAGAGGATGCGGTGGCTCCCATTTTGTGCTGAACAAGAACGCGACATCGAATTGATCGGTGGCCTGCGCGGCCCGCTCAATCTCCAATGGAGAGAAGTTCTCGAGCCGCACGACCGTGAGCGACTGCTTTACATAGCCAAGGAACGGGCGGGTGAGTTCGTCGGAAGCGGGCCAGGCGGTGAGCACGCGTGCGCGCGGGTATCGCGACGCGAGTTCATCGGCGGCGATCTTGTGCAGAATGACGTAGTCGCGATACAGCAATGTGTCTTCGGGAGCAATCCGGTAAGGCGGCGGCACCAACAACTGAAAGACGAAAGCGGCACAAGTAAAAGCGATCCACCAGATCCAATGCTGAAACCTCCGGCGGAGCGTAGAGACGCACACCAGGATCACCAGGGGCACGACGGGAAGCATGTAGCGGGCGAGAACCGCTCCGCCCACGATCGACTCGGCCACGACATTCGCAGACAGAACCACGGCGAAAACCAGCTGCACCGGAACGGCAATCCGCGGACGCGGGCTTCCATCGTGGTCGCACAAGGGAGACTGCCACATGGCAAGCAGTGCTCCTAAGGTAAGGAGGAAGAGGTTCAGGTACCCCAGCACATGCCACAAGCGGATCAGGATGGCGAGAAGTATCCGCAGAGGATTCAAGGTGGCTTGCAGGTTGTAGCGAAGGTATTGCGGATTTCCCAGGTAGAAGCCCGTGCGGTAATGATGGTAAGCAAACCAGAGAAGCAGTGGAAGAAAGCAAATAAGAAATGCTACTGAGTGGCAGCGGCTGCGGTAGAGACAGATAGATTCTGGTTCGCTCTTTGATCGTCCGTTTAGAACGGGACATAACAACTCCCAGAGCAAGAGCGCCACCGGAGTGACGATCGCCGTCTCCTTGGCCAGGGGCGCAAGTGAAAAGAAGACGATTGTCGCCACGGGCCTTCCCTCCACATACATTGCGAGGCCCCACAGGGTGAGCGCAGCCGCCATCATGTCGAGCTGGGCCAGAGAGCTCTGGGCAAAAAATACGGGATAGAGTGCAGTACACAACACGGTTGCAATCGCTACCGCCGGAGGAGCGACATCGCGTGACAGGCGCCATAAGCCCAGCAGGGCGAACGCACTCACCATCAGCATGGCAGTGCGTGTTACCGCCGGGGTGAAGGCGCTGAACTTCCACCAGAACGCCAGCCACAGCATCACCAGCGGAGGATGGGCGTTGGACAGCGTGGTGTGCGGAATCAAAGATCCGGTCAGCAGGAGATCGCGGGCCGCCGGGATGAAATATCCGGCTTCATCCCAGAAATAGGGAAGGCGCAATAGTGAAGCGTGGGTGACAAAGAGGAAAGTGAAGAGAAGGGCGTAGGCGAGAAAATGATCCCATAGTCCAGAAACAAAACTAGCTGTCCTTGTCATCCCGTGTGTCCGAATATGCTACATCGCTGACCTGCACCTGCCAAGGTTTGACCCGCCGCAGTCACTGGGGGTAAGATCACGCCCATGAGCACGGGTGTAAGCGTTCGCGGGTATGACCGCATTACTCTCAATCCGGAGCAGATGGGAGGACAGCCTTGCGTTCGAAACATGCGTCTGACGGTTCGGCGTTTGCTCGAAGCGATTGCTACCTATCCGGATCGGGCGGAATTATTCCGCGAGTACCCAGGGCTCGAAGAAGAAGACATTCGCCAGGTTCTTGAGTTCGCCGCCGCTAACCTTGCTGATCAAATTATTCCCATCCAAGTGGTATGAAAGGCCTGCTTCTCGATCAGGGCTTGCCCCGGTCCACTTCCGATCTCCTGTCGCAATTGGGTCTTAAGGCACTTCACGTCTCTGAAATCGGCCTGTCAAAAGCCTGTGACAATGAAATTCTCGATTATGCGCGAGAGCACGACCTAATCGTTGCGACATTGGACGCGGACTTCCACATGCTGCTCGCGGCCTCCGCGCAAGCTTCGCCCTCCGTAATTCGCCTCAGACAAGAGGGCCTTAACGCTCAACAGGCGGCGGCCGCAATCCAATCAATCATCGAGCGAGCATCGGAACCGCTGCAGAAGGGTGCTGTCATTTCTGCGACACGCACCCTGATGCGAATCAAGTTACTCCCGTTACGAGTACCGCCGAAGCGTTAGTGGATGGGACCGGCGCCAGGCCCCATACGTGGATCCAATTTGATCTCGCCGAAGGTGTTCTCGTAGTTGACCAGGTTCTGTTGCAGGATGGTGTGTAGCGCCTTGGCCTGCTGAGGACTCAGATAGACCCCCTGGAAATTCCGCACTTCGACGCGGGTTTCATCCTGCTGCTGCAGGGTACCGAAGACCAGGAAAAAATCCCACACGTTAACCCGCACTTGCACGCTGTTGGCGTAGCTCTCGCGATAGTCGGTGGTATTCGTCAATTGGATTGCCGGCTGAGTAGGATTCGGATTGGGCATCATAACCTCGAAAAACAGTTGTCAGTGGCCAGTTGTCAGTTGTCAGTGTCGAGAGCCTCGATTTGCCGCAACTCCCGCCGACGTCCTATGGAATCTCGAAGTGTATCAAAAGCTGAAGAACAGCGGTCGGTTCGCTGTCCCCGATTGGGTTGAGTGAGAAGCTGAGTCACAGTTTGTAGGGGGCGATGGCCTGAGGAATCACGTGCAAACTTTGTGCAGCAAGTTGGCCGGATGCGAAACGGCACCGTCCATCGTCCCAGCCGGGGACAACTAAAGACTGACAACCGGCAACCAGCAACTGACAACTGACAACTGAATAAAAACGGCGGCTCCGGAAGGGAGCCGCCGAGACGAATCAGCTTCAGATTGACTAGAAGGTAAGCTTGCCTTGGAACTGGATGATACGTCCCGAAGGCAGGTTGGCGAAGAATGCTCCGTACGGGCCGGTTGGGAGCGGCGCCGTTGTCTCAACTTGGCCGAATGTGGAGTCTCCCAAGGTAGCATCCGGTTGGTCGAAGTTCGGGTGATTGAAGATGTTGTAGAAATTCGCGCCGACACCGAAGGCCAACCGCTCTGTCAGCTTGAAGTTCTTGTTGATGCTGAAGTCCGAGTCGAAGAACCCGGGACCACGATACTGGTTACGCCGCTGGTTCGAAAATCCCGGGGGAAACGGAGTAACCGCGGAGTCGTAGAAGTTAGCTTGGTTCAGGCAAGGGGTTCCGATGATGTAATTTGAGCCGCTGTTACAAGAGGTCTGTCCGGGTTGGATCACGTAGGCAGGAAAAATGGAGGGCGCATAATTCCCGGCTCCATTGTTGCCATCGAGCACTGTGAACGGCAGTCCGCCGCGGGCAAAGAAGTTCTGCGAGAGGGTCCATCCGCCGATAGCGCCGTTGACGAACTTGTTGCCGAACTTCCACGGGGTTTGCCACACATAGCTGGCGCTGAAGTAGTTGCGGATGTCGTAGTCGGCATTACCGTAGTTGTTGCACTTCAGGCACGCAGGGTTGATCTGGTAAAGGATTGACTCGTTCGTAGTGAAAACGAATGGCTCCTGGCCGCCGTTGGAGATTTCATCCATGGCATGGCTCCAGGTGTAGTTGGCCTGGACGGTAAAACCGTACGTCACACGCTGGGTGAAGGTGGCGGTCAAGCCGTTGTAGTTGGAAACCGCACCCGAGAAGTATTCGGCCACAGAGGTGAATACATTCGTGGGCGGCGAATTCGGGATGGGTGGGAATCCAAGGCCATAGGCATTCGCAGCCGGATTCTCGACCGGTATGCGAACGCCATGGTTTCCAACGTAGCCCAGCGAAAGCGAAGCCTTGTCGCCAAGGGCCTGTTGAATACCTATGCTCCACTGCTCGTAATACGGAGTGTGGAACGTGCCAGTCTGGTTGGTGAAGGTGGGGGTAACGAAGCCGGCGTTCGTACAGGCGCCGCTGGCATTCGGCTTGCACAGGCTATTATAGCTCGCCCCGCTGGCGTAGCCCGACATGATCGTTGCCGCCGAGTTGGCACCCTGAATGTAGGGGCTATTCGCGGTAGTGGTATCTCCCCACGGAATGGTTCCTGGACCAACCGGTGACGCACCAATGTAGGCAGTAACCACGTTGGGCAGGTTCAACATGAAGTTGTCGCCCACGCCCGCCGCCAGAGCATCGTAGAAGATACCGAAGCCGCCGCGTACCACGGTTTTGTCGCTACCGCCGGGGGACCAGGCAAAGCCGAAACGAGGACCCCAGTTGATGCTGTCAACGCCGCTGTACAGATTGGTCCGGCCAGAGTTGATGAAAGAATTGTACGGGGCCGCCTGGCTGATGACGCCAGTGTTGACCAGGTTGTTGAACCCGCCGTCCAGCAATGCACCGCAAGCAAGCTGGCAATGCGGGTTGGAGTTGTGCTCGGCGCGCAGCGCAAACGTCAGTTTCAGGCTCTTGCTAGCCCGCCACTCGTCCTGCGCATAGAGACCAAGTCCCCACAGCGCGACCGGTTCGGTGCCGCGGGAAGGGAAACGCTGGCGCGTCTGGCTTGCTAATCCGTCGAAGAACGCGACCGGATCCGCCAGAAAAACCTCTGGATTGGTACGTTCGCTAAAGGCGTAGTCGGTAATGTCGTACCGCCGGAAGTTTGCTCCGAACTTCAGGGCATGATTGCCCTTGGTCCAGGAGAAATCATCCACGAACTGGTATTGGGTTACGTTGCGGCCTTGCGGGAAGGCATAGGTGTTTCCTCCCACACGGGTTAGGTTAAAGCCTTCGGCAATGACGGTTGGCGTGAAGATCGAGGGGTCATTCTGGGTAAAGATCGCGCGATAGTAGCTGCCGGCATAGACGAACTGGTTGGTGGCGTTGGGCCCGAACACGTGGCTCCACTGCCCCTGTCCGTCATACGAAGGCTGGAAACTGTCGGCGCTGTACGCGCTGTTAATGAAATCCACCGACGTCGGCTGCGTGCCGCGATCCATCTTTACGCGCCAGAAGAGGTGGTCCTTGTCGGAGAGGTTGTAGTCAACGCGGCCGCTGAGGATGTACTCGTTGCCGAGCTGGCTTCCGTTGGTTACGTACGAGTTGATGCAATTGCCGACGATTGGAGCACCGCAGCCGCCGTCACCGTTCGAGCTGAACGGGTTAGTGGCGCCCGCAGCGTAACCAGGGGCGCTCTGGTAGAGCCCATAGTACTTCTGGTAGTACGCGAGTTCCGCAGGATCGGCGGCCTGTACTGCGGCCAAGCTGCCGTTTATATAGTTTGGAGTCCACGCGAACACCGTACCGCTCGCCGGCAGGACAAAGCGAAGACCTTCATTGTTGGCATAGAAGAACAGCTTGTCCTTCTTGATCGGGCCTCCGACTCCGGCCGCCCATTGGTTATTGTTGGCGAACGGTTTCGGGGTTTGCGTAAGATTGTTGAACCAACTATTGGCGTTCAGAGAACTTCCGTTCCAATAGTAAATGGCATCGCCGTGGAACTGATTGGTTCCCGACTTGGTCACGTAATTCACCTGCGCGCCCGCCTGCTGTCCGTATTGACCGGAATAGGCATTGCTGATGACCGTGGCTTCCTGAATGTCGTTCTTGCCCAGCGTCAGATTGGTCGCGCCGGAGTTGTTAAGGTTCAGGTAGGGGTCCATGTCGTTCTCGCCATTCACCGTAAACAGGTTGGCAGTGGCGGGAAGGCCATAGCTACTGAAGTTGCCGTAACCTCCACCGGTATTCATCACTGCACCGGGTGAGGTCTGGGCGATGTAGGTCAGGTCATTGCCGCCATTCGGGGTGTTCGAGATGAATGCGGAGTTGAAGTTAGTGGAGAGGTCGGCAGTATCCGCTTGCACCAAAGGCGCGGCGGAGGTGACTTCCACTGTCTGCGAAGTGGCGCCCACAGCCATCTTCACATCAGCAACGGTGGCTTGGCCGATGTTGACCGATGTCTGCGTCTGAGCCTTGCTGAATCCCGAGGCAGTGACGGTCACCATGTAGCTGCCCGGGGGCAGCAGTGAGAAGCGATAAGTTCCGTTGGAACTGGTTGAGCCATTACGCGTCGCGCCGGTCGAAGTGCTCTGAAGCGCAACCGTTGCGCCGGAAACGACCGCGCCGCTAGGATCAGTAACCGTACCGGTAAGATCGCCCGAAACCAGCGACTGGGCCATCAAGGACGGCGCCATCACTGCGGCGATCACCAATAGGGCCAGAATTCCGGTGATCAGTCTTTTTGTCATATCTCCCCTCAAAAACGGACTTCTTTTTTGTCCCTTGTTGCTTTCAGAACCTGTCTGCGCTCCAGAATCATCGGCCGTCCGATGACCCCGAATTCCAAAACCTGCTGCTTGGGTACACGAAGGTTCAGCTCAGACAAGTGCAAGGTGGCTGCCACTTAGATTTTGTCCTGAAAACGAAGCAACTTATTGAGCTGGTTGGAGATATGTCGAAAACCACAATGGGACGAACGGCTAGCATTACTACTTTTCACAGATGCACGATGCCCAAATCCAGTTTTTGGTAGAAG
>JBARGS010000255.1:0-11920 GCA_049798495.1 Candidatus Korobacteraceae bacterium | reverse complement strand
TCGCGGAAGCGCATGTCAGCCACATCCCGCATCATGGCGGCTAGCATGGATTCAAAGCTTCCCGCCGATTCGCGAGTTTTCCTTTCGCAATCCGCGGCAGAGTCGGAGTCGGAGTTTCTGGCGGCCGTCCTTCGCAGCGAGCAGTTGCATCGGCCCTGGGTCTTTCCTCCGCATACTCACGAAGAATACGAATCCTACCTGGGTCGCATCCGCAGCGGACGGACGATTGCCTTCCTGGTTCGCCGCAGCTCCGACAAATCGCTGGCCAGCGTGGTCAATGTCAGTGAGCCAGTCATGGGAGCGTTCCAGAGCGCTTATCTAGGCTTCTACGCTTTTGCCGGGCACGAACGCCAAGGCCTGATGACCGAAGGACTCGCGCTTGTCATCGACCGTGCCTTCGGCGAGCTTGGCTTTCACCGGCTGGAGGCGAACATTCAGCCGGCCAATGTTGCTTCGGCGGCGCTGGTGTCGCGCTTGGGATTTCGTAAGGAAGGATTTTCTCCGCGCTACCTCATGATCGACGGAGCCTGGCGCGATCACGACCGCTGGGCGATCTTATGCGACGAGTGGCCGCCTCATCGCGAGCGACTCTTTGCCTCACGGCAGGCTGATGCGGGACAATCGCAGAATGGCTAATCCCAGCGGGGCGTTACGCGTTGGAGTGGTCGGCGCCGGATCGTTCGGACGCAACCACGCGCGTGTTTATCGCGATCTCGGAGCTGACCCATGGCAGAGCGTGCAGTTTATCGGCGTCGCCGACATCGACTATGACCGCGCTCAGACCGTCGCCAAAGAATTTGGTACGCAGCCATTTCGTTCGGTCGACGATCTGGTTTCGGCGGGCGTGCACGCCGTGTCAGTCGCGGTTCCAACCGTCGCACATATGGACGTCGCACGCGCGTTAATGCAGCGCGGCGTTGACGTCCTCATCGAGAAGCCGCTGGCGACCAGCATCACCGAAGCCGACGAACTCATCAGCGTGGCTCGCGAGCACGATCGAGTCGCACAAGCCGGTCATCTGGAGCGCTTCAATCCAGCGGTGCGCGCGACGGTTCCGCTGCTCACCCAGCCGATGTTTTTTGAAGTGCATCGTCTCAGCGTCTTCACGCCGCGCTCGCTCGACATTGATGTAATCCTCGATCTGATGATCCACGATCTCGATGTTGTGCTCTCGTTTGTGAAGGCGCCGGTGAAGGAGATTCGCGCCGTTGGCCTGCCGATCCTGTCGCAAAAGGTAGACATCGCGAACGTGCGTATGGAGTTCGAATCAGGTTGCGTGGCCAACTTTACCGCCAGTCGAGTGAGCACCGAGCGCATTCGGAAACTGCGCTTCTTCCAGCCGCATCAATATGTATCGCTGGACTACTCGCGGCAGGATGTGCTGGTGCTGAGCGTGGACGATGCAACTCCCGAACCCGCCGGACTTGATCCCTTCAACCCGGCGAGCGTGGCTGCTAGCGCATTTCCCGGTATCACGCCATTCAAGCCGAAGGTGGAGCAGCAGGAACCATTGCGCGCTGAACTCAGCAGCTTTCTGCGCGCGGTGCGCGAGCGCTCGACACCAGAGGTGACGCTGGAAGACGGGCGTCGCGCACTGGCTGCGGCGATGCAGATTGTAGAAGTTATCGCCGAGCACAGTCGGCGCGCGCGCTTAATGGAATTGACTAGGGCGGAAAGCTAGCCTAGGCTTTTGGAAACAGCCATGCCGGAGGACCTGATCACCATTGCAAAGTTCCTGAGTCTTGGCGAGGCCAAGCTGGCGCAAGGCAAGCTTGTCTCTGCCGGAGTCTCGGCTTTCGTGTGCGACGAGAACATGCACGCCATGAACTGGCACATGGGAATGGCGCTCGGCGGCATTCGCCTGCAAGTGCCCGACAGCCAGGTCGTGCGCGCGCTGGAAGTTCTGGACGACTTCGAGCCGGAAGAAACGGCGCAGTTGGAAACCGAAGAGGGCGAAGACGTCGAAGAGGTAGCCTGCTGTCCGGAGTGCGAGTCGCTGGAGATTCGCGAGGTGGCCAGCAATCCGCCGCGGCAGATCACGCTGTGGTCGGCGGCGATTCCATTTCCTGAGCCTCCCACGCAGGTCAGCCGCCGCTGGCGCTGCTTGATGTGCGGCTATCAATGGCGCGAAGCCGACGAATAGCCGGCATCGATTCCTGCCGAATCCCTCGGCTCTTGTTACCATCAAAGAGTGAGCACTCCCGCCAAGGTTCGCGTTCGCTTTGCGCCTTCTCCCACCGGACATTTGCACGTAGGCAACGCCCGCACCGCGCTGTTCAACTGGCTGTTCGCGCGCCAGGCAGGCGGCACAATGATTCTGCGCGTCGAAGACACCGATGTGGCGCGCAGCGAAGCGCGCTTTGAGAGCCAACTGCTCGACGACCTCAAATGGATGGGTCTCGATTGGGATGAAGGTCCCGATCTCGGCGGCCCGTACGCGCCTTATCGGCAGAGCGATCGTCTGGCGATTTATCGCGAACACGCCGAGCGACTGGTGAGCGAAGGCAAGGCTTATCTGTGCTTCTGCTCGCAGGAGGAGTTAGAACGCGACCGCGAGGAGAAGCTCAAGAATCAGTTGCCTCCGATTTACTCCGGCAAGTGTCGCGCACTCGATCCGGCAGAAGCACAACGCCGTCGCATTAGCGGGGAAGCGGCCGCGATCCGCCTGCGTATTCCCGAACACCCGATTCGCTTTCACGACATCGTGCACGGCGATGTCGAGTTCGCCAGCGAGGTCGTCAGCGATCCCATCATCCTGCGCTCCAGTGGCATTCCTGTGTACAACTACGTCGTGGTTGTCGACGACGCGCTGATGCACATCACCCACGTCATTCGCGGCGACGATCATCTCTCCAACACGCCCAAGCAGGTCGCGCTGTATGAAGCGCTCGGCTGGCCTGTGCCGCAGTTCGCGCACTTGTCCACGATTTTGGGCGCGGATCGCGAGCGGCTGTCAAAGCGTCACGGAGCAACGTCCATCGCCAACTTTCGCGACATGGGCGTTCTGCCCGAAGCACTGATGAACTATCTCGCTCTTCTCGGCTGGGCGCCGAGCGGCGGTACGCGCGAGATCTTCACGCCCGAGGAGCTAAAGAAGGAGTTCTCACTCGAGCGCGTCACGCCTTCTCCGGCGGTCTTCGACATGGAGAAGCTCTACTGGCTGAACCGGCATTACATCAAGGAGAGTTCGCCCGAGCGCATCGAAAAGCTGGCCGAACCGTTCTTCGTGAACGCTGGATTCCTGCCGCAAAATCCCGACGAGCGCGTGCGCGCCTGGTTCGGCAAGGTCGTCGCACTGCTTGCGCCATCAGTCGATAAGCTGGAGCAACTTCCCGAGCGCGCCGCGCTAATCTTTCGCTACAACGCGGCAGCGGCAGGGAATTCACCGGAGAACGCCGCGGTACTCGCCGCGCCCAAAACTGCGGATGTGCTGCATGCGTTTGCCGAATTGGCCGAAACTGATTCTTCGCCGATGACGCCCGAGCGCTTCAAGGCCATCATGAATGAAGTGAAAGCGAATGCCGGCGCAAAGGGAAAGGACCTGTTCCATCCCGTACGAATCGCGCTGACCGGATCGCACTCTGGGCCCGAATTCGACAAGCTGATTCCGATTCTGGAGGAGGGGTCGCAACTCAATCTGCCGCAGCATGTGATGAGCGTTCGCGAGCGGCTGACTGCATTTCTAAGAGCGCGAAGCGCCTAATCTCATGGCAGCGTAAAATCGTCTCAGTATGTCCGACCTCTTCACCCCCTCCAGACCCGAGAAGCAAGAGCGCAACTGGGCGCCCATCGGCGTGGGACTGGTTGCGGTGCTGATTGTGGTCGGGATCATCGTGCTGGTGACGCGGCACAAATCTCAGGTCGCTCCCCAAGCGAACCCCTACGCGTCGAAGCTCCAGATCTCCAATATCAAGCTGAGCGCCGCCGAGAACTATGTTGGTGGCACCGTCACCTACCTCGACGTGAACATCACCAACAGCGGCGACAAGAGCCTCACTAGCGCCGACATGAAGATGGTGTTCAAGAATACCCTCGATCAGATCGTGCAGAACGAGACCCTTCCGTTACATGTTCTCGTCGAAAACCAGATGGGCGGCTATCCCGACCTGATCGATCTCAGCCGATCTCCGCTCGCGCCCGGCCAGACCAAGACGGTGCGTCTGACGCTGGAACACATCTCGGCCGATTGGAACCAGAGCGCTCCCGAGATGCAGTTGGTGAATCTCAAACTCAAAGGCTGAAGTCCCTGCGAGATTTCTGTAAGAACTAGCCGCGCAGCGGCGGGATGAAGTTAGACGGGGGCGTGAGCCCCCGGGGTAGGTGGGAGAAATCATCGAGCCGCAGAGCGGCGACACCCGGTATGTCACCGTCGGGACGGCAGCTCTTGCGCCAACTCTGAACCGTAGAGATCTCACGGCTCTACCTGAATCCCATCTTCGATATCGCCTGCTAATCTGATTGCATGTCAAAACTGAGGATGTTCATGCTCCTCATCGGGTTCCTCGCCGCCGGCGACACACTCGGCGCGCAGGACAGTGCAAGACCCAAAGCCAAAGCGAAACTGCCGCCTGGCTATATCCCTAATGTCACCACCATCACATCGTTCGACAAGGATCACACCGTCATCGGCTGGTTGGAGATCGTTCTCTTTGAGAGCAAGATTTTCCATGACACGCGCATGTTGCGAGTGCTGGTGCCGGCCAACTACTTTTCCCCGCACAACGTGCACCGCAGCTATCCCGTGCTGTACATGCAGGACGGACAGAACCTGTTCGACGATGTAACCAGCCACAGTGGCGAGTGGCACATGGACGAAACAGTCGAACATCTGGTCGGTGGCTTCAAGATCCCACCGATGTTCGTCGTCGGCATCGACAATGCCGGCGAGAAGCGCAGCTCCGAGTACCTGCCGTATCCCGACCCGCAAAACACCAAGGACAACGTCACCGACGAGAAGAACGTACACGGCAAGGAATATGCGAAATTCCTGATCACCGAGGTGATGCCGTTCATCGAGAAGCACTATCGGGTTTCACGCGGGGCGGCGAACACGGGCCTCGGCGGCTCCTCGTATGGCGCCGACATCACTCTCTACACCGCGCTACAGTATCCCGGCGTCTTTGGACATGTGCTCGTCGAGAGTCCGCCGTTATGGATTGGAGATAGCCAGCTGCTGAAGGAAGCCGAAAAGGCGAAGCCGCTGCCGCAGAAGATGGTCATCGGCATCGGGACCGCTGAGGCTCCCTACGGCGATTCCCAACGCAGTGCGGGAGTCGTGAAGGACGTGCAGGATCTGGAGGCGATCCTCCGCAAGAAAGGTATGGGGCCGGCCCGCTTGAAGGTCGTAGTGGAGGAAGGCGGCCAGCACAACGAAGCAGCTTGGTCGCGACGCCTGCCGGACGATCTGCTGTTCCTGTACGGGCAATAGAAGCACTTGGCACTTAGCCACACCTCGGAAGCGAACTCGCCGCAGGGGCTAAAGCCCCGTTGATATTGCGATGCTTGCGGCACGGCTGAAGAGACTATGTCGCAACCCAGTGTCGCCGCTCCGCGGCTCGCTGTTTATCCCACTTGCCCGCGGGCTTACGCCCGCGGCTAACACAAATGTCGCCGCTGCGCGGCTGGTTGCCTTTGCGATTCATACCGTTTGTCCCACTGAAAAATCCGTGTTTCGGTTGCGACACAGTCTCTGAAGCCGTGCCCTTTCAAAACCGGGACTTAATCAGAGATTCCCTAACTGCCAACTGCCAACCGCCGCCTCTTCGCTACAATGATCCTGCATGACCGACATCAAGACAGTGCGTCTCACGGAGATGGTGAAAGCCGCGGGTTGAGCCAGCAAGCTAAGTCCGGCGGTGCTGGACTCGGTGCTTGGGAAATTAGCCCGGCAACACGATCCCAATGTGCTCATCGGCTTCGACACAGCCGACGACGCCGGCGTGTATCAACTCACGCCCGAGCTGGCGCTGGTGCAGACCGTCGACTTCTTCACCCCCATCGTTGACGATCCCTACGTCTTCGGCCAGATTGCCGCGACCAACTCCCTCAGCGACGTTTACGCCATGGGCGGCCGCCCCATCAGCTCGCTGGCGATGGTTTGCTTTCCGGAGAACGGCGATCCCAAGGTACTGGAGGAGATGCTGGCGGGCGGGCTGTCGAAGATGGTCGAGGCCAACTGCACGATCATCGGCGGACACAGCATTCGCGATGAGGAGATCAAGCTCGGCTACTCCGTGACCGGCACCATCCATCCGCAGAAGATTCTGGCCAATGGCGGCGCACAGGCCGGAGACCACCTCATCTTCACCAAAGCCATTGGCACGGGCGTGATCTCGACCGCGATTAAGCGTGGCAAAGCCGATTTCACCTGGATCCGTGCGGCGGTCCGTTCGATGACCACGCTGAACAAAACCGCAGCCGAGGTGGTGATTGCCGGCGGCTTCGCGGTTCACAGCATGACTGATGTCACGGGCTTTGGCCTGGTGGGTCACGCGCGCGAGATGGCGATCGCCTCCGGCGTGAGCCTGCGGATCTATGCCTCGCGCGTGCCGCTGCTGCCGGGCGCGATGGAATGCGTTCACGCGGGATATATCCCCGGCGGCCTCAAGGCCAACCGTCAGTTCGCTGAAGGCTGCGTGGAGGCAGCCGGCGAAATTCCCCCCGACCTGCTGACCCTGCTCTATGACCCGCAAACCGCTGGAGGGCTTCTGATCTCCCTCGCCGAAGCTGACGCCGACCGATTACTTGCAGAGTTGCGCAACTCTGGAATCGAGGCAGTCGAGATTGGCGAGGTCGTTGCCAAACAAAAACCGCTCATCGCAATCCTTCCATAACCCAAATAACCGAACTAGCCGCGCAGCGGCGGAATGAAGTTAGCCGGGTGGCGTGAGCCCCCGGGGTTTGGGTAGAGCGGACCTTCAGAGCCTGCCCTGAGCTTGCCGAAGGGTCCGCGTCAAAGCGCTACTCAAGATTCTCAAGCCGGCTTCAGCCGGCGACACAGCTTGGCCCGCTGGCCCTATCGGCGATCGAAAAGGCTAAAATAGTAGCTACGCTGCATCGTTGCAGCCGGAGCTCATGTTCGAAGTCACCGTAGAAGACACATTCTCTGCCGGTCATTACCTGCGCAACTATCGCGGCAAGTGCGAGAAACCGCACGGACATAACTATCGTGTCCGCGTCACTTTGAGCGGCACTGAGTTGGACCAGGCCGGCCTGTTGCTTGATTTCAAGGAGCTCAAGGACGTTCTCCGTCCGGTGATGAACTATCTCGATCACGAGATGATCAACGAGCTGGAGCCGTTCACGACCTTGAATCCCTCAGCCGAGAATCTGGCGAAGTACTTCTACGATGAAGCCAACGCGCGCCTCAAGCAAAGCACTAACGGGCGGGTGCGGGTCAAGGACGTCACCATCTGGGAGACCGATACCACTACCGCGCGGTATTGCGAGTGAGAGGCGTTTTCACCACCGAGATCACGGAGTCCACGGAGAATCGAATTGAGAAAAACTCCGTGCCCGCCGTGTGCTCCGTGGTCAAAAAGTCTCTGCGAAATGCGTGAGATGCGTTTTCACTGTGCGGCCCGCCGCTTCTCCTGGTAATGCAGATCATCGAGATTTACAAGTCGTTGCAAGGTGAGTCTTCCTACTCGGGGCTGCCGTGCGTTTTTGTGCGGCTGGCGGGGTGCAACCTGCGCTGCACCTGGTGCGACAGCGAGTACACTTTCAAGGGCGGCCGGCGTATGACCCTTGAGCAGATTGAAAGCGAAGTGCGCCGGCTCTCTCCCGATGGTGGACTGGTCGAGATCACCGGCGGCGAACCAATGCTGCAAGAGCGAGAAGCGGTTCCCCTGATGGATCGGCTGCTCGGCGCCGGCTATACGGTTCTGTTGGAAACCAGCGGGGAGCGGCCGCTGCAAAACGTCCCTGCCGCGGTGGTGAAGATCGTCGACGTGAAGTGCCCCGACTCGGGCGAGGGCGGCACGTTCCACTGGGGAAATCTGAAGTGGCTTACGCCGCGCGATGAAGTGAAGTTTGTGGTGGCCAGTCGCGGCGATTACGAATTCGCGCGGCAGTTCATTCGCGAGCAGGAGCTCAGTTCGCATGTGGCTTCGGTCATTCTCTCGCCGGCATTCCGAAAGGACGCCGCGGGAACCCGCGATGTATCGCATTGCCTGGTTGATCCCCGGGATCTCGCGGAGTGGATGCTGGCCGATGGAATCAATGCGCGACTTGGGTTGCAGATCCACAAGTTCATCTGGGAGCCCTCGCTGAAGGGTGTGTAGCTCGAAACGACGTTAATGCTCAGTGACGGAAAATCCCCGCCCAAGCAAAAGCGGCTTGGACGGGGCACCCGAATCTCATGAAACTCGATTCATGAATAGACACACAACCCACGTCGTGGTCTCGCTCAGTGGAGGTATGGACTCCTCCGTCTGCGCCGCTTTGGCCGTCCACGACTTCGGCGCTGACGCGGTGGCTGCCCTTCACATCAGCTATGGACAGCGCACCGAAGCCCGCGAGCAGACCGCCTTTCTGGGTATTTGCGAGCGCTTGGGCATCCAACAGCGTCTCATTGTGCGCACGCCGTTCTTTCGCGCCATTGGCGGCTCGGCTCTCACCGACGAGCAGATCGCGGTTCCCGACGCCCCCTCTGAGATCGGCGCCGAGATTCCTGTGACCTACGTGCCCTTTCGCAACGCACATTTTCTGTCCGCCGCCGTAAGTTGGGCAGAAGTACTGGGCGCCCAGCGCATCTACATCGGTGCAGTGCAGCAGGACAGCTCCGGCTATCCCGATTGCCGTCCCGAGTTCTATCAGGCGTTCAACCAGGCGATTCGCACCGGAACCCGCGACGGGCTGATCCGCGTCGAAACGCCGCTGATCGCCCTGCGAAAGTCGGAGATTGTGACGCGCGGCCTTGAATTGGGCGCGCCCTTCGATTTAACGTGGTCATGCTACAGCCGGGATGACCGGGCATGTGGCAGTTGCGACAGTTGCGTTTTGCGGCTGCGTGCGTTTGCCGCCGCGGGCGCGGTCGATCCCATTCCTTACCTGTCGCCGGCTGCCGTGCAGGACTTTTCATGAATTCAAATTTCGCGATCAACGCTGGAGACGGTTGCTAAGGCGAAGCGCCTTCATGCGCTGGAGGAACAATGAAGAAATACATTAATTTGGCTGCCATGCTATTTGTGCTCACCATGTGTGCCAGCCCCTTGTGGGCGCAGATGGAAGGATCCGTGAAGGGCACCGCCAAAGACGGAAGTGGCAAACCCATCGTGGGAGCCACAGTGGTGGTCTATGACTCTCAGACCGGGAGAAAGTACCAGTTTAAGACCAACGCCAAGGGCGAATACGCAGGAATCGGGGTTTACCTCGGAACCTACAAGTTCACCCTGATGCAGAACGGCACTGAGATCGACGAGCACAATAACGTGCCGGTGGAAGGCGGCGCGGAGCGAGTGGTCGACTTCGAACTGGCGAAGGATCAGGGCGGCGGGATGACGGAGGAGCAAAAGAAGCAGATTGAGGCCACCCAGAAAACGAACGAAAAGATCAAAGGCTTGAATGCTTCGCTGGCACAGGCTAAGGAACTCGAGGGAGCCGGCAATTACGACCAGGCCATCACGGTTCTGCAGCAGGCCGCGCAGACGGAACCTAACCAGGACCTGATATGGGCCTACCTGGGCGACGCCCAGCGCGGCGGCAAGAAGTATGCTGAAGCCGTCGATTCCTATCAAAAGGCGCTGGCTATCAAACCCAACAACGGTTCCTACCTGAACGGCCTGGCAGACGCATACGCCAAGTCGGGGCAGACGGACAAAGCGGTTCAGACCTACGCCGCCGCGGCCACCGCCGATCCGCCGAACGCTGCCTTGTACTACTACAACGAAGGCGCTGTGTTCACCAATACCGGCAAGATCGACGAAGCCGTCGCCGCCTTCGATAAGGCGATCGAACTCGATCCCAAGCGCGCCGATGCCTATTACTGGAAGGGCGTCGACTTGATTGGCAAAGCCACGATGAAGGACAACAAAATGGTCGCGCCATCAGGCACGGCGGAAGCCTTCAACAAGTATCTGGAGTTACAGCCCAACGGCAAGTACGCCGACGCTTCCAAACAGATGCTTGCCACCATCGGTTCCAGTGTCGATACCAGCTACAAGTCGAGTAAGTCTTCGAGCGGCTCGAAGAAAAAGCCGAATCAATAGTCGCGCAACTTGAGAGGACGGCTGGCGTCGTCCTCTTTTTGTGCTCACCCCAAGATAGTTCTTTCCAATTTAGCCTCCGGGTACAATCGGATAGCAGCCATTCCTATGGCCAGTGTCGCCCAGCCCAATCTCCTATCGTTTCCCGAAGCGCGTCGACTCGTGGAAGAGCACGCGGCGGCGCTATCCGCCGGCGACCCGGAAATGCTTCCGCTGCTGGAATCCGTCGGTCTTGTACTGGCTGAGGAGTTGCGCGCCGATCGCGACTTTCCGCCATTCCATCGCTCCACCCGCGACGGCTTTGCCGTGCGGGCTTCCGATTTGCGCAACTTGCCGGCGCAGTTGCGCTGTGTGAGTGAGATCAAAGCAGGCGCGGCGGTCGAGCAGAGCGGCGTCAGCATCGGACCAGGTGAGACGGCGGAGATCATGACCGGCGCTCCGCTTCCCAAAGGTGCGGATGCGATCGTCATGGTGGAGTACACCGAGCGGAATGGCGACACGGTGACGGTGCAACGCGCCGTGACTCCCGGGGAAAATATTGTTCCCATGGGATCGGAAGCAGTTGCCGGTTCGCCCATGATTGCGCGGGGCACGCGGGTGACGCACGCGACTGTGGCGGTTGCAGCCGCGATCGGACGGCCTGAGGTCGCCATCTATCGCCGGCCGCGGGTCGCCATTCTCGCCACCGGGGACGAAGTAGTCGATATCAATCTGCGACCGGGGCCGAACGAGATTCGAAACTCCAACAGCTACTCCCTGGCCGCACAGGTTTTCACCGCCGGTGGCGATCCCGTGATTCTGCCGGTGGCGCGAGACGATGCCGCTGAACTCGCACTGCTGCTGCGCAAAGGCCTGGAGGCCGATCTGCTGCTCATTACTGGCGGGGTTTCGATGGGCAAATATGATCTGGTGGAGCAGGTGCTTGCATCCTTTGCGGCTAACATTTTCTTTACCGGCGTGAAAATTCAGCCGGGCAAGCCTGTGGTCTTCGGTGAAGTGAGATCGTGCGACAGGCGGACGCTGTTCTTCGGCCTGCCGGGAAACCCAGTGTCGACGATGGTCACCTTCCAGTTGTTCGCCCGCCCTGTGCTCGACGCGCTTTGCGGAGCCAAGCCGCAGCCGCTGCCATTTGCGCGGGCGACACTCGCCTCAGAGTTCACGACCAAGACCGGGCTAACGCGCTTTTTGCCCGCGAAGCTCGGCGGAGCGCCGGAGCGGCCGGAAGTTGATCTGGTGCGGTGGCAGGGTTCGGGCGATCTGATGGCGGTCTCACAATCTAACTGCTACATTGTGGTACCACCGGATCGCGAGCGATTCGCCGCGGGAGAGGCGATTACGATATTGCTACCTGACTAAGCTTTGGCTGTCCCGCTCCAGCAGAAGCAAGCTGGAACAATTTCGAGGCCGCTGTAGTTGATTCGACGCAAAGACAGAGCGACGACGCTTTCGACTTGCGCGAGTACTAACTTTGTCTTGCGGGAGAACTAACTTCAGCTTTGCGGCGGAAACTGACTTTGCCTTGCAGGAGAACTAACTTCAGCCTTGCGGCGAGTACTAACTTCGCCTTGCGGGAGAACTAACTTCGCCTTGCGGCGGAAACTGACTTTGCCTTGCGGCAGCTGAACGGGAAGTCCGGAGTCGAGCGCCGTAGGCGCGGAATAACTTAGCCCAGCGCTTCAGCGCTGGGTAGGCTTGAACATAGGACCGAGTCCCGT
>JBARGS010000254.1:0-6879 GCA_049798495.1 Candidatus Korobacteraceae bacterium | reverse complement strand
GTTCACGATCTTCGGGCGTGTCGGGCCGGTCGATATAAGGCGGCAGCGGAATGTGGCCGATGCGGCCCAGCACCGCGAAGAAGTCGTCTACCGGATCGAAGCGCAGACGCCGCTCGCCAAAGCTCCCGCGATCGACAATTTCGGCCGCTAGGTCATGCGAAGCCTCATCAGCATCGCCACCAAAGTACACGCGCTCTCCCACGCCGAGCTTGCGTCCGGGATGCACCAGCGCCTCCCACTCCAGCGGTGACGCCGAAAGCTGCTTCGTCAGCAGCACCTCGACCCGGCCGCGGAGAAACTCCTTCGCCGCGGGATTCTGCTCCGACACGCGCTGCGCCCGCGAGCCGCTGCGATGGCCGTAGAGCCGCGCCGGCAAGACCCGGGTATTGTTCAAGACCAGCAGATCCCCCGGCCGCAGGAGGTCGGGAAAATCCCGAAAGCTGCGATCTTCCAGCAGATCGCGCCGCCTATCCAGATGCAGCAGCCGCGATGCCGCCCGGTCAGCCAGCGGCTGCCTGGCGATCAGCTCCTCCGGAAGGTGATAGTCGAACTCGGATACCAGCACGAAATCTATTCCATCCTGAGAGAAAACCGGCCTGCAGAGACTCTGTCGCAACTCGTGCCGCCGCTCTGCGGCTCCCCTGGATGTCCCATTTGACCGGGGGCTTACGCCACCCGGCTAACTTCATCCCGCCGCGTTGCGGCTAGTTTGATCGGTTATTCCAGCGGTTGTCCCACCACAAGATTTCTTTTCGGGATGCGGCACAATCTCTACAGTCCCGTTATGTAAAACTTATGTCAACCATCAGGCTGGCGGCCTATCTTCTCTTTCCGGGCGAACGACACCTGCGGTACGATACAACATACGCTCAGGACAGGGGTGCGTAGCTCTCCAGTATGAAGACCGAAGAACAACACCGGGAAGAGATCCTTCGTTTCGGCAAACTGCTTCATCAGACCGGTCTGGTGGCGGCGACTGACGGCAATCTCTCCGTGCGCCTGGAGAACGGCAACATTCTTTGCACGCCCACGCTGATGAGCAAGGGGCTGATGGAGGCCTCCGATCTGGTCATCGTGGACTCGCATGGCCGCAAGGTCAGCGGCTCGCGCGACGTCTCCAGCGAGATCAACATGCACCTGGTGATCTACCGTTTACGTCGCGATGTCAGGGCCGTGGTGCACGCCCATCCGCCTACGGCAACCGGCTATGCCGCCGCCGGCCTGGCGCTGGACCACGCCATCTGCGCGGAACTCATCGTGACGCTGGGCTCGATTCCATTGGCCAACTACGAGACGCCGGGCACGCCCGAACTGGCCGAGGCGCTCGCCCCCCTGGTGGCCGATCACGATGCCATCCTGATGGCGAATCATGGCGTAGTCACCTGCGGATTCGACCTGCTCAATGCCTACATGAACATGGAAACAGTGGAACACTTCGCCAAGATTGCGCTGGTTACCCACCTGCTTGGCAAGCAGCAACCGCTCAGCGATCAGCACGTCGACAAGCTGCACGAGATCCGCATGAAATACCACGCCCAGAACCACGCCATGGCGCAAGGCAAAGACTGAACCGCATCTAGGCGGTGTTGCCGCGCCCGAATTGCGATTCCGCGAAAGTGGTGATTCGCTCCAGCGCGGCTTGCATCTCCGCGTGATAGCGCTCCTGGGCCGAGTCGTCAGCATCCGGCGGCACGAAGATCTTCTTCGCGAAGCGCACGTAGATTCGCGAAAAGGGTTTGGGAATCATCAGCGCGTCCCAGGTCTTCAGCACCCAGGCGCGTTCCACCGCGACATAGAATCCGGTAATCGCCACACCGCTCATGCGTGCCAACAATACCGGACCTTTCTTGGCGACATAACGGGGGCCGCGCGGGCCGTCGATGGTAAACGCGCACGCGTGACCTTCACCCAGCAGCTTGTTCATCTCCAACAGCGCGCGCTGACCGCCGCTCGAACTCGAGCCGCGCACCGGCAGGAATCCAAAGCGGCGAATCACGCGTGCAATGAATTCTCCATCCAGGCTGCGGCTGGTCATCACCGCCGGATGCTGGTGACGATACAGCCACGTTGCCGGCAGCACGCAGCGATGCCAGAAGGGAAAGATCCCGGGATAGACTTCGTCGAGACTCTGGATCGCGCCCTCTTCGTACGTCATGGTGGTGCGGAGGGTGCAGCCGATCAGCCGCAGCAGCGCGGGCACAATCCACGAGGCCAGCGTGAGCTGAAGGCGCTGCGACAGGGTGAAGCGAGGTTGGTCCGCGGCTGCGTTGTCGGGATCGGGCACGGGGGAATTCTAATGCAGGGGGGTACCGGCTGGTGTAGACCGTTATTAAAGAGACTGTCATCCTGAGCGAGGACTTCAGTCCGAGTCGAAGGACCTCTATAACGACGGCACAGTTCGTCCGATTGGTTTCCGCTCTCATGAATCAACAAATGCAGGAGGCGGCTATGGCGCAAGAACGCTCATCGTTGCTGTAGAGGTCCTTCGACTCCGCTACGCTCCGCTCAGGATGACAGTGTGGTTAGCTGATGGCGGACAGCTGATTAGTTTACCCTGCGTACTTCAGCCAGCGGCGCAGTTCGGGCAGGGTCGGGCGCTTGCCGTACATCAGGATGCCGACGCGATAGATGCGCGAGGAGAGTGACAGCAGGCCGTAGGTTGTCGCCAGCATCAGCGCGACGCACAGCACCATCTGCCAGACCGGCGGCTGCTCCACCAGCACGCGCGACAGCATCAGGATCGGCGCGAAGAACGGGACCATCGACATCCAGAAGGCGAAGGGCGAGTTGGGGTGCTGCAGCACCGAGCCCATCATGAAGATCGACAAGACCAGAGGAATCATGGCCGGCCACTGCATCTGCTGCGCCTCCTGATCGGTGGTCACCATGGAACCGATGGCGGCGTACATGGAGCTGTAGAGCAAATAGCCGAGCAGAAAGAGCACGGCGAAGGCGACCATGCCCGCGATCGGAACATGGACTTCCCCGAGAAACGATTTCGCCGAGAGCAATCCCGGAACCGAGAACAGAATGGCAAACGTCACCCAGATCGAAATCTGCGTTAGCCCTACGGCGCCGACGCCCAGAATCTTGCTGGTCAGCAGTTCTTTGGAGGTCACCGACGAGAGCAGCACTTCCAGGATGCGCGTGCTCTTTTCCTCGATCACGGAGCGCATTACGGCAATACCGTAGACGAGCACGACGGCGTAAAGCAGCGTCACCATAGCAATGGAAGTGGCGAAAATCGTGGTGCCGCTGGCGCCTTCCTTGCCCTTCTCGATGCGAATCGTGTTCAGGGTGATGGGCGTCAGCAGGGTTTCCACTTGCGGCCCGCTAATACCCCTCTTCGCCAGGTCCTGCTTGATGATGGCCGTGCGGATGGCATTGCGCAGCTCAATCGACAGCTCGAAATCGGCGGCGTCCTTGGTGCTGTACGTCACCTCGTGCTGTGCCAGAGCGTCATTGGTTAGCCAGAGAAATCCGTCGATCTCGCCGGCACTCACTCTTTGCCGCAGAGCGTCCCTCTCCGCGTCGGTAGCATTCGTGTCGACCTGCACCACGTAAGTCGTTTCCAGCGCGGACTGCAACGCGTTCTTTGGTTGCGGTGCGGGGGCGCCGGGCTGCTTGACGGTACCCAGTTCCTGCGCCACAGCGGCAGCCATCTGGGGATTGTTGGCCACCACCACGATGCGGCGCACCCCGCCGGAATTCATCTCTTCGAGCTTGGCCGGGATGAGCACGCTGCCCGCCATGAATGCCGGCATCAGCAACGTGAAGATGACGAACGAGCGCGAGCGCACGCGTTCCAGGTATTCGCGCTGTATCAGCGTCCAGATGTTATGCATTCTTCTTCACCTCTTCGATGAAGATCTCTTCCAGCGAAGGCTCCATCAATTCGAAGCGGCTGACGCGAGCGCGTTGCGACGCAATGCGCAGCAACTCCTGCGCGTCGGCTCCTGGTTTTAACCTCGCTTCCACATAGTTGCCGTAGTTGTTGAGAGACTGCACCAAGTCGCAGCCTTCCAGCCGGGCATCGCCATCGCATTGGATCTGCACATTGTTCTTTCCATAACTGGCCTTGATCTTGGAAAGGTCGCCTTCCAGGACCGCGCGGCCATGATCGATGAGGCAGATGGAGTCGCAAAGCCGCTCCACCTGATCCATGCGATGGGTGGAGAACAGGATGGTCTTGCCCGACTTCTTCATCTCGAGCAGCACATCTTTCAACGCCACGGAATTGGCCGGGTCGAGCCCGGCGAAGGGCTCGTCCATGATCACCAGATCGGGCTCATGCAGCAGCGTCGCGATGAATTGCACCTTCTGCTGCATTCCTTTGGACAGTTCCTCAACCTTCTTCTGCGTCCAGTCGCGCAGCTCCAGGCGATCCGTCCAGGCCAGCGCGCGCTTCCGCGCCTCGTGCTCGGAGAGATTGTGCAGGCGGCCGAGGAAGACCAGGTGGTCGAGCACCTTCATCCGCTTGTAGAGGCCGCGCTCCTCGGGCAGATAGCCGACGCGGTGCAGGAGCTCGCGATGAAAGGTCTCGCCGAACAGCCGCACCTCGCCCTCGTCGGGCAGAGTGATGCCAATCATCATGCGGATGGACGACGTCTTGCCGGCGCCGTTGGGGCCGAGCAGCCCATACACGCTGCCCTCGCGAATGTTGAAGGAAAGATGGTCGACCGCTACAAAGTGGTCGTAAGTTTTGCGGATTCCGCGCAGTTCTACGGCATTGGCCATGTAAGAAAGTTTCGAGTTTCCAGTTTCGAGCAACGAGCTGCGAGCTTCCAAGTTTGGAGTTTCGAGTAGTGAGGTTCGAGCAGCAGCCGTTGTTACTCGAAACTTGAAACTCGAAACTTCTGCTGGTCAATATAAAGGCCGCCACTGACGCCTGTCGAGACAGATCGGGATCACGCTTCCAGGAAGTTGCGAACAATTTGCTTGCCATGTTCGGTAAGAACGCTCTCAGGATGGAACTGCACCCCTTCGACCGCGAACTTGCGGTGGCGCAGGCCCATGATCACGCGCTTGCCGTCGCGATCCTGGCAGGTGGCCGAGATCTCCAGGTCGGCGGGAAGGCTCTTCTCCTCGACGATGAGCGAGTGATAGCGAGTGGCCGTCATGGGCGAAGGGATGTCGCGAAAGATGGTCTTGCCGTCGTGCTCGACCGCGCTGGTCTTGCCGTGCATGAGGTTGGGAGCGCGAATAACCTTGCCGCCAAAGGCTTCGCCAATCGCCTGATGTCCGAGGCAGACGCCGAGCAGCGGTACGCGCCCGGCGAAGTGACGGATTAGCTCGATGCTGATGCCGGCCTCGTGGGGAGTGCAGGGGCCGGGAGAGACGACGATGCGTTCGGGGTGCAGGGAGTCGATCTCGGCGAGCGTGACTTTGTCGTTGCGGGCGACAGTGACCTCCGCCCCCAGTTCACCAATGTATTGGACGAGGTTGTACGTGAACGAATCGTAATTATCTAAGACAAACACCATGAGTTTAGTTTCGACCTGCAACTTTCGCCCCGCAATTCGCAAAGCGTTTTGTATCAGGGCACGACTTTAGTCGTGCCGTTCCGCTTCAGGAAAGATCGCAGCTTTAGCCGCGGCGATGGCACATTCTCGCAGGGGCTGAAGCCCAAATCATTGCTGCGCCGTGCGGCACGACTGAAAGCCTGCCCTGAGCGCAGTCGAAGGGTCGTGCCCTGATACGAAGCAATTTATTGAATTGTCCCCCCGGACGTTGTTCCTCAACCGCTGGCCAGCTCCGCGGCTCGTAAAACGGCACTCGCTTTATTCATGCACTCCTGGTACTCACTCTCGGGATCGGAATCGGCGACGATGCCTGCCCCCGCCTGAACGTAAGCGCGATTGCCGTGAACCACCATGGTGCGAATTGCGATGCAGGAGTCGAGATTGCCTGCATGATCCGCGTATAGCACCGAGCCGCCATAGACGCCACGGCGCACCGGCTCCAGCTCCTCGATGATCTCCATCGCGCGGACTTTCGGCGCACCGCTTAGCGTGCCGGCAGGGAAGCACGCCGCCAGCGCGTCCAGCGCGTCGAGGCCCTCGCGCAGCTTGCCTTCGAGCGCCGATACCAGATGCATGACGTGCGAGTACTTCTCCACGTACATCAGCCCGCCGACTTTCACGCTGCCGTATTCGCTGACGCGACCCAGATCGTTGCGCCCGAGATCGACCAGCATCACGTGCTCGGCGCGCTCTTTTTCGTCGGTGCGCAGTTGCTCGGTCAGAAGGTCGTCTTCAGCGGCGTCAGCGCCGCGTTTGCGCGTGCCCGCAATGGGGCGGTACTCCAATTTTCGACCGGTCACCTTCACCAGCATCTCCGGAGACGCGCCCACCACGTGCATGTCGTCGAGCTTGAGAAAGTACATGTAGGGCGAAGGGTTCACCGTGCGAAGTGCGCGATAGATCTGGAAGGGCTCGGCCGGCGGCTTGAAGTCCAGCCGCTGCGACAGCACGACCTGAAAGACGTCGCCGGCGGCGATGTATTCTTTGGCCGTCCGGACGCTGCGCACGAAGTCGTCATGCGACGTGCTGTTGTGAACCCGGATGGCCTTCTTCTTGTCGCTGGACCAGTGGAAGTGTTGACCCTTTACCCCGCGAATTAGCTTCTTCTCGATGGCGGCGATGTCGGCAAGCGCGCGATCGTACGCCTTGCGCGGCGATTCGGCGCGAACATCCGCCGCCGCAATGATGTGGACTTGATGGCGCAGATGATCGAAGGCCAGCAGGCGATCATAGAAGGTGAAGATGCAATCTGGAACTCCGACATCATCCTTTGCCCGCTCCGGCAACCGCTCGAATTGGCGCACCATGTCGTAGGCGAAGTATCCGACGCAGCCCGAAATGAAGGGCGGCAAACCGG
>JBARGS010000253.1:0-1670 GCA_049798495.1 Candidatus Korobacteraceae bacterium | reverse complement strand
GTCGTTTCATTATCTCGACAAGGGGATCATGGCAATGATTGGCCGCAATGCCGCCATCGCCGAGGTCGGCGAGGACCGGCACGAGTTGAACGGCGCGATCGCCTATGCCATGTGGCTCGGCGTTCACTTGGCGCTGCTCACCACACTACAGGTAAAGGTTGAAACTTTCGTCGAGTGGATCTGGGATTACTTCCTCGGGGTGCGCGGCTCGCAACTGCTCGACCGTTCCGATGCGGCGCGAATTGACTGGTACGGCGATCAATCCACGGTTACCAAAACAACTGCGGCAAAGTAAACGAGGTATTCGGGCAATGATTCCACAGCAGGCGCGTGACAACACCAGCAAGCTCGATGAACTGGCTATCAACACCATTCGCTGTCTGGCGATCGACGGCGTGCAGAAAGCCAACTCCGGACATCCCGGCACACCGCTGGGCGCCGCGCCCACCGCATACGCGCTGTGGCAGAAGGTCCTGCGCTACGATCCTGACAAGCCTTTCTGGCCCAATCGCGATCGCTTCGTGCTCTCCAGCGGTCACGCGTCGATGCTGCTGTATGCGCTGATTCATCTGGCCGGCATCAAGGCTGCTCATCCCAGCTACGAAAAACTCGGGGGCGAAGCGGTAACCATCGAAGACCTCAAGACCTTCCGCCAGGCCGGCAGCCGCTGCCCCGGACATCCCGAGTACGGCTGGACCACGGGGGTCGAAAGCACGACAGGCCCGCTCGGCCAGGGTGTATCGACCAGCGTGGGCATGGCCATCGCCAGCGCGTGGCTCGCGGCAACCTACAACCGTCCCGGCTACGATCTCTTCGACTTCAACGTTTACGCGCTGTGCGGCGACGGCGACATGATGGAAGGCATCTCCAGCGAGACGGCGTCGCTGGCCGCCCATTTGAAGCTGCCGAACCTCTGCTGGATTTACGACAGCAACCGCGTCACCATCGAAGGCCACACCAATCTCGCCTTCACCGAAGATGTCGCGGCGCGTTTCATGGGTTACGGCTGGGAGGTCACGCGCGTCAGCGATCCCAACGACATTGAACTGGTGGAGCGAGGGCTGAAGCGCTTTCACGCCACGAAGGACCGCCCCACGCTGATCATCGTACACAGTCATATCGGATACGGGGCTCCGCACAAGCAGGACACGGCGGCTGCTCACGGCGAGCCGCTGGGTCCCGAAGAAGTGCGCCTGACGAAGGAGTTCTTCGGCTTCTCGCCGGATGAATCCTTCGTCGTTCCTCCCAGCGTGCGCGAACACTTCGCCGCCGGCATGGGCGCGCGGGGGGCGCGGTTGAGCCAGGAGTGGGACGCGATGTTCGCGCGTTACAAGGCGCAATATCCCGATCTCGGCGACAACATCGAACGCATGCAGCAGCGGGACCTGCCTCCGGATTGGGAGAAGGCGCTGCCGACGTTTCCGCCGAGCGCCAGCGGCATGTCGACGCGCGACGCTTCGGGCAAGGTGCTGAATGCTGTGGCGCAGAAGATTCCTTACGTGCTGGGTGGCGCGGCCGATTTGTATCCGAGTACGAAGACACGTTTGGAGTTCGAATTTGCCGGCGACTTCCAGGCGGAAGGTGAGCTGGGCAACTACAAGGGCCGCAACTTCCACTTCGGCATTCGCGAGCACGGCATGTGCGCGATTGTCAACGGCATGGTGCTAACC
>JBARGS010000252.1:0-7307 GCA_049798495.1 Candidatus Korobacteraceae bacterium | reverse complement strand
GATGAACAGACAGTCACTCCACACGAAAAAAAGGCACGGGACGGAGAAGTCCCGTGCCCAGCGTGCCGGTTAGCACGCACTCTCCGCTAGGGGAAACTCGTTAGTCGTTGGCCGACGCGTTGCCGCTGCGCACGTGCTCATGATCGTGCTCGCACGTCAGGGGACATTCGCCCAGAATTGGCCGGCACGAAGGATCCTGGCCGATCTCGATCATCTGCCCTGGCGCCTTCATTTCGCCAAATTGCTCGGCTTCCGTCGAGTGCTGCAGCGCGGTCACCGACGATTTGCCGCTGGCAATCACCTGCGTCACTTCGTCGAAGTACCCCGTACCGACGAAGCGCTGATGCTTCACCGCCGAGTAGCCGTGGCTGTACTCGCGGGCGAATTCCTTCTCCTGCACACGCGAATAGGCGGTCATGCCGAGGTCCTTGTAGGCCCGAGCCAGCTCGAACATGCTGAGGTTGAGCACGTGGAAGCCCGCCAGCGTGATGAACTGGAATTTGTAGCCCATCTCGGCCAGCGCCGGCTGGAAGCGCGCGATGGTCGCGTCGTCCAGCTTCTTCTTCCAGTTGAAGGAAGGCGAGCAGTTGTATGCCAGCAGCTTGCCGGGGAACTTCGCGCGGATGGCATCGGCAAAGCGCTCGGCCTCCTTCAGGTTCGGTTCCGAAGTTTCGCACCAGATCATGTCGGCATACGGGGCGTACGCTAGTCCGCGCGCGATCGCCGAGTCCAAGCCGCCGTGAATTTCGTAGAAACCTTCAGCCGTGCGCTTGCCGGTGCAGAAGATCTTGTCGTAATCGTCGATGTCGCTGGTCAGCAGAAACGCGCTGTTGGCATCGGTGCGCGCCAGCACCAGGGTGGGGACGTCGAGAACGTCGGCCGCCAGACGCGCGGCAATCAGCTTCTGCACCGCTTCCTGCGTCGACACCAGAACCTTGCCGCCAAGGTGGCCGCACTTTTTCGCGGACGAAAGCTGATCCTCGAAGTGCACGCACGCCACACCCGCCTCAATCATCGACTTCATCAGCTCGAAGGCGTTCAGCGTGCCGCCGAATCCGGCTTCCGCATCGGCCACCAGTGGCGCGAACCAGTTCATGCCATTCTTGCCTTCGGAGTGGTGAATCTGGTCGGCGCGAGTAAGCGCATTGTTGAGCCGACGGGCCAGATTGGGCACTGAATCGGCAGGATAGAGGCTCTGGTCGGGATACATCTGCCCGGCATTATTGGCGTCAGCCGCCACCTGCCAACCGCTGACATAGATCGCGCGCAGGCCGGCAGATACCATCTGTACCGCCTGGTTGCCGCTCATCGCGCCCAGCGCGTTCACGTAGCCGTTGCTATTCAACATCTCCCACAGCCGTTCGGCGCCCAGACGGGCAAGCGTGTATTCGATACGAAGCGTGCCGCGCAGGCGCGCGACGTCTTCCGGACTATAAGGACGTTGGATCCCCTTCCAGCGAGGATCGGTCTTCCAGGATTTTGCGATTTGAGCCGCGGATCGTTGCGCTGCCATTGGTGCGTGATCTCCTCTTGTTGAGTTCGAGCCTATGAGGTCTACGTGACCACTCGGTTGCTGATGACTTTTCAGGGCCCTGATCTAGTTGGAACGAACGTTCAGTTCAATATGCTGAACGCTTATTCCAAATGGTGCACATACCTTATCGGCCCGGCATTCTTGAGTGCAACCCTGTCGTTCAATATATTGAACATAAATTCATAATCCTGTACGATGGTTCCGATTCGGTCCTTGCTAGACTGGTTCCCATATGTCCGGAGAAAACGACAATCCCTCCACGGCTGTGGAACGGACACTGCTGATTCTGGAAGCTGCGGCCCAGCGCGAGGGAGGCATGTCGAATGCCGAATTCAGTCGTAAGCTAAAGATTCCAAAGAGTTCCGCCAGCTACATCCTGCGCACCCTGGAGCACCACGGTTACTTGCGCCGGAGTGGCGAGGACGGCAAATATCAGCTGGGCATGAAGGTCCTGAGCCTGTCGCGGGCTGCGCTCAATGGGATCGACGTGCGCGAGGTGGCGCTGCCCGTCATGCGGCGCCTGGTCGACCAGATTCACATCACCACCCACCTGGCCATTCTCGACCATGGCGAGGCGGTTTACGTGGAAAAGGTGGAAGCGCCGGGGTTCATCAAGATGAACACCTGGATTGGCCGCCGCATGGAGGTACACTCTACTGCCGTGGGAAAGGCGCTGCTGGCCTATCTCGACCCGGAAGAGCGCGACCACATTCTTCACCAGCGCGGCTTGAAGAAGCTCACCCACCACACCATTACCACGTTGCCCAAGCTGCTGAAGGAGTTCGAGCACGTGCGCCAGTTGGGCTATTCCGTCGATGACGAAGAGAACAATCTGGGAGCGCGCTGCGTGGGAGCTCCGATTTTCAACAGTGAGGGGCGAGTGGAGGCCGCGGTCGCTTCAACCGGCACGATCAACGATGTGCCGCGCGATGCCGTCCCCCATATTGCCGACATGGTGAAGGAGGCGGGTCGCCGCATCTCGCACCAGATCGGCTATCGCGGAGCGTATCCGAAAGCAGTGGCTAGTGAATAGTGGATCGTGGCGCGAGCGGCGTCCCTGCAATTAACGTTGTGCAAGCAATGGGCACGGAGTAATGACGGACGTATTCTCGGCAGCGAAACGCAGCGACATCATGCGTTGCGTGAAGTCGAAAGGCACACGGCCTGAGGAAAAGGTACGTGCATTGCTGTCTCTCGAAGGGCTGCAGGTGATTGAGCAGCCACGGGACTTACCGGGGAAGCCGGATTTCTCAATTCCATCAAGAAAGATTGCCGTCTTTGTGCATGGATGTTTTTGGCATAGTCACTCCGCGTGCTCGCAAGCGGCTCTGCCTGCGAGCAACACCGACTATTGGCGTAAGAAAACGGATGGAAATCGACGTCGAGATCGTCGGGTCCGTGAGAAGCTAAGGCAAAACGGCTGGAGAACTGTTGTCATCTGGGAGTGCCGGCTTACTCGAGCGCCTGAGGCCGTAGCAAAACGGATCAGGCGATTACTGGAACGTTGAATTCGGCTGGGATCAGTTGCGACAAGGCGTGTTCTGCGATCCATGAAATCACCGGAACACAAACCGCGTCCCCGAATCCGAATAGCGCTTGGTTACGTTCTACATTTATCGGGAAATCCGCCGCACCTTGTAGCCGGGCATATTCGCGTGGAGACATCCAGCGCATCCTTAGGCGTCCGCGCCCCGCAGCGAAAACAATCTGACGGCTGCTTCCGCCGCGTGGAGTTCTCAGACATCCGGCCAATCCATCGGTTCTAATTTCCGAGCGCGATCTGCCCTCCCTCACACGTCGATAGATCGTGCCAACAGAAGCGAAAGTACTCCTGGTAAGCTTTTCGATTCGCTCCCGGTGCGACTGATGCATCTCCGCCAAATGCTTATCAATTTTCTCCCTTTCCCACCATTCTTGATCCCCGCCGATATCGATAATATCGCTCAATGTCCGTTGCGTAGGCGGCAGCGGCGGTAACGGCAGGTTGATCCAGCCAGTCTTGAGGCGAACGTTTTGTGCAGCCACTTGCACCGCATGCGGACGGGTCGCGCACTCTTGTTCGGTCCACTTTTGCTCTGTAGTGACATGACTCGGGAGAGCATCGGTCAGGCATCCGATTACAAACAAGCGCGGACGGCTTTGTGGCACGAAATGCTTGGCGTCAATAACGAAGGTATCTAATGCATAGCCCAGAGCCGCAAGACAAGCGACTGCTTCGGCAAAATCTTTACCCGAATGCGAAGTTAAAATCCCCAAGACGTTTTCAATTAGAACAAACGGCGGGAGATCGTCCCGTCGGCGCAATCGTTGCAAGGTTCGGACAAAGCCATAAAAAGCACCCGACTCTTCTCCTGCAAGCCCTTTGCGGTTCCCGGCCAGGGAAAGATCGACGCAAGGAAACGAGGCCGTTGCCAACAGGGTACCTGCCGGAATACGTTCTGCGGCGGCATCCGTTCGCCAGATATCTTCGACGTGATAGTAGTCTGCCGATCCGAAGAAGCCCTTGTACATCTGTTCCTTTCTTGGATCGATGTCATTTGCGTAGACACATTCCCATCCGAGGGGCTTCAGTCCCAGATGCACCAGACCAATTCCAGCAAAGAACTCTGCAAATGTCAGCGGTAACCGATGAGGGTTAATCCTCTGCCCGTCTGGAGGGGGAATCGTAAACGCGTTGTTCTCCTTCACCGAACTGAAAGCTATTGTTGCCATATTGTTAAGTCGAACGATAGCACGAAGCCGGCTAAACGGGAATCACGTGTATGCGGGAATCAGATCCGTAAACTCGTTATGGAACTTCTTCCTAGATTTGAACGCCTCGGTTGGCCAAAATGAAACATGATGGCACAGTTTGCGAAGCCGAATAACACGCCGCCGCCTGCTCCTAGGCTTGTTCCAGAGATTCGCGCCATCCGAAAGAAGATTGAGGACCTACTCAACACCGCTGCCGACAACGGAATTCGAGTTGGCGACGCGCAATATGGTGTCTATGCGTTTTTCGATTATTACGGAGAACCGATCTATGTTGGTCAGACGAAAGAAAAGCTCCGTACTCGCGTGAGGCGTCACCTCACCAATCAGCGGACAGATGCTGTTGCGATGCGCGTGCTCGACCCGCTGGAAGTTGCCGAGGTTGAATTATGGCCGCTGAACCTGGAAGGCAAGCCGGTGCGTGAAGTTGACGAATTTCTCGCACGGGCCGAATACACGGTTTATGACCTAGTGTTACGTGCATCCGAGTTGAAAGCGGTTCTGAACGAAAAGAAAATCCCCGAGCGAGAACCGATTAAGTTGCCGAAGGGCTATCGCGCCAACATAGTACCCCATGACGTGTACGAGAAGCAAAAGCATCCCGACATACGCATCGCACGCCGTGCCGCATGGATCGCTGATCTGGCTCGTATCATCACGGAGCGAGATGTTTCACCGGGACTTCGACGCACGCTACTTCTGCAAGCGAAACGGCTACTATAGCTTGCAGAAAAACGGCTACAAGAGCTTGGGAAAGTTGCAGAGGAGAAGCCTGGCGAGGAGACCGGCGATGATTCCCCTCTGGAATAGCTCCTCACCTATCCCCTAACCATACCAATCCGCCCGGGTCATCGGCAGGTGCGTCTCTCCGTGTTCCGGCTTACTGAACAACACCTGGTACACATTCACGCGTCCCACCGCGAAGGCGTGCGCGCATCCCGCCATGTAGATCCGCCAGATGCGATAGATCGTCTCGTTGGTAATCTGTTTTGTCTCTTCGCAGCGCGCTTCCAGCCGCTGCACCCAGTGGCGCAATGTGCGAGCGTAATGCTCGCGCAGGCTCTCCACGTCGCGGACTTCGAAGCCGCAGGCTTCGGCAATGCGCAGCGTGGTGTTGACGGGAACCAATCCTCCGTCGGGAAAGACGTACTTGTCGATAAACGAGGGGCCTTTGCGGCGATACAGGGCAGAGGTGGCAATTCCGTGGTTCAGGAAGACTCCCCCGCTCCGCAAGAGCTTCCAGACGTGCTCAAAATACTCCTGCAGGCATGACTCGCCGACGTGTTCGAACATTCCCACGCTGACGATCTTGTCGTAGCCGGAAGATGCGCCCAGGTCACGATAATCGCACATCCGCACCTCGCAGCGCTCGCTAAGACCGGCCTGCGCGATGCGCGCGCGCGCCAGCTCGGCCTGCGGTTCGCTTAGCGTCACGCCCAGCGCATGTACGCCAAACTTTTCCGCCGCATGCAGGATGAGCCCGCCCCAGCCACACCCGATATCCAGCAGCCGGTCTCCGCGGCGCAGTCGCAGCTTGCGGCAGAGGTAATCCAGCTTCCTTTCCTGAGCTGCGTCGATGTCCTCATCCCCCTGCTCGAAATATGCGCAGGAGTACACCATGCGACGGTCGAGCCAGAGTGAGTAGAAGTCGTTGGAAAGGTTGTAGTGATACGTTACCGCCTCGCGGTCGCGCCGCTTGGAATGCACTAGGCCGTGGAGATGCGGTTCCGAGAACTCCCCGTGATGTCCATTATGCGGGAGTTTTAGCACAAGTCCCGCCAGCCGTAACTTTTCGCCAAGTTCGAGGCGGTGTGCAAAGAGCCAGTCACTGAACTCGAAGGCCGCTTCGATGTCTCCCTCCACATCGAAATCGTCATAGATGAACGCCTCGCCGAGGGTCACTTGGTTAGCTCCCAGCAGCATCTGCCGCAAGGCACCGGGATGCTTGAGCACCATGGTGAAGCGCGGGTCGTCAGTATTTCCCCAGCTCTCGTCGTTCCAGAAGCGTACGGCGAAGTTACGCCGCGGGTAATCGGCAGTGAGGATATCGAGCAGTTGAATCGAGATATCGATCGCGCGATCGTGAACGGATGTGGCAAGTGTTGACATGGATTTACCTCAGGCAACAAACCCATCGCTGTGAGCTGTCCCGAGCGCTTAACCGCCCTGGGAGCACAACTCACTTCACAGATAAATTATAGGCTGGGGACGATTGCGGTGGAAGCTCAGTTAATCGGATGCCAATCGTGCCTGTAATATCACTCGAAGCTTGTCGGCACGAAGGAGTCAGCTCTCCAGAGGCAGGATCGCGGGGAACTCCCATTGGGCCCTACGATTGGAGGATCACGCGTATCTTCACATCAATAATTTCTGCGCGCCGGCTTCGCCAGCCCCTCCCGTTCCAGCGATTTCTCGATCCCCTCCCACACCCGCGGACTCGGGTCTTCCATCGGCACCAGCAGCTTGGCGCATTCGGCAATGTAGCGCAGATCGGCCACCAGGTCAGAGCATACAGGGCAAGTGTCCAGATGCCGCTGTTCCTCTTCGCTGCCTCCTCCATCGATAATGAACGGTAAAGCCTTTTGAAACTCCGCACACGTCATTTTCGTTCTCCCCCGGAACCGCCGGCGGTTTCTCTCCCCCCGCATTGCGTATTCCGTGCGCTTCGCTTTCGGCGCTACTCCCCTGCTAGTGTCTGGTCGCCTTTTCGGGTTTATTCAGTCTGAGAAGATCACGCAACTTCATGCGCGCTTTATGGAGCTGCGATTTGCTGTTACCGATCGAGCACCCCATCATCTCGGCTATCTCGTTATGCTCATATCCTTCGACGTCGTGCAACACAAAAATGATGCGATATCCCGGAGGCAAGGTCTCGATGGCCCGCTCCAGATTAACTCGGTCGATGGATCCGGCCAGCACATTGTCGCGAGTACCCACGTCTTTCCGCGGACCGTCTTCCTGTTGCGGCTCCATGGTTTCCTCCAGAGAGACCTCCGACAGCCCTTTCTTGCGCAGATGCATA
>JBARGS010000251.1:0-4431 GCA_049798495.1 Candidatus Korobacteraceae bacterium | reverse complement strand
GCGTCGACCAGCGCGGTCGCGGTTGTCTCCCGCTCCTGTAGCGCGGTACGCGTGCCGTCAATAGTCAGAAAATCAATGTTCATTCTGTGGTTCGCACCGGAGATTGATTAGCGCTCGATGACTTTCGGGACCTTGAAAAATGTTCCGTCGGTCACCGGCGCATTGCGCAGCGCCTCGTTGTGCGGCAGCGAGGGTCGAGGTTCATCGGGTCGCATAGCGTAGACGAATTCGTTGGCGTCGTTCGCTTTCGACTCCCGGCTTAGTACCTGTGCCATAGGCTCGACGCTGCTGGTGTCGAGTTGATTGAGGCGGTCAATGTAGCCGAGAATAGCGTTCAAGTCCTTCAACATGCGCGCGCGTTCCTTGTCGGTCAGTTCGAGATGCGCCAACTCCGCGACGTACGAGACCTCTTTTTCCGTAACCATTCGAGATTCCTGTCCGAGAGTCTAATGCGACGAACGATCCGCTGGAACAAACTCGATTCTGTTCACAGGTTCGGAGCTGATCTGATTGAGAGCGGCGAGATATTGCGAGCCGAGACTCTGCAATTCATATTGCCATCTCTTATCCGGCACAACGACGGTCAGCACGCCGCCGGCAAAGGTGAGAGCAGTCGTCCTCTCCGCGGTACGGGCGCCACACGCCAAAGGCCACGCTAGCACGGGCGCATTGTCGCCTTCCCGCCGCAGAGTGTCGGTAAAGATCTTTCTCAAGGTTGCGCGAGCATGCTGCATAGAATTGAAGGCTTCATTGTAGATCAATGCGGGCTCGGGTAGTGCGGCGCCGTTCGGCTGCGCTCAGGGCAGCTTTTGGCGCCGCGTGTGGGGCCAGCCGGCGACACGTCGCATTCCCGCTGACGGTCTATTCGGCCAGCGGAAACTCCCGTCGCACGAAGTCCAACGCCTCTTCGCGGCTGTGCAACGACCCTTCCAGCTGCGCATCCTCGACTGCCGACAGCATCGCGCGAAACTGCGGGCCGGGCCGGTAGCCGAGCTGGATCAAGTCCTCTCCGCTAACCAGCGGCTTCGGCCTGATCTCCTCAGCCGAGCTATGCTCCAGCCGGTCGCGAACAAAGTTATAGAGCGCCAGGTTTTCGTGGCTGCTCAGGCAATCGATGCGATGCAACTCCAGGTGCTCCTCGAATCGGGGCAAGCGCATGAAGCGCTTCAACGTCGATTCCTTCATCCGCTCGGCGTCGGCAAAGCGCATGTGATTGGCAACCAGCGCCGCGATCTGCTTCGTATCTTCGTTGGAGAAATGCAGGCGACGGCAAATCTCCTCTGCCATGCGCGTGCCCACCTCGACGTGGCCGTCGAAACGGATGCGGTCGGGCGCAACCCGAAAGGTCGGCGGCTTCCCAACGTCGTGCAGAAGCGCTCCCCAGGCCAGAGTGCGCGAGCACTTCGCCGGCAGCCTCTCCAGTAGAAGCAGCGTATGAATCCACACATCACCTTCGGGATGAAACTGCGGAGGCTGCTTCACGCCGTGCATACGATCGATCTCCGGCAGCACTTGCTTCAGGAGCCCTGTCGAGTCGAGCAGTTCAAAGGCAGCACGGGCGTGACCTTCGATCAGCATCTTGGTCAGCTCGTCGCGGACGCGTTCGCGACTCACCTGGTGAATCATTGGGGCGAGGCGCTGAATCGCCCCGAAGGTTTTCGCCTCGATGATGTACTGAAACCGGGCTGCGAAGCGCACCGCCCGCAACATCCGCAACTTGTCTTCCTGAAAGCGCAGCTCTGCATCGCCGATGGCGCGTACAATGCCGGCGTCCAGATCTTCACGCCCGCCAACGAAGTCGAGCAGGCGATTGCCGTCCAGCGGATCCATGAGCAAGCCATTGATAGTGAAGTCGCGGCGCTGCACGTCCTCCTTTGGATCGGTCGAATAGCGCACCTGATCAGGATGGCGTCCGTCGGAGTAAGCCCCGTCATTGCGGAAGGTCGCGACCTCCACATAGTTTGGGTGCTCGGAAGGAGTCGGGGGACGAGGATCGTTCTCAGGCGCGGGCACCAGCACCACGCCGAACTGCGCACCGACGGCGTAGGTATCCGGAAAGATGCTCATGACCTGGGGCGGAGTCGCGTCGGTGGCAACATCGTAGTCGGCGGGAATGAGCCCCAGCAGGGTATCGCGCACGCAGCCTCCGGCAAAGTAGGCCTGGAAACCGCGCTGGCGCAGCTCGCGAACGATGGTGGTGGCGTGGGCTTTCATGCAGGGTTGATGATAGCAGTGAGCAATCAGCAATCAGCACTCAGCAGTCAGCCCTTGACGTTCTGCTGTGACCCATATTGCTGTCGCTCGGAAAGTTCGGTTCGCGGAAAGGATCGTCGATGTTTGAATGCTGAGTGCTGAGTGCTGAGTGCTGAGTGCTGAGTGCTGACTGCTCGCCTACAATATTCCTGTGGGCGACATCTTCATTCTCGGCATCGAGAGCTCGTGCGACGAGACGGCGGCAGCTGTTGTTCGTAACGGCGAAGAAGTGATCTCCAATGTAGTGTATTCGCAGATTGCCACGCACCAACCCTATGGCGGCGTGGTACCTGAGCTGGCCTCACGTGAGCATCTGCGCGCCATCGTTCCCGTCGTCCGCAAAGCGCTGGAAGATGCCGGCAAGAGCTATGCAACCATCGACGCGCTGGCTGTCACCAAAGGCCCCGGACTCGCAGGGTCGCTGCTGGTGGGTTTGAGCTGTGCCAAAGCGCTCGCCTATGCGTTGGAGAAACCGCTCATCGGCGTCAACCATCTGGAGGGGCACATTCACGCTGTCCTGCTGGAAGAGCGGCAGAATGGCAATCGCGAGCTGGAATTTCCCGTGCTCGCGCTCGTCGTCAGCGGCGGGCACACGCATCTGTTTCTGGCCGAGCGGAAGGATGCAGGTTGGATCTACCACGACGTGGGACATACGCGCGACGATGCTGCCGGCGAGGCCTTCGACAAAGTCGCCAAGCTGCTGGAGCTGGGCTATCCCGGCGGCCCAATCATCGACTATCTGGCGCGGTATGGCGATCCGCAGGCAGTGAAGTTCCCGTTTGCTCAGATCAAGCATCGTGACCGCAATCCGCAGAACCGGCACGCCGACGAAGAATCTCGCGTGGACTTCTCCTATAGCGGGATAAAGACCGCCGTGCTGCGCTATGTGGAGACCCACAACATGCGAGCGATGATCGCGCAGCGACGACTAGACCTCCTGCACACAAGCTCCTCCCCGGAGGACGTTCTCGGCGCCAGCGATCGGCAGACACTCGATCTCGTCGCTTCATTCCAACGAGCCGTAGTCAGCGATCTGGTCAGTAAAACCCTTGCTGCGGCGCGCGAACACAATGTCGCTACGGTATTAGTCACCGGAGGAGTCGCCGCAAACTCTGAGTTGCGCGAGCTATTTGAACGGCGCGCCGGGCAGGAAGGCCTGCCCGTCTACTTCCCATCCCGCAAACTCTCGACCGATAACGCCGCCATGATTGCAGCCGCTGCCTATCCACGGTTTCTGGCGCGAGAGTTCGCCGAGCCGGAGCTGTCGGCCGATGCCGCGTTGCGCCTGCGCTGAACCGCCAGAAGCGTTCACCACAGAGACACAGAGGCAGAGTAGGTTTACTCAAATACTTCTCTGTGTCTCCGTGCTTTTGTGGTGAATTGCTTGTTCGAAGTGCGTGCGCTTGTAGAGACACCCCTCCCTGCACTTGCAGGTTCGAGGTATTTCGACCTAAGGGCTTATTCTTCTTCGGTAGGGATTTTGGATTCGATATCCATGTCGCGGAATTCGCTCGATTCGAAGATCTCGCGGCATTCGAGGCACTCGACGTATTCCGCATCTTCGTCTCGAGAGACTACCTGGACTCGGGGATGCCGACACATGTTGTCCATCGCGTCGCTCTGAGGATAGTTGGAGGTTCTGTTCGCCGGCTGGCCGACATTCATACGAAACTCATCTCACCCGAAAAGTAACTATGATTGTCGGGTATTTTAGACTGAGCCTAGCGGTTGTCAAGCGTTTCTCTTGTTAATTTCCGTATAGGGGACTCCATCCCATGCCCAACCATCTGCAGTGACAACCCGCATGTAAGTGGTTAGGGAAGGGAAGTGAGCTTACGATAAGGCACAGACACCAGGTCCCGCATCCAACAATCACTAGAAGGGGCTTGTTCGGCACTTCTGAACGCAAAAGGGTTTCAGCGGTTATGGACTCTCGAGGCAACGAAGAGCTACTCTGCCTGCATCAAAGGCTTAGCAGCACAGGTACATAACCGTGACTATAGCGAAAAAGATCCTGGCGAACGGCACGTCGGAGCATGAGGCCATCGACCGCGCCAAGCAAGGCGATGCCGAATCTTTTGAAGCGTTGTACGGCCTGCACAAGCGGAGGGTGTATTCCCTTTGCCTGCGCATGACCGGCAACACAGCGGAAGCGGAAGATCTGACGCAGGAGGCGTT